>NZ_JAICZA010000315.1 GCF_025933915.1 Mycobacterium sp.
CGGATCAACTCCTCGCCGACCCACGCGCAGGCCGACCAGACCTGCCAGCCGGGCAGTCGTCCGACGAGGAGGGCAAGACCGGCCCCGAGGGCGGCCAGGTAGAGCGATTGGGCGATCGCCAGGACGATCCACGCCAGCGGCGTGACGACGTGCAGCCAGAAAATCAAGGGGACGAACTCGGCGAGCCCGGCGGCGACCCCGACGAGCAGGCCCCCTCGCCAACTGCGACCGCGGCAGGCCAGCGTGATCGCGGTGACCGCGGGGATGGCCATCGGCCACCAGCCCAGCGGCGGAAACGCGGAGTAGAGCGCGAGCCCGCCCAGCGCCCCGAGAGTGACCGCACGGCCTGGGAAGCGGCGCCAATCCGGACGACGACGGTCTGGCGCGCCGCTGACACGCGGATTGTCATCGTGGTTCAGCGTCGCGGCCCCGCTGGCAGGCCACATCAAGGCAGCCTCCTTCAGGGGTTGGCGACGCTGGTGACTTTCTCGCACGGTACAACGCCGAGGGCTGCTCCGGCGCTCCCGTCAGGCGTCGCTGGGCGGCAAGCTCGACGCGAAGCTGGAGGCGAAGCTCCAGGGCGGGGCCGAAGACGCCCGACTTCACCCGCGGACACCCGTCTAACGGTGCGCTGGCAGGGCATCCGGTGTCTAAGGGTGACCGGCCGGAACGGCTCGGTGGCCGACGGCGTACGACCGCCAATGGCAGAGGGTAAGGGTCGGGCGCCCTTCGGACCGATAGCGCTCCCGCCGGCTGCGGCAGCGCCACCGTTGTCTACTGGGCGCCCGAACCCTCCCGGGTGTCGCACCCCCTACCGACCGGAACGGCGTCGTGCGCTGATCACTTCACACCTGGGCCTGGCACCGAGGCGACGCCGGCGCGGTGCCGCGCGGGCCGCCCATGACTCAGGGTTTCGAGATCGCGACGGGTTCTCCTCGGTCGAAAACTCGGTGGACGCCGGGAACATATCGGTTCATGTCCTGCCCCTGTCAACCGTGCCCTGACGTGCGAAAACGCGCGTCGTCGCAGGTCAGCGGGGTGCTTCGAAACCCCGGAAATTCAAGGAAAGTTTTCCGAATCCAGGTGTCGCTCTGGTGCCCGGTTAGTTGAGAGTCGCGTTGATCGCGACGAAGTCGAGCAGCCGGGTGACCGGGTCGGGGCCGCGCACGCCGGGCCCGTTGTCGAGCTGGCTGGCCAACCGCTGCGCTTCGGCCAGTGACACTCGGCTCAGGTCGCGCGATGCCCGGGTCTGGGCCGCCACCGGCGGCTGGGCAGCGGGCGGCGCGGCGACGGTCAGCGTGGCGACCGGCGGCCGGACCGTTGTGTGGTGTTGGGTCGGCGCAGGCTGCGGCGCCGCGTGGTGGGTCACGACCGGTTTGGGGGCTGGCGCCGCCACGGCGCCCGACGGTCGGCGGAAAATTTCCGACACCCACATCACGCCGGCTGAGTCGACGACCGCGCCGACACCGATCTGGGTGTAGGAGCCGGACAGGATGTTGGCGCGGTGCTCGGTCGAGTTCATGAACGCCGTCTCGATCGCCGCGGCCGATGGTCCCTCGCCGACGTTCTCCCCGATCACCGACCAGCAGCACACCGCCCCGCCGAGGTTCGGCGTGTGCGCCAGGGTTCGGGACGCCGCCATCCGGCTTGCCTGCGCGCGCGCCGCCGCGGACAGGTCGGAGCTGACCGACAGGCCGGCCAAGCCGTGCGCCGACCGCGCGCTGTTCACCATCGACACGAAGCTCGAGCTTGAGTCGGCGCGAGCGCCGTGAGCGGCGAAGACGAGGCCTGCCAGC
>NZ_JAICZA010000139.1 GCF_025933915.1 Mycobacterium sp.
CAGGTGCACGCCTTCGACCCGGGGCGAATAGACGAAGATCTCGTATTTGGGGCGCGGCAGTGGCAGCTCGTCGACCAGCTGGGCGTCCAGCTTGATGGCCAGCACGTTGCGGGCCCGGGCCGAGCCCTCGTGCGTGACAAAATAATTGGTCCGCAACGTGGCCTGCACCAGCGACGCGAAGGCACGCAGAATGCGGTCGGTGTCCAGACCCACCAGTGCGTCGATGTCGGCGGCGACCGCCGCCGCGGCCCCCTGTGCGTCACGACTCGTCGAGGAGCTTGACGGGTTGGGGTCGAACAGTGCCTCGAACAGCGCGACCAGCGATCGCGCGGTCGAGGGGTGCTCGTTGAGCACCGATTCGATGTAGGACTGGCTGTAGGGGAAGTTGGCCTGCCGCAAGTACTTTGCGTACGCACGCAAGAGCACGACCTGTGGCCATCGCAGCCCCGCGCGCATGACCAGTTCGTTGAAGCGGTCGATCTCGAGGCGTCCCTGCCAGATCGCGGTGACGGCGTCGGCGAATCGCTCGGCCATCTCGTCGCGCTCGGCCTGCGTCGACGCCGACCTGATGGTCGGGTGCGGGGATATCTTGAACTGATAGATCCACACCGGCAGCCCGTCCGACCGGGTGACCGTGAACGGCCGCTCTTCGAGCACCACGACGCCCATGCTCTGCAGCATCGGCAGCAGCTGGCTCAGCGAGGCGGTGCGTCCGCCCATGAACCAGGTCAGCTGGGCGGATCCATTCTCGCCTTCGAGGAACACCAGTTTGACCGAGTTGTCTTGCAGCTCTTTGATGATCGCGATGTGGTCGATGGCGTCGGCCGGTTCGACGGCCTGCTTGTAGACCTCGGGAAGGGCGTCCGCGTAGTACTCCGCGTCGGCGTGCCCGACGGAGCCTTCTGCGGCGGCGGCGATCAGCCGGTCGGTCCAGGTGCGCGCCGCTTCGCTCAGCAGGGCTTGGAGGCGGATCCGGTTGTCCTCGGAGATGTCGACCGGTGCGCCGCCGGGATCATCGGAAGGCAGTCGGACCATGAAATGCATGAGCGCCCACGGTGATTCGCTGACCCGCGCGGTGAATTCCAGTCGCGTGCCGCCGAATTCGTGGACCAGGATGTCTTCGATCTTGAGCCGCACCGCCGTGGTGTAGCGGTCGCGGGGCAGATAAACGAGGCAGGAAACGAAGTACTGGAGGCTGTCGGCGCGCAGGAACAACAACGCGTTTCGTCGCGGTCCCAGATCCACCACGGCTTCGGCCATCGCCAACAACCGTTCGGCACTCAACGTGAACAGCTCCGAGCGCGGAACGGTTTGGATGACATCGAGCAGCAGCTGGCCGGGGTGGATCGGGTCGCTGTCGGCCATCGCCAGGGCCTCGCGGACCCGGCGCGAGATGGTGGGGATTTCCAGGACGTCCGCGTTCATCGCGGCAACCGTGAACAGCCCGACAAAGCGGTGCTCGAGCACCCCGCCGTCGACGTACTCGCGGACGGCGATGGCGTAGGGGTAGGCGCCATACCGTAGATAGCTGCCCACCACCGATTGCGCCAGGACCAGCAGCCTGTCGTCATCGGTGAGCCGGGGGCGGGAACCGGTGCGGGTGCGCAGCACGCCGAGGCCGGGTGTCCCGTCGCCGGAGACCCGGCCGTCGTGCACGTGGCAGCGCTGATAGCCGAGCAGCAGGAAGTTGCCGTTACCCAGCCAGCGCAGCAGGGCCGCAACGTCGTCCCGGTCCGGCGCCGAGAATCGGTCGTCCGGGTTGGCTTCGACCTGTGCGGCCAGATCGTTCAGGACGGCGATCAAGGCGGACGCGTCGCTGGCGACCTGTTGGACGTCGGCCAGCACCCTGGGCAGCAGACGTTCGACCTCGGTGAGGCCCTTGCTGTCGACGGACGGCAGGAGCTGCACATGTATCCACGCCTCGCCGGCGTATTGCGATGCGCCCTTGGACTTCGCCTCGATGCTGACCAGATCTCCGGCGGGATTGCGATGCACGTCGAACACCGGCGTCATGATGGCCGTGTACGGGACACCGAGCCGGTGCAGCAGCACGGTGACAGAGTCCATCAGCATGCCGCCGTGGTCGGTGACGACTTGCAGCGCCGGCCCGAACCCGGCGGGATCCTCCGCCGGGTAGACCGCGACGCGGCTTTCGCCGTCGGGTCGGTGCGCGCCGAGCCGATAGTGCGCGCTCAGCATGGCCGGGGTGACGATCCCCGCCGGGACCGTCAGGTCGATGCGCCCGGTCTCCGCGCCCCCTGATTGGTCGTTATGCGGACCGCGATAGCTCTCCACATAGGCGTTCGAGATCCATCCAGGAATGTCCCGTTGCTGGGTGAAGGTCGTCCATGGCTCGACATCCTGTTTGGCTCCGGGATCGATCGTCATGCCGACTGCTCCCAACTGGCGACGGTTGTCAATGCGCTCAATCGCCCCGTTTCTGCGCGGCGGGGGGCAGAGCCGACATTAGTCGCGCGTCAGCTTGCGGTGGGTCACTCTGTGCGGCCGGGCCGCTTCGGCACCGAGCCGTTCCACCTTGTTTTCCTCGTACGCACCGAAGTTGCCCTCGAACCAGAACCACTTCGCCTCGTTGTCGTCGTCGCCCTCCCAGGCCAGGATGTGCGTGCAGGTGCGGTCGAGGAACCACCGGTCGTGCGAGATCACCACCGCACAGCCCGGGAAATTCACCAGGGCGTTCTCCAGCGAGCTCAGGGTCTCGATATCCAGGTCGTTGGTCGGCTCGTCCAGCAGGATGAGGTTTCCGCCCTGCTTGAGCGTCAGCGCGAGGTTGAGCCTGTTGCGCTCGCCACCGGAGAGCACGCCGGCGGGCTTTTGCTGGTCGGGTCCCTTGAACCCGAACGCCGACACGTAGGCCCGCGACGGCACCTCGGTCTGGCCGACGACGATGTGGTCAAGCCCGTCGGAAACGACTTCCCAGACGTTCTTCTTGGGATCGATGCCGGCACGGGTCTGGTCGACGTAGCTCAGCTTGACGGTCTCGCCGACCTTTACCGTGCCGCTGTCCGGCTGCTCGAGACCGACGATGGTTTTGAACAGCGTGGTCTTGCCGACCCCATTGGGGCCGATGACGCCGACGATGCCGTTGCGCGGCAGGGTGAACGACAGGTCCTTGATCAGCGTTCGGCCGTCGTAGCCCTTGTCGAGATGCTCGACCTCGACCACCACATTGCCCAGTCGCGGACCGACCGGGATCTGGATCTCCTCGAAGTCGAGCTTGCGCGTCTTCTCGGCCTCGGCGGCCATTTCCTCGTAGCGCTGCAGCCGTGCCTTGCTCTTGGCCTGGCGCGCCTTGGCCCCGGAGCGCACCCACGCCAACTCCTCGGTCAACCGCTTCTGCAGTTTGGCGTCCTTACGACCCTGCACCGCCAGCCGTTCGGCCTTCTTCTCCAGGTACGTGGAGTAGTTGCCCTCGTACGGGTAGGCGCGGCCGCGATCCAATTCCAGGATCCATTCGGCGACGTTGTCCAGGAAGTACCGGTCGTGGGTGACGGCCAGGATCGCGCCTGGATAGGAGGCGAGGTGCTGCTCGAGCCACTGCACGCTCTCGGCGTCCAGGTGGTTGGTCGGCTCGTCGAGGAGCAGCAGGTCGGGCTTGGACAGCAGCAGCTTGCACAGCGCCACCCGGCGCCGCTCACCACCGGACAGATTGGTCACCGGGTCGTCGGGCGGCGGGCAGCGCAGCGCGTCCATGGCCTGCTCGAGCTGCGAATCGAGGTCCCACGCGTCGGCGTGGTCGAGTTCCTCCTGCAGCCGACCCATCTCCTCCATCAACTCATCGGAGTAGTCGGTGGCCATCAACTCGGCGACCTCGTTGAAGCGATCGAGCTTGACCTTGATCTCGCCCAGGCCTTCTTCGACGTTGCCGCGGACGGTCTTCTCCTCGTTCAGCGGCGGCTCCTGTAGCAAGATGCCGACGGTCGCGTCGTTGGCCAGGAAGGCATCACCGTTGTTCGGCTTGTCCAGGCCCGCCATGATCCGCAAGACGCTCGACTTGCCGGCGCCGTTGGGGCCGACGACACCGATCTTGGCCCCTGGATAGAAACTCAACGTGACGTCGTCCAGGACCACCTTGTCGCCGTGCGCCTTGCGGACCTTTTTCATCGTGTAGATGAACTCAGCCATGCCGCGGTTATGCCTTTCTGGTTTGCAGAGTGATCTCGCGACCATCCTAAAGCGCGTCCGATGACCACCTTGAGTCACCGGCGCCGCCCCTCTCGGGCGTCGTCTGTTCAAGCCGATACTTCGGCCTGGACATCTGTTCCCGCGTCCCTCGGAAGGGTTTCGCCAACACCCGCGAGGTGTCGGCCAGAGCCTTTCCGTCGGCGGGCCTTTTTAACCGGGGCTCGTGCTTCGGGCTCCCGGACCCGGAATCGGGTATTAGCCACCGACGCGGTCACGCTCCTCACCCCAGGATGCAAGATTGACAGCGGCATTGAGGTCGCGGTCAAGGCGATGTCCCTCAGGACAGGTGAAGAATCGATCCGCCAATGTCAGTTCGTTGTTGCGTGCCTGGCATACCGAACATATCCGGCTCGATGGATACCAGCGATCCGCCACTGCAACCACGCCGTCACGCCAAGCTTGCTTGTAATGGACCAACCTGGCGAACTCCCCCCAAGCGGCATCCGAAATAGCTCTGGCGAGTCGGTGGTTCGCCATCATGCCCGCGATGTTCAGATCTTCGAGGACGAGCCGGTCGTGGGTCTTGACCAACTCGCTGGAGACCTGGTGAAGGAAATGCCGGCGAATGTTGCGGACACGATGGTGATGCCGACGCAGTTTCTCCGCGGCCTCATTGCGGTTCCTCGAGCCCTTTTGTTTGCGTGAGAACGACCTTGCAAGACGGCGCTGGCGTTGGAGGCCGCGGGCTAGTGCCCTTGGCGGATCATTGACGCGCTTAAGCTGACGACCATCGGAGCTCGCCGCAACCAAAAACGCCGACAGCCCTCGATCGACACCGACCCAGCCAGTGTGGTCGTTCGATGGCCTGGCACGGTGACGGCGAGCCGTATGCAGTTCGGCAGCTTCGACATTCAGGCTCACCCACCACCGTCCAGCACGGTAGCTGACGGTAGCGAAACGAACTTTGGCCCGATCTTTAGCAAGCAGACGCCGTAACGGACGTGTGTCATCGTGGACCCGAATAACCCCGAGCCCGGGCACCGTGATAGAGCGAGCATGGCCCTCGCCTACCCGGATTGCCTGCCAAACGCCATTGCGATGCCGGTTGCGCAACCGAAAGGATGGTATGGTGCCGTTCTTCTGCTTGAAGCGAGGAAAGCCGACGCGACGGCCCGTCCGTTTGCCCGTGCGGGAATCCGCCCACGCGGCCAGAGCCCGACCACAGTCAACAGCGGCCTCCTCGAACACCTGTTGACAAACTTCGGTTCGCCAGGCCAATCCGGTAACCCGGATCTCGGTGACTCCGTCCGTATCGACGGCGAACGTCCGGCCCGCCGCGTCGGTCTTCTTCCATGCATTAAATGCGTTGATCAGGTCGAAACCCGACCAAGGGACCACCTTGTCCGGCGCGCTGGTTGGGGCTGACAACGCATCCGTGACCATCCGCAAGCATTGGTTGAACGCGAAGCGTGAGGCGCCCGCATGTCGAACCAAGACGCTCCGCTGTTCGGATGTCGGATCGAGGCAGTAACGGAACGTCGTGTGCCGGGTCATCTTTCACCTTGGATGGTTGCTCGCGGGCTCAGCCCGCAGCTAAGCCGACAGCGTCAGCGGCGCTGCGTCGTCGGACTCGACGCTGCCATCGGCCCCGGCGCCTTCCGCCGCAGCGTCGGGCGCATCCGCTTGGGTTGCGCTGGCGTCGCCGGGAGTCGGACCGGTGTAGCCCGGCTTCTCGATGCGCACGATTGCTCGCGACACATCTGGTCCGACCGACGTCGCACGCATCTCCAGCGACGAGCGGCGGTTGCCGTCGCGGTCCTCGTACTCGCTGGTGTACACATGGCCCACCACGATCACTGGTGCGCCCTTGCCCAATGCGGCGCCCACGCCGGTCACCAACTTGCCCCAGCAGTTGACGTTGATGAACAGTGAGTTGCCCGGCTCCCAGCCGCCGTCGGACGTGCGCCGCCGGGAATTGCTGGCGACGCGAAACTTGATGACCTCCTGGGTGCCGACCTGTCGGCGCTCGGGGTTGTTGACGATGTGGCCGACGACGGTAAGCGGTGTCTCGAACATTGGCTGATCCCTTCTCGATTGCTTTCTGGCTATGGCTGCCAGTAAGCCCGGCGGTACCGACGGCTCGACGGCGAACGAGCGCCGGCCCACCAGCCTTGTGGACGAAACCGCCACTGTGGATCGATCCGCCTACACCTAGTCGGCTGAGGACTCCTCGCGCGGCGTATCGCGCAGCGGTCCCGACGTCTCGCGCTGCGCCAGCTGGCTGAGCATCGCGTTGTAGGCCGCCAGCTCGGCGTCATCGTCGCGGTCGGCGGCGCGGTCCAGCCGTTTGGCGGTGCGACGGTCACTGCGTGCCCACTGCACGATGAGCGCGAGCAGCACGATCACCAACGGGAATTCCCCCGCCGACCAGGCGATACCCCCGCCCAGCCGCTGATCGCCCAACAGATCGGTGTGCCAGCTCAGGCCCAGCGAGCGGTAATAGTCGGCGCCGAGAACCTTCTTGGTGCCCATCAACACCACCCCGAAGAAGGCGTGCAGCGGCAAGGAGGCGAACACCACGGCGACCTTGGCCAGCGGCGGAATGGGTCGCGGCGTCGGGTCCACTCCGATCACCACCCAATAGAACAGGTAGCCGCTCAACAGGAAGTGCACGTTCATCGCCAGATGTCCGGCGTGGCTGCTCGCGGTGGTGTCGAAAAGGTTGGACAGATACAGCCCGTAGAACCCGGCGACGAACAGCACCGTGGCCACGACCGGGTTGGTGAGGAACCGCGAGAAGCGGCTGTGCAGCGCGGTCAACAGCCACTCCCGCATGCCCGGCGGATCGTGACGTCCGGCCGCCGGCAGCGCCCGCAACGCCAGGGTGACCGGGGCGCCCAGCGCCAACAGAATGGGCACCAGCATCGACAGGCACATGTGAACCACCATGTGCATGCTGAACATCGCCGGCATGTAGCGGCCGACACCCGAGGACGTCACGAACAGCAACGCCAGGCAGCCGAGCAGCCAGGAAAGGGTCCGGCCCGGCGGCCACTCGTCGCCGCGGCGACGCAGTCGCACCACACCCGCCACATACAGCGCGGCCAAGACGATGGCCGCGGTGCCGAAGATCAGGTCGAAGCGCCAATCGAACAGGATGCGCGCCACGGTCGGCGGCCCGTCGAAGCCGTAACCGATCTCCGCTTCGGCAACCGACGGCAGCCGGGCCGGGGGCGGTGGCGGCGCGGTGCGGCTCAGCCCGACGGCGACGCCGAAGGTGAGCCCGAAGAGGGCGGCCTCGATGAGCGCCAGGCGGATCAGCGCGCCGCGTGCCCCCGTGCGGCCCGGATCTGCTTGCAGCGCAGCCACACTCACGCGCCGCTGGCGCCAGCCGACGCCGCCCAGCAGGCACAGCGCGACGAACTTGGCGACCACCAGACGCCCATAGCCGGTGGTGAGCAGGTCGGTCGGATGGACGCGCACCAGGGCGTTGACCAGCCCACTCAAGGCCATCGCGACCCAACACCACAGCGCGATCGACGAGAACCGCCGCGCCGCCAGGCCCGTGTGGTCACCGCCGCGCAGGGCGTGGGCGAGCAGGGCGAGCAGGCCGCCGGCCCACAGGCTGGCGGCGACCAGGTGGATCAGCAGGCCGTTGGTGGCCAGGTCGTGCGAACCGCCGGCCGACGAATGCCCGGTCAGGCCGAGCGGAATCAGCGTCACCACCGACGCGGCGAGCAGCACCGGCGTCCAGGACCAGCGCAGCACCGACAGGCTCGCCACCGTGATCACCGCGGCCAGGATCGCGGTCCAGCGCCAGGCCGAGGCAGTGCTGATCAGACTCGCCAACGACCACATCCGCAGCGGGCTGAGGTCGGCGACGGGGTGACCGGACACGTCGGAGATGGTCAGCGGGACCAGCAGGGCGGCGCACACCGCCCACACCCCCGACGCCGCCGTCCCCAGCCGCAGCGCGCGGTAGCCGTCGGCGTCGAGGACGCCGCCGCGTTGCGGCGGCACCAAAAAAGCGGCGAACAGGAACGACCCGACCGCGAGCACCGCGGCGATCTCGCCCGCCGCCCGAACGAACGGCAACCCCAGCGTGGTCACCCGACCCGGATCGGGCAGACCGGTCGCGGTCAACGCGCTTGCCAGCGAGAGCGTCCCGATTCCGGCGGCCGTGCAGCCGGCCAGCACCGCGACACCGGCCAGTACGGGCCAGACCAGCGCGCGGCGCTGGGGTGCGGCCTCGGCCGGGGCCTTGCCGGCCGGCGGGGCGACGGTCATACATCCAGGGTATTGGCGGGCGGCACCGGCTACCGAGCCTGGCTGTCCAGACGGTCCTGACGCGCCTTGAACTCGCGGGCCAGGAACTGATCCCGCGCGATCCGTCCGACGTAGTTGAAGTCCTGCAGGAGGTCGCGCAGTTCGTGCAGGAAGGCGGTTCGCCGGTCGGCCAGGTCCGAGGCGGGCGCGATCAGGTCCTGGTCGTCGACGACCTGGCGCGCGGTGGCGAACAACAGCGTCGACACCGACTCGCTGCTGCGGACCCGGGTCTGTGCCACATACTGCCGGCCGACGCCCAACGCCAAGTCGGTCAGTTCCTTGTGGCCGATGTCCGCCGGGGCGCCGCGCAACACGTCGGCGACGATCTCATAGGCCTCGAAGAACACCCGCAACATCGCTTCCGCCATCAACGGACGCTTGGCGAACAGCAGCGCGTCGATCTCCTGGCCGCCGGCGGCGACGTGGGCTTCCCAATCGTGGTGCCACGCCATCTCTTCGGCGATGTTGTCCCGGAAGGTCGCCGAGTCCGCGAAGTAGAAATCGAATTTCAGCAGATCGCGCAGCCGCATCGCCTGGGCCCAGAACGCCTCCATGCGGTCTCCGTCGGCGTTCCTGGCGTGCGCCAGCGCAAGCTCGACGATCGAGGTCTCCAGAAAGGCGTGGATCACCGAGTTGCGGTAGAACGCCGCGGCGTGCTGCTCGTCGGGCGCGATCCGCCACACCGGCTCCCGGCCGCCGTCGACCCGGGTGATGGGGTGCCCGCTGGACAGCGCGTCGACCGCCGCGCGAACGCCGTCGTGTGAGCGCAGCCGCAGCGCACTGGTCGACATCGGATTCTGTTTGCGTTCCAGGTAGTCCAGCGAGTCCTGCAGCGTGTGATGCAGCTGGCTCAGCGTCAACGCCGCGCCGCGCGTGGTCAGCAGCAAGGCGCACACCAGGCCCGTCGCCGTCACCGGCGTCGCCTGCAGGATCCGCCATGCGACCTCGAAGGACATCTTCTGCAGCGCAAGCCGTTTGGCGTCCGGGTCCGGCGTCACCGCGACGTGCGGGGCACCGAGGTACTGGCGCATCGACACGGCCTCGGGAAATCGGACGTAGATCTTGCCGTAGTTGCGTTCGCCCTGCGCCCTGATGAAGTTGTACAACCAGCCGACGCCTTCGGGCGTCTTCTCCCCGCCGCGGGCGTAGGCGGCGTACTCGGCGGTCTCGTGCAGCTGGTCGAAGCTGATCGAAACCGGTTGCAGCAGAATGTCTTCACTGCGGCCGTCCAGATATGCGTCGGCAACATAGGCCAACAGACCGAGCTTGGGCGGCAGCATCTTTCCGGTGCGCGAGCGGGTGCCTTCGATGGACCAGCTCAGGTTGAACCGCTTCTCGACGATGTAGCCGACGTATTCGCGAAGGACGTACTTGTAGAGCTGATCGTTGCCGATGTTGCGGCGGATGAAGATGACACCGGAACGCCGTAGCAACGGGCCCATCGCCCCGAACGACAGGTTGATGCCGGCGAACACGTGCACCGGCGGCAACCGGTTCTCCTGCATCGCCACCGGCACCACCGCGCCGTCGATGTAGGACCGGTGCGAAAACAACAGCACCGCCGGGTGGGCTTCCAGACCGGTGCGCATCGCCGCGACCTGATAGCCGTCGTAGTCGATCTCTGGATCGAACCCGCGGCTGAGCATCCTGCCGAGCACCCCGACGAGGTCGACCGATGCCCTGCTCCACCCGGTGGCGAGTTCGTCGAGCATCTTTCCGGCCTCATCGACGGTCGCGTCCGGGATCTTCGCCAGGCCGGCGCGAAACCGGTTGGACGCCAAGATCTCCGGCTTCACCAGCCGTGGCGACTTGTAGTGAGGCCCGAGGATTCGGTATTCGACGCGTTCCATCGCCAAGATCGCGCGGCGGATCACGAATTGGGCGAAATCGCTTTTGTCGTCGCCGACGGTGGTGTCGCGCCACTGCCGGCGCAGCTCGGAAACCGTGGCCGATTCGCCGGCCACCACCCGCGCCCGCCGCGGAGCGCCGCGCAGGATCTGCGTTTGCAGGCGTTGGCTGGGATGGTAGGGATCCCGGCCGGGCAAAAGCCCGGCCAGCTTCGCGAGCCGCCCGCGATCCGGCGGGGGCAGCCAGAACACCCGCACCGGCACGATCGAGCGATCTTCTCCAGAGTCGAGCTGCTCCGCCAGGGATGTCATCGCTTCCGGCGAAGCGTCGAGTGCCGGCAGTTTGACCAGGTCGAAGTTCGCGCCCGGGTGGCCGGCACGCTGTTGATCCAGCCACGTCGTGACCAGTTCCATCTCGACCGGAGAGGCCATCGACGCCAATACCAGCGAGTCTGTTCCAGCAAGGATCGCGCTGGTATCGGCCGCCGGTTTGGTCACGGATGCCCTCGGGGCGGCGATTCCGGTGATTCGGCGCCGACGGTTCCGTCCGCGGCGGGCTGTTGCACCTCACCGTCTTTGAGAGCAACCTCGGATGCGTTCGGATTCGCCTTGGGCGCAGCCTTTTTCGGGCGGGCCTTGCTCGCCGATTTGGCCGGAGTCTTTTTCGCCGCCGCTTTCTTGGCGGTGGCTTTGGGGGTCCGGCCGCGGGCTTTGGCGGCCGCTTTCTTTTCGGCGTAGAGGTCGGCCTGCGGCAGTTCGTCGAGCCCTTTAGCGGGCCAGTTGGCGAGCGTGTCCAGATACAGCTGGCGCACCTCGGCGATGCGCTCGGGCAGCGTGTCAAGCGTCCAGTCCTGCACCGCGATCGGCGGGAAGACCGCGACGTCGACGGTGCCCGGGTTGATGACTGTCGAGTTCCTGGCGGCGACGAGCTCGGCGTTGCGGATCACGATCGGGACGATGGGGATGCCCGCGGCTATCGCGATCCGGAACGGCCCCTTCTTGAAGGGGCCGACTTCGGTGGTGTCGACCCGGGTGCCCTCCGGGGCGATCACGATCGAAAGCCCCTTGCGCGCGCGGTCTTCGACCGCGTGCAGCGTCTCCACCGCGGCGGCCGGATCGTCGCGGTCGATGAACACGCCGTCCAGCAGCTTGCCGAGCGTGCCCATGATGGGGTCTTTCTCCAGCTCCTTCTTGCCCACACCAACCCAGTTGTCGCGCACCAGAGCACCGGCGATGACGGGGTCAACTTGGTTGCGGTGGTTGAAGATAAAGACCGCTGGGCGTTGCGCGGTCAGATTCTCCTTGCCGATGACGTTGAGTTGCACTCCGGCGATCGCCAGCGACAGCTGGGAGAAGTTGGAGGTGAAGAAGTTGACGCCGCGCCTGCGGTTGCGGGTCAGCACACCGACACCCACCGCGCCGGCCGCGACGGGGAACATGGATCCGAAGCCGGCGAGCGTGCGCAACTGGCGCCGCAGGCCCACGGGACCGCGGCTGCTGAACCTCAGAACCGGCCAGCCGCGGCGCTTGGCCACCGCAGCCATCTTGCCTTCGGGATTCGTCGGCCGCGGATTGCCGACCAGGTACATCAGGGCGACGTCCTCGTCACCGTCGGCATAGAAGTAGCTGTCCTTGAGATCGATGCCGTGTTCGGCGGCGAAGCGTTGCACCGCAGCCGCTTTGCCCGGACCCCACAGGATCGGCTTCTCGACGCCACCGGTGAGCATGCCGTCGTCGTTGGTCTCGAATTTGTTGGTGAGCGTGTTGGGGATCCCGAGGAACCGCGCGACCGGGTTGACCTGGATGGTCAGCGCCGACGAGCTGAGCACCACGGTGTGGCCGCGGGCCATGTGAGCGCGCACCAGCTCGCGCATCTCCGGGTAGATCCGGGACTCGATCCGCTGGATGAACAGCCGCTCACCGATTTCGTCCAAGTCGTCGAGCAGCCGCCCGGTCAACGCCGCGGCGGCCTTGCCGATGAGGTCCTCGAATTCGATGCGCCCCAGGGTGTGGCTGAGGCCGGCCTGGACCATGCCGAGCAACTCCCCCACGCCCATGTCGCGGCGCAGCAGCCGCTCCTGGGTCAGGA
>NZ_JAICZA010000095.1 GCF_025933915.1 Mycobacterium sp.
ATGACCTCCCATTTGGAGGAGTCGATCATCACCGGGACGCGGCTGATGTCCGGCTCGGACGCGATCAGTTTGGTGAACCGGTCCATCGCGGCGACGCCGTCGATCATGCCCTCGTCCATGTTGATGTCGATGACCTGCGCACCGACCTCGACCTGCTGCAGCGCGACCGACAGCGCGGTGTCGTAGTCCTCGGCCTTGATCAGGTTGCGGAACCGGGCGGAACCGGTGATGTTGGTGCGTTCACCGATGTTCACGAACAGGGAATCGTCGGTGATGTTGAGCGGCTCCAGACCCGAGAGTCGGGTGGCCACCGGAATCTCCGGCAGCTCGCGCGGCGGTTTGCCCTCGACGACCTTGGCGATCTCGGCGATGTGCGGCGGCGCCGTTCCACAGCAACCACCGACCAGGTTGACCAGGCCGGCCTCGGCGAAGTCGGCGATGTAGCCGGCCTGACGCTCCGGGGACTCGTCGTACTCGCCGAACGCGTTGGGCAGGCCGGCGTTCGGGTAGCAGGAGACGAAGGTGTCGGCGATCCGCGACATCTCGGCGATGTAGGGCCTCATCTCGGGTGCGCCCAGGGCGCAGTTGAGGCCCACCGCGATCGGCTTCGCGTGCCGGATCGAGTTCCAGAATGCTTCGGTGACCTGACCGGACAGCGTGCGCCCGGAAGCATCGGTGATGGTGCCGGAGATGATGACCGGCCAGCGGCGTCCGCGCTCCTCGAACAGCGTCTCGACGGCAAACACCGCCGCCTTGGAGTTCAGCGAGTCGAAGATCGTCTCGATGATGAGGATGTCGGCACCACCGTCGACCAGGCCGTTGGCGGCTTCGAGGTAGGCGGCGACCAGCTGGTCGTAGGAGATGTTGCGGGCTCCGGGGTCGTTGACGTCCGGCGAGATCGACGCGGTCCGCGTCGTCGGCCCGATGGCGCCGGCGACGTAGCGGGGTTTTTCCGGTGTGCTGAACTCGTCGGCAGCCTTGCGGGCCAGCGCGGCGCCGGCGTAGTTCAGCTCATAGGCAAACTCGTGCATGTCGTAGTCGGAGAGCGAGACCGCGGTCGCGTTGAACGTGTTGGTCTCGAGGATGTCCGCGCCCGCCTCGAGGTACTCGCGGTGGATCCCCTCGATGATCTGCGGCTGCGTCAGGTTGAGCAGGTCGTTATTGCCCTGAAGAGCTGTCGGCCATTCCGTGAACCGATCGCCGCGGTAGCCGGCCTCGTCCGGCCGGTCCCGCTGGATCGCCGTCCCCATCGCGCCGTCGATCACCATGATCCGCTGGCGCAGAGCTGCCGTCAGTTCGTCGGTGCAGTCGGGGCGGATGTTCGGCGCGAAGGTGTTCGACGCGGAAGTGTTCGTCTCAACGGCGGTCACGTGCATTCCTTCCGTAGCGGAAGGCGTCCTTGACTCTGCCGAGCGTGGCGGATACCGGAGAACCGGAGACCCGTTGCAACGCCTCTCGACCAGAAAAGTCTACGTCGTCACCCGACGTCTGGACGCCCCAGCACGACCCGACCCGCGATGCCCTCGATCGCCAGCTCGCGGATCTTGTCGGCAGTGTAGTAGTTACCAAGGTTAACGAGATTGCCGCCGGACGTATTTCGGCTCAACCGCGGCGGCGCCGTTGTCGGAGGCGTCCAGGGTCAGATCCGCGGCCTGCAACCGGGTGCCCATCGCCCCGTCCGTGTCGTAGCGGTGTTCGTTAGCGGCAGTCACGCCATAAGAATAGTCGGCCTATGCAAAGCCCCCGGCACCCGACAATCCACGGCCACCGTGACCCGAAGAACGGGGCTCGATCCAATTGCCCGACTCCTCACCGGACCGCGCACGGTCCGCATCGTCGCCGGGCGGAAGGCCGTACGCTAAATCTGTGACCCCGCCCGACGGCCCTCCCTTTGGCGAAGCCAAATTGCCCGAACTGCACCACACCGTCGTCGTGGCTGCGTTCGAGGGCTGGAACGACGCCGGCGACGCGGCCAGCGACGCGCTCGAACACCTCGAGGCCATCTGGGAAGCCGACCCGATCTTGGAGATCGACGACGAGGCGTACTACGACTACCAGGTGAATCGCCCGGTGATCCGGCAGGTGGACGGGGTTACCCGCGAGCTGGTGTGGCCGGCGATGCGGATCTCACATTGCCGGCCGCCGGGCAGCGACCGCGACGTCGTGCTGATGCACGGGGTGGAACCCAACATGCGCTGGCGCACGTTCTGCGCGGAGTTGGTGGCCATCGCCGACAAGCTCAATGTGGACACGGTGGTGATCCTGGGCGCCCTGTTGGCCGACACCCCACACACCCGGCCGGTTCCGGTTTCGGGCGCGGCCTACTCCCCCGAGTCGGCCAAGCGCTTCGGTCTCGAGGAGAGCCGCTACGAGGGCCCCACCGGCATCGCCGGGGTGTTTCAGGACGCCTGCGTGGCCGCCGGGATCCCGGCGGTGACGTTCTGGGCGGCGGTGCCGCATTACGTGTCGCAGCCGCCGAACCCCAAGGCGACCGTGGCCCTGTTGCGTCGCGTCGAAGACGTGCTCGACATCGAGGTGCCGCTGGCGGATCTGCCGACCGATGCCGAGGAATGGGAGCAGGCGGTCACCGAGATGACCGCCGAGGACGAGGACCTCGCCGAATACGTGCTGTCGCTGGAGCAGCGCGGCGACGCCGAGGTCGACATGAACGACGCGCTGGGCAAGATCGACGGCGACGCGCTGGCCGCCGAGTTCGAGCGATATCTGCGCCGCCGGCGCAAATAACCTCGCGCCGAACGTCGTCTAGTTGGGCGCCGAACCGCGGTTTTCCCGCAACAACTCGACGTTGGACGCCGACATGGAGCGGCCGAGCGCGGCGACCTGGGCGTCCAGTTGGGGCAACAGCTCGGCGGTGGATTTGTGCAGGGGCATTTCGCCGACCCGGGTGGACAGCACCGGCTTGACCCAGCGGAACAGCGCTACCCAGCGGGGGCGGTAAATGCGGGTGCGGCGGCGCTGGATGCCCTTGACGAAGGCGGCCGCACATTTGTCGACGGTCGTCGTCCTGTTCATCGGCCACGGGAAGCTGGCCAGAAATTGGTTGAAGGCCGGCAGGTCGGTTTGGGTGTCGCGGACCAGAGCGGTGTTGATCCAGGACATATGCGCCGAGCCGACCCGAACGCCGTGGCAGGCGACCTCTAGCCGCAGCGCATTGGCCAGCATCTCCACGCCGGCCTTGGAGGCGTTGTAGGGCGCCAGGCCGGGAGCCGCCGCGTACGCCGCCAGTGACGAGACAATCAGCACGTAGCCGCGCCGCTCGATCACCGCGGGCAACGTGGCGCGCACGGTGTGAAAGACACCGAGGACGTTGATGTCGAGCAACCGTTTGAAGGCGTCGGGGTCGATTTGGGCCACCGAGCCGTAACTCATGATGCCGGCGTTGGCCAGCACCACGTCGATGCCGCCGAATCGCTCGACGGCGCGGTCGGCGGCGGCCTGCATGGCAGACAGATCGCGCACATCGGCGACCGCGGTCAGCACCCGGTCTTCGCCGAGCTCAGCGGCGAGCGCCTTCAAGTCGGCTTCGTCGAGATCGGTCAGCACGAGCTTGGCGCCCTTGGCGCACAGCCGGCGAGCGGTCTCCGCCCCGATCCCCCGGGCACCGCCGGTGATGAAAACGATTTTGTCCTGCAGCGATGTCATGGCCGACAAGGTACTCCACGACGGGGCTCGGCGAGATACAGCGACGTCGCCGAATCCGGTGATCCCGCAAAACACGAGACGCCGCAGGGCAATTTCCTGCTTACCTGGTTACCACTACCCCAACTGGGCGTTCGCACTACTCTAGTTGGCCCCTACCCTGCGCCAGACCGGCAGACGCGACCATAAGCTCGCGGCATGACATGTGGTCGAGCATGTTGCCGGGGGGCCGCTGGATGACAAACGGCAGTTCGATCCCATCGCCAGCCGGCGATTCCACTGGCGCGGAGGAACATAGCCAGCTCAGCTATCGGGAGCTGGCTATCACGGCGCGCGCCATCGCGTCCAACAGGCAACTGCGGGGTGCTGCGGGCGAACGGGTCTCGGCCGGAGCCATCGCGATCCACCGGAGCGCGACCGCGGGTCAGCCGGCTTCGGCCACAGATTCCACTTCTCAAAGTGGGGGACCGCCGCGCAAAAAATCAACTCCACTAGACCGTTCAGTGTGGAACTTTGTGATGCGCACCAGCCTGGGCGGTGTTGACACCTACCTCTGGCACCGCCAGGGCAGCAATGAGTTCTGCTGGCGTCCAGTTGGAAGGCCTTGGGGCGGTAACGCCTAACCGCGCAGGCGGGCGAATTGACCTTGCCGGTACTGCTCGACGCACGCCGCTCGCCGAACCTTGCCACTTGTGGTGATCGGGATCGAACCGGGCACTACCACAACCAGATCCGCGATACCGACGCCGTGCGAGTTGCAGACCGCCGAGGTGACTTCGCGCTCGACCACGGCGAGCTTGTCCGCTGCCTCTTCGTGGGACGCGTTCTGGTTCTTGACTTCGATGATGACGACAAGCTTTTCCACGCCCCCATGCGGAACCGCTATCGCTGCGCACCTACCCCGGGTGATTTCCTGGACGGTCGCTTCGATGTCGTCGGGTGAGTGGTTACGCCCGTAGACGATCAACAGATCCTTGATACGTCCGATGATGAACAGCTCACCGGCGGAGAAGAATCCAGAGTCGCCGGTCCGGAGCCAAGACTCTTCGGGTGTGCCCGCCGACGGAGCGATCAACCGCTCGCCGAATGTGCGTTTAGTCTCTCGAGGCTTCTCCCAGTAGCCCATAGCAACGTTGTCACCGCGAATCCAGATCTCGCCGACGGTTCCCTGCGGGCACTCAATCCTGGTGTCGGGATCAACGACACGTATCATCGGTGACCGCGGCGCCCCGTAGCTGACCAGCGGTATACCACTTGGGCTTTCGCAGCGCTCCGCGGTGCCAGTGGCCAGCTTCTCGGATTCGAAGTGCACGATTTTGGGTGGTTGCGCCGGTGTGCGGGTCAACGCGTACACCGTTGCCTCTGCGAGCCCATAGCCCGGCCGTACCGCCGCGTCCGGCAAATTGAAACGCGCGAACCGGTCGGTGAAACGCCGCAGCGTCGCGGGATGCACACGTTCGCTACCGGTGAGGATGACCAGCACATCCCCCAAATCCAGTCCGGCCATGTCCTCGCCCGACGTTTTGCGTGCCGCCAATTCGAAGGCGAAGTTCGGCGCCGCCGAAAATGCATGCCTTTCCTTGGCCAGCAATTGCATCCACCGGGCCGGTCGCTGCAGGAACGACACCGGACTCGTCAGCACAGCGCGAATTCCGCCCAGAACCGGTGCGCACACCCCCAGTATCAAACCCATGTCGTGATAGAACGGCAGCCACGAGACAATGGTCATGTCTGGTGGAGCGACGCCTCCGTACTCCGCGCAAAAGTCGCACATGACCTGCCCGAAATTGGACAGCAGGTTCTTGTGCGAGACCATCACCCCGGCCGGTTGACGGGTCGATCCGGACGTGTACTGCAAATACGCCAGCTCTAGGTGATCAGAGCACCCGGCGCCGGATCCTGTCCGGGCGTCCAGGTCCAGCAGGTCGACCTCGACGACGGATGGATTCGGCCCGCCAGATTGCGAATTGACGTATCCAGCAACGGTTTCCGCGGCGACCGATGTTGTGAGGACGACAGCCGGCGACGAGTCACGCAGCACCGAGCTGACGCGCTCATCGCTGACGCCACCTAACGGAAGGGCAAGCGGAACCGCGATCTGTCCCGCATGCAGTGCGCCGAGGAACGCCACGATGTAATCAAGCCCCTGCGGGGCCATTATCACCGCGCGATCCCCCGTAGACCCGCAATCCTGCAGTGCCCGTGCAACATTCACCGTCCGCCGATACAACTGCGACCACGTCAGGCTCTCGGCAACCCCGTCCCAGTCCTGCTCGTAATCAACAAAGGTGAAGGCCGTGTCATTGGGCTGCAAGCTGGCGCGTTCACACAGCAGGTCAGAAATACAGGTCTCAACCATAATCACTCCATCCCGATACGGCCTGGGGTCCAAAAGGGTTTGGTGCGTATCTCGCGTCGGTCCCAGCCACGTTCGGTGATCAATATTTTGCGCAAGGTTTGTATGGTGCGGGCCTCGCCGGCGAGGTAGGCGATGCCGGGATACTCGGGCAGTGGGAGGCTGCGCAGCGCGTCGGCGAGCACGGCAGAGTTCGCGGCCGGGCCGTCACCGCGCTCGACCCGGGTCAGCGGTGTGGCCAGGGGAAGGTGGTCGATTTCGGCCGCGGCCTCGATCACCCCGTAGATCTCGGCGGTTGGACGCATGGATCGCAGCATCGCGGCGAACGCGACCGAAGCGGTTTCTTCGCCGGCGAACAGGTGGTAGGGCGCGTCGTGGCGTATGACGAAGTTGCCCTGGGGCCGGGTGAAATGGGCGTGATCTCCGACGGAGGTGACCGTCGCCCAGCGTCTGGCAGGTGTCGCGTCCTTCGGGTCACCGTCGTGGTCGACCATCACGATGTCGAGCGCGCCGATGCCGGGGTCGACGTCGTAGATGGAATACGTGCGTAGCACGGGGTATGGATGCAGCCGTAGAACGGATTCACGCAGAGTCTCGACCTGCAGCCGGACATGCTGACCTGGCGTCCAGGTCAGCCCCCGCAGTCGCGGCCCGATGAACCGGACGCGGCGCATTCTTGGTGTCAGCCTTTCGATCTCGCTGACGGTTGCAGAGAGGAACACCGCGTCACGCAGCGCGTTGATGAGCGGGAAACCTTCGATGAGGGTAGCCACGGAGAACTCCACGAGGTTAGCGGTGGTCGGAGGTAGGTGCTGGTCTGCTCAATAGTTGTTGCAAGTGTTGAACACCCGCTGGACTAGCCCAAACTCCTGGTCAGCCCCCGGCTGGCTCGCCAGCATCTGCGCCATCTGCTGGCGTTGACTCGGCGGGGAGGCGAGGAACTGACGCAAAAAGGAGACGCTCTCCGGCGACGAGTTGAATTGTGCGGCGGCTTGGGGATCTGCCGCCTGCAGCGCCGATATCACCTGCCCGTAATTGCAGGTTGTGTTGACAAACGGGGTCAGATCCCGATCGGCGGACGCGAGCCCGGCCCCGGCGGTCAACGACAATGTCAGGCCGCAAATGCCGACAGCCAACCTAGTCAACGACGGCGTGGCCATTTTTGGACACCTCCTGAACCGGAGTGAATTCGAGGTGCAATTCCTTGAGTCGCCTGAACAGTAGGGTTCGATCCCATTTGAGCCGACGAGCGCCGGGGGGCCCGTGCTCGGCCTCTGAAAGCCGAATGTCTGCCATCCGGGCAAGGATTCGTTCCAAACTCACCCGCACTTCAGCACGCGCAATCGGGGCGCCCGGGCAAGTGTGAACACCACGGCCGAATGCCATGTGATGCAATATGTTCGGGCGTCCGAGACGGAATTCGTCGGGGTTGTCGAACCGCTGTGGATCGCGGTTTGCCGCACCGTTCATCACCAATACGCTGGTACCGGCCTGCACGTCGAGGTCACCGATCCTGGTGCTGCGCCGCGCCAGGCGGAAATTCGATTTGATAGGGCTTTCGAAGCGCAGCATTTCCTCGATGAAGGCGGGGATCTTTGAGTTGTCCTCGCGCAGTTGCTCTTGCAAGTCTGGTCGTTCCGCCAGCATGAGCATCGAGAGGCTCAGCAGGTCGATCGTCGTGCCGTGGCCGGCTGCGTACATGAAAGTGGCAACGCGGGCAACGTCAATCGGGTCGGGCGTCGTGCCGTCGGGAAACTTTGCCAAGGCAAGCTCGGTGAGGACGTCGTCGCGCGGATTACGCCGCCGATCCTCGATGTACTCGACGAACCACTCCTCTTTCACGCCAACAAAACCGCTGCGGTCACCTTCGAGCCTGCTGGCTCTCGCGGCGCTGCGGAATCGGTCACGGTCGGCCTCGGGTACGTCCAGCAGGTCGGTGATCGCGTCGAGCGTGTACGGAAAATTGTAATCGAACACCATCTCGCACTTGCCCTTTGCGACGAAGCGGTTGAGTTGCTCGTCGGCAAGGTGCCACAGGAAGTCCTCGTTGTTCTTGAGCTGCTTGGGTGTAAACAGCCGGCTCAACAGTGAGCGGTGTGCCGTGTGCTTCGGAGGATCAAACGTTAGGAAGTAGTCGCCGAATGTAACCCCGTGGCGGTGCCGTTCGATCAGATCCGAGATGTCATCGCTGTCCGTTTTGGTCGGAATCCCCGACCATGGTCCACTGACGATATTGCATACCGAGAAGGTCTTGTCGGCGTCGCGTTGCACGGCGATGGCCTCGTCGTACCCTGAGACCATCACCACACCGTGCGCCGGCTCACGCCATGCCGGACAGCGACGGATCGCGTCGTAGTAGTCGTACGGGTCATCGACGAGCGACTTCTCGGTGAAGAAGTCGAGGCTCTCGGGTCCGCTCGGAGCGGACTTTCCCGTAGTCATGTAGTCAGATGCCATGATTCAAACCCTTTCGGCCTCAAGCGGCATCGGCGGGAGCCAGCTTTCCGTACAGCAGTTCCGCCAAACCGCGAATGGTGCCAACTGTGGCGATGTCGGCGGGCGTCACGCGGATGCCCGTTTCGGTCTGGATGCGGGTAAGTAATTCGAGGCCGCCCAGCGAGTCGAGGCCGTACTCGGACAGCGGACGGTCGGGATCGATGTTGCGGCGCAGGATCAGGCTGGCCTGGTCGGAGATCAGGCGCCGCAGCCGGGTGGGCCACTCGTCCAAGGCCAACTCATCGAGCTCGGCACGCAGTTTGTTTGTGCCCGTTGAGCTTTGCCCGTTAGAGCGGAACGCTTCGGCGAAGGGACTGCGCTCGGCGAACGCGGTCAACCACGGTGTGCCCGTTATCGGCGCATACCCCGTGTAGGCGCGGTCGTGGCGCAGCAGCGCTTCGAACGCATACGCCCCTTCGTCGGGAGCGATGGCAACGTCGGCGCCCGCGGCCAAGGCGGTGCCGCGTCCTATCTGCGACCAGGCACCCCATCCGATCGCGGTGGCCGGCAGACCCCGAGCTCGGCGCCAGCGGGTGAAGGCGTCCAGCCAGCTGTTGGCGGCGGCGTAGGCACCCTGCCCGGGCGACCCCACCAGCGCGGCAGCCGAGGAGAACGAGCAGAACCAGTCCAACGGCTGTTCAGCGGTGGCGGTGTGCAAATTCCATGCACCGTAAGCCTTTGGCGCCCAGTCACGCTCGATGAGCTCGTCGGTGATACTGGTCAGCGTGGCATCCTCGATCACCGCCGCCAGATGCAGCACACCGCGCACCGGAAGCCCGGTGGCGGTCGCGATCGCCACCAATCGCCGAGCCGTACCGGCCTCGGCTATGTCGCCGCACTCCACCACGACGTCGGCGCCGATCTCGCGGATGCGCTCGATCGTTTCCAGCGCGTTGGGATCTGGTTGCGAGCGCGAGGACAACACGATACGCCCGCAACCGGCCCCCGAACCGGGAGAAGCCATCTTCTCGGCCAAGTACAGCCCCAGACCTCCCAGCCCGCCGGTGATGATGTAGGCGCCGTCGCCGCGGAAGACCTCCACCTGCGCCGGCGGCACCACTACGTGGCTGCGGCCGGTGTGCGGGACATCGAGCACGAGTTTGCCGGTGTGCTGGGCGCCGCTCATCACCCGAATCGCGGTGGCGGCGTCGGCAAGCGGGTAGTGCGTGCTTTCCGGCATCGGCAACGAACCGTCCGCGGTGAGCCCGTACACCGTTTTCAGCAAGCCTCGCAGCCTGTCCGGGTGGCTGAACGACATCAACGCCAGGTCGAGGGCGTAGAACGTCAGGTTGCGCCGGAACGGCAAGAGCCCCAATCGGGTGTCGCCGTAAATGTCGCGTTTGCCGATCTCGACGAATCGTCCACCGAACGCCAGCAATTCGATGCCCGCGCGCTGGGCAGCGCCGACGACCGAGTTCAGCACGATGTCCACGCCATAGCCGCCGGTGTCGCGGCGGATCAGGCCGGCGAACTCCACACTTCGCGAATCGTATACGTGCTCAATGCCCATGTCGCGCAACAATTGTCGACGCTGCTCGCTGCCCGCGGTGGCGAAGATCTCGGCTCCCGCGGCCCGGGCGATGGCGATTGCCGCCTGTCCGACCCCGCCGGTCGCCGAGTGGATCAGCACCCGATCACCGGACCCGATGCGGGCCAGCTCATGCAGGCCGTAATAGGCGGTGGCGTGCGCGGTTGTCACCGCCGCCGCCTGGTCGTCGGCCAGGCCGGCCGGCAGCGTGACCGCCAGGCGCGCATCGCAGGTGAGGAAGGTACCCCAACAACCGTTGGCGCTCAGGCCCCCGACACGATCACCCACCGTGTGGTCGGTCACGTCGGGCCCGACCGCGGTCACCACGCCGGCGAAGTCGGTGCCCAGCTGCGGTAGCCGGCCCTCGAAGGCGGGGTAACGGCCAAACGCGACGAGCACGTCGGCGAAGTTGATGCTGGACGCGCTGACCGCGACCTCGATCTGTCCCGGTCCCGGTGGAACGCGGTCGCAGGCAACGAGTTCGAGCGACTCCAGATCACCGGGCGTACGGATCTGCAGGCGCATCCCGTCGCACTCGTGGTTGACGACGGCGGTTTGCCGCTCCTCGGGAAGCAGTGGAGCAGGGCACAACCGCGCGTTGTACCACGCGCCATTTCGCCAGGCGGTCTCGTCCTCCTCCGAGCCGGCGAGCAGTTGCCCGGCCAGGTGCTCGGCGTCGGTGGACTCGTCCACATCGATCTGGCTGACGCCCAGATGCGGGTGTTCCATGCCGGTTACCCGGACCAGCCCCCGCAACCCGGCCTGCCCGAGGTTGGGCACATCGTCGGACACCACACATTGGGCGTTGCGAGTCACGACATACAAGCGCGGCGGTTCGCCGGGAAGGTCCGCCAACTCCCGGGTAATGCGCACCAGATGTCGCACATAGTCCCGGCCCAGCAGCGCAGATTGCTCGTCAGCGTCGCCGTTTTTCGGCCCGGTGAGGATCACCACACCGGTGAATCCCCCCGCGCGCAAATGATTTCCCAGCTGCTCCACGCTCGCTGTATGGTCGGCCCGCTGCGGCCAGGACATCGTGGTGCAGTGCACCCCATGGTTTTTCAGGGCGTCGGCCAACGTGCTGGCCACCACGTCCGCGGTGGTGGCAGTGCCGATCAGCAGCCAGCTTCCGGCGTCGGTGTGGTCCGGCTCGGGCAGCTCTCGTTGCCGCCATTCGATGGTCAACAGCCGCTCGGCCAGCACGCGATCTCTGTTGCCGCTCTCGGATGCGCTGGTGCCCACTCGCAGCCCCTGAACGGTCAGCAGGACTGCCCCGTGCTCGTCGAGCACGTCGATGTCGGCCTCGACCCCGGAGGTATCGGCTTTGGTCACCCGCGTGTAGCAGTAGTGGGCGTTGCGGGCAGCGCTGTAGGAGCGGAGCCGACGGATGCCCAACACCAACCCCAGCGCACCTTCGCCCAGGGCCCGGACGTCCGGATGAGCTTCAACGGACTGAAAACAGGCATCCAGCAGTGCGGGGTGAACGCCGTAAGCCGCTTGTTGCGAGCGGATTTGGCGCGGTAGCGCCACCTCGGCCAGGACGGTGTCTGTCGCCTCCTCGCCGAGGTGGACGTCGCCCAGACCGGCGAACGCGGGACCATACTGAACGCCACGTTGGTCCATCCGCTTGCGCACCTCGGCGCCATCGTCGCAACTCGCATGCGCGGCGAGGAGCGCGGACACGTCATACGCGGGCGGCTGCTCATCCTCTGCGGCACCCAGGACTGCGGCCGCATGCTGCGCCTGTTCGCCGCCCTGGTTCGACTCAACGGTGAAGTCGACGACGCCCGGCGAGGACAACGACGCCGAGGCGCCGATCGTGGTCTGCTCATCCAGCAGGAGCGCCTGCTCGAAGCGGATGTCATGAACCTCGGCCGCCTCGCCCAGCACAGTACGCGCGGCCGCTAACGCCATCTCGCAGTACGCGGCTCCCGGAAGCACGGCCACATTGCGGATCTGGTGGTCGGCGAGCCAGGGCTGGGCGGCGGTGCCGACCTCGGCCTGCCACAAGTGGCGCTCAGGTTCCTCTTGCAGATGCACGTGCGAGCCCAGCAGCGGATGTACAGAAACGGTGCAACCACCATGTGTTGGGGATTCCTGACCGCCGCCGCTCAACCACAGCCGACGGTGCGTCCAGGTCGGCAGCGGCGCGTCCACCAACCGACCACTCGGGTAGAGCATGGAGAAATCGACCGCGGCGCCCGCGCTGTGCAGATCCGCCACAAACCCACGCAGCCCGTGCGGAAGCGCTTGTTCGCGGCGCATACCGGCCAGCGCGGCCATCGGCATCTCGCGACTGCGGGCGGTCTGCTCCAGAGCGCGGATGAGCAGGGGGTGTGGGGCCAGCTCGGCAAAGACCCGGTAGCCGTCCTCCAAAGCGGCCTGCACGGCCGTGGCGAACCGCACCATGCGGCGCATATTGTTCGCCCAATAGCGGGCATCGCAGACTGGCTGCTCGCGCGGGTCGAACAGGGTCGCCGAGTAGAAGGGAACTTCCGGTGTCATCGGGTGGATCTCTGCGAGTGTCTCGGTCAGCTCTTCCATGATCGGATCGACTTGAGGCGAATGAAAGGCGACATCGGTGGGGACCTCGCGGGCCATCACGTCACGCTGGCCCCAGGCCGCGACCAGGTCGCGAACCGTTTGCGCGGCGCCGGCAATCACCGTGGATTGCGGCGACGCCACCACCGCCACCACGACGTCGTTGATACCGCGTGCCGTCAGCTCCGAAAGCACTTGCTGCGCAGGCAATTCCACCGATGCCGTGGCACCGGCACCGGCGACGCGGAACATCAGCCGCGAGCGGCGGCAGATCACACGCAGCCCGTCTTCCAGCGACAATGCACCCGCGACAACGGCTGCGGCGGCCTCGCCGAGAGAGTGCCCGATGACCGCGCCGGGGCGGACTCCATAGGAACTCATGGTGGCCGCCAGCGCGACCTGCATGGTGAATAGTGTCGGCTGGATCCGGTGTTGACCGGTCACGATCTGCGGCGCCGATATCGCCTCGGTCACTGAAAACCCAGACTCCTGCGCGATCACCGGCTCGGCCTGCGCGACGGTGGCGGCAAACGCCGGTTCGGTGGCCAACAGGTCTGCGCCCATCGCGGCCCATTGCGAACCCTGCCCGGAGAACACCCATACCGGTCCACGGTCGTCCTGCCCGACCGCGGCCGGATACGGAGTATCGCCGTCGGCAACCTCGCGCAAAGCCTCTGCGAGCTCGGGCCGGTCGCCGGCGATGACGGCGGTGCGTACCGGGCGGTGCGCGCGCCGACGCGCCAGGGTATACGCCAGATCAGGCAACGCCAGATCGTCATGTGCCCCTACCCAGTCGGCGAGCCGCCCGGCCGTGCGGCGCAGTTCGTCGGACGAGGTGGACGACAGTAGGAACAGCAGTGGCGCCGTCGGCGGCGGTTCGGCTGAGACATGTTCGGGCACAGCACCTTCGGGAGCCCGCTCAGGTGCTTGTTCGACGATGGCGTGCACGTTGGTCCCCGACAGCCCGTACGACGAGACCGCCGCCCGCCGTGCGTGGTGGCCGTTGCTGACCCACGGCGTAGTCTCTTGCGGCACGAAGAGATTCGTGTCGATCCGGGCGAGGTCATCGGGTAGCCGGGTGAAGTGCAGGTTCCGGGGAACCACACCATGCTGCAGCGCGAGAATCGCCTTCATCATCCCGAGCGCTCCGGAGGCCGCCTGCGCATGGCCGAAATTGGTCTTCACCGACGCTAGCGCGCAGGGGCCGTCGATGCCGTAAACGTGGGCCAGGCTCGCGTATTCGATCGGGTCACCCACCGGGGTGCCGGGCCCATGCGCCTCGACCATGCCGACCGTGCGGGCGTCCACACCCGCGGCGGCCAAAGCCGCCTGATACACCGCGGTCTGCGCGGTCTTCGACGGTGTCGCGATGTTCACCGTGTGACCATCCTGATTGGCGGCCGTCCCGCGCACCACAGCCAGAATCCGATCGCCATCTCGTAGCGCGTCGGGCAGCCGCTTGAGTAGCAGCATGACGCTGCCCTCGCCACCCACGAACCCATCGGCCGCGACGTCGAAGGCGTGGCAACGTCCGGTCGGCGACAGCATGCCCTCGGCTGAGCCCGCGGAGAATTTCCGCGGGTCCAGCGCCAGCGTGGCGCCGCCGGCCAGGGCAAGGTCGCTTTCGCCCTCGTGCAGACTGCGGCAGGCCAGGTGTATCGCGGTCAGGCCTGAAGAACACGCGGTGTCCACCGTCAATGCGGGACCGTGGACCCCCAGGGCATAGGCGATGCGCCCGGACGCCAGGCTGAAGTTGTTGCCGGAAAAGCCGTACGCCCCCTCCACGGAGTGCGCGTCGGCGGCCAGCAATTGGTAGTCGCCATGCGTCAATCCCATGAACACACCCGTCAGAGAGTCGGCGATTCGTTCCCGCGTGAGACCGGCGTGTTCCATGGCCTCCCATGAGGTCTCCAAAAGCAATCGGTGTTGCGGATCCATCGCGGTCGCTT
Organism: Mycobacterium sp.; assembly: GCF_025933915.1. Taxonomy (GTDB): domain Bacteria; phylum Actinomycetota; class Actinomycetes; order Mycobacteriales; family Mycobacteriaceae; genus Mycobacterium. Next base: position 14,531 of record NZ_JAICZA010000095.1, read on the forward strand.
CCCGCTCGTTGATCCCGAAGAACTCGGGATCGAAGCCGGCGACGTCGTCGATGAATGCGCCCCACCGCGATACCGACCGGCCCGGCACACCCGGCTCGGGGTCGTAGTATTCGTCGGCGTCCCAGCGGTCGGGCGGGATTTCGGTCACCAGGTCATCGCCGCGCAGCAACGCCTCCCACAACTGCTCCGGGGAGTCGATGGCTCCGGGTAGCCGGCAAGCCATACCGATCACGGCAACAGGAGTGACAGGTCTAGTGCCGATCGGCGGCGGAGGGTCGGTGGAAGGGGTGCGCCGCATGACGTCGTCGATCTGGTGTGTAGTCATTTCGCCTCCTCGGAGCAACGACGAAGTAGCTTGTCCGTTGCGCGCACGCCGTCAGGTTCTGATAGAGCTTTGAGTGGTTGGTCAAACAGGAGCGATCCGCTGCCCGTGCCGGCGTCGAACGAGTTGATACTCACCAGTCCTCCAACTTTCGCTGTGGCATGAGCCGGGTAGTTCGGTGCACTAGCTGTTGCTGACCGGGCGCCCGAAAACGGTCTCGACGAAGTGCATGATCCAGAGCGTCGTGGGTTTCAATCCTGTTGTCAGGCTTATCAAGTCGGTAGCGTAGTCAGGACCCGCACATAGAGTGGTAGATGCGGGCCGACAGAGTGGTGGTCCGTCGGTGACAGGAAATTACGCAACCGAAAATGAGTGTGTTAGCGCGGATTACATTCTGCGACAGCATTTTTCGTCGAGTTCGCTGGCTTCGTCCCATACGTGGCGACACGGCCTCACCCGAGACGGCGGCGCCGGGAAGCAGCTGGTCCCGATTGACGTAGCCCGCGGCGAGCTACATCTCCCCCGCGTCGATGGATTCCTTGACCTCCTGCGCGCGGGCCACCTGCGCGGCGGTGTACCCGATCAGCAGCGCCACCCCACCGAGCAGCACCACCACGCCGGCCAGCCACAGTAGGCCGTAGGTGTAGCCGCGGTCCAGCGCATGCAACTGGGCGGCGTTCATGAACTTCACCGGCCCGAGGGTGCCGCCCAGGGATAACGTGCGCGACGTGATGGCGGCCTGGATGATGACCAGCACCAGCGGCCCGCCCAAGGTCTGCAGCATCAGTGCAATCGCCGACGTGGGCCCGATGCGGTCGAAACCGACGCCGGCGATCACCGATAACGTGAGCGTGACGAAGACTCCGCCGACGCCAATAGCGCCAATGATCAACGGCAAAACAAGATTCGGGAAGTACGGCACGCCGCGGTGGAAGGTCGAGCCGTACAGCGTCGCGACCAGAATCAGGCTGCCGCTGGCCATCACCAGCACCCGCGGCGGGAACCGCACCACCAGCTTCGAAGCCACGCCGACCCCGAGGGCCATCGCGATGCCGAACGGGATGAAGGCGATGCCGGCGCGCAGCGGACTGTAGCCCATGATGGTCTGCACATACAGGCCGACGAGCACGGTCAGGGTGAAAAATATCCCACCGGCGAGGAACATGGCCGCGAACGTGGCCAGCCGGTTACGGTCGAAGAACAGGCTGAACGGCACGACGGGGTTCTCGGCGGTGCGCTCCGCCACGACGAACGCCGCGAAAGCGGCCAGAGCCACCACGCCTGAACCGAGCGTGATGGCGGACAGCCACCCCTTTTCCGGGCCCGTCGAGAGACCGAACACTGCGGCGGTACAGGTCAACGTGGCCAGCACAGCCCCGGCGGCGTCGAGCTTCATCCGCTCCTTCTGGGTTTCCTGCAGCGTGATGACGGCCAGGTAGATCACCGCCAGCCCGATCGGCACGTTCACCAAAAACGCCAGCCGCCACGACACATCGGTCAGCGCCCCGCCCACCGCCAGGCCCAGCACCCCGCCGAGACCGGACATCGCGCCGAACACCGCCGTCGCAAAATTGCGTTCCGGCCCCTTCGGGAACGTGGTCGCTATCAGCGCCAAAATGGTCGGTGTGGTAATTGCGGCGGCCCCGCCGTGCAGCAGCCGTGCCGATATCAGCATGCCCCCGTCCCAGGCGATGCCGCACAAGGTCGAGGCGAAAGTGAACAGCACGACCCCGACGATGAAAGCTCGCTTGCGGCCGATGGTGTCGCCCAGCCGGCCACCCAGCAGCATCAGGCCACCAAAGGTCAGCATGTAGGCGGTGATCACCCAGCTCCGCGCGGCATCCGACAAACCCAGCTCGTTCTGGATCCTGGGCAGCGCGAAGATCGCGACGGGGCCGTCCATCGACACCATCAGCTGTATGCCACCGATCGCGACAACTACGGCGACGAACCGGCGAGACCGCAAAGCCGGAAAGCGCCTCTTCGTGGGGTGCAGCGTGGTCGGTTCGACGGCCATCTTGAACCGCTACTTCGCCGCGGCGCTGTGATTGACGACGGCCTCGAAACGCTCTTCGTCGCCGTGCGTCGAGGCCCGCCCAAGAAAGTCTTCAAACCTGAGGAGCAGGTTTTGTCCCAGTTGGAGGAGCGAATTGCGTTCTCGAAAACCGAATCCCTGCGGCTGCGTATCGCTCACCACAACGTTGCCGAACAAATCGTGCTCGATTATTTGCATCGACCCGACCCCTCTTTGTGATGTCGATCTTGCCAACTCCAGGAAGGCGCCTTCGGCTCAATCATTCGGTGCGCGCACCTTCACGTTCTAATAGAACTTTGAGTTGTTCGCCATACAGGACGAGCGATTCAGGACTCATCATTTCTTGGTGCCCACAGTCGACCGGGTAGCTGTTGATGTCGCCAGTCACGTAAGGGCGCCAACTTTGCAGAGGAGGCAAACTCTGATCGCCCTCATCCCCCGCTGCGGAAAATATGGTTATATCGCCATCGAAGACACCCGGTTCGTGGCCGACAGACAACGCCCGGTTACTGTCAATGTTGTGAACACCCAAATCCAGGAGCTGTTTGTATCGAGCGAATTCGACAATTCCTCGTTCGCGAAGTAGTCCTTCAACCCGATCATAAGTCAGCGGCTCATCCCGATCGGGAATGTCTATACGACAGAACCGCAAAACCTCTTCTAGCACGTCCTGCTCGCCCAGGGCCGGTAGAGCCGCACCGCTATCGATAAATAGCAGAGCGTCGAGAAGGATAAGGTGTGCGATTGAGCATCCGCGTCGCTGAAGCTCGATGGCAATCTCATGGGCGACAACGCCGCCAAACGACCAGCCGAGAAGGTTGTAGGGCCCGGTAGGATCTACCCTTTGAATCCGGTCGGCATAGTTTCTCGCCATATCGCGGATTGACGCAGCTTCAGTCTCGCCATTTTGCGGGATTTGTTGAATTCCAATGATCGGGCAGTCCAGGTAATTACCTAGAGCGTGATACGGCCAGACCAGCCCACCCCCGGGATGAATGCAGAACAACGGATCGCCGGTGCCCCCCTTGAGGAACTCCACAGGGATCACTTCGATCTCGCTGGCATCGTGGCCCAACTGCTGGCTCAGGCTTTTGACGGTCGGCGCGCGGAACAAGGTGCGCACCGCAAGGTTTGCATCCAGGCTGGTGTTGATCGCAGCGATCAGGCGCATCGCCAGCAGCGAATCCCCGCCCAAATCGAAGAAGGAGTCGTCGACCCCGACCCGCTCGAGCCCGAGGACGTCGGCGTAGATGCCGGCCAGGATCTCCTCGGTGAAGGTGGCCGGGGCGCGATACCGATCAACATCGGTGTATTCCGG
>NZ_JAICZA010000004.1 GCF_025933915.1 Mycobacterium sp.
ATCGACGTGCCCGAGCACACCAGATCAAACAACCGCCAGCGCAGCGCCCGCGCAGCCGGATACCCAGTCGGCATTGCAACCTCCAAAATCAGGAAATGTTGCACTGACCGTATGAATCCGCCCGAGTGGGGGCGTCGGTAGTTACAGTCTCGCGGTAGTGAGTCACGATCGGCTCGAGTTCGTCGGGTGTGGCGCCGTGCATGATGACCGCGTCGGCGCCGTAGTCGAATTCCTTGCGGATGCGGTCCACGCACTCACTCGCCGACCCGGTCGCCGAGGGCTCCAGCCATTCGTCGGGAATCAGCGTCGCGATGTGCTCGATCTGCTCGGCCGTGCCCTTGTGGTCGATACCGCCCGCGATCGACATCACCACCGGGTCTTCGCGGAACCGTTGCAGCACGGCGGGATCCCAGTCATTGGTTTCGACCAACAGGTCACCGTAGCCCTGCAGATACGTGGCCAGCCGGGCGACCGTCTTCTTCAGCCGCAGCTCTTCGGGCAGATGGTCACCGACCGTCGCGAAGCACGACCACACCCGCACGCTGTCGGGGTCGCGGCCCGCCTTCTCGGCGGCGGCCTTCACGGTTTTGACGCTGCGCTGCAGGGTCTCGGGAGTGAAGTACGTGTGCAGGATGACGTCGTCGAACACGCGTCCCCCGAGCGCGAGCGTGTTGGGGCCGAACGCCACCAGCGCCAGCCGGATGTCTTCGTCGAAGTCCGGATCGAGAAACAGGATGGGGTACTTGCCCATCGGGCCGTCGTGATTGAAGATCAGCTCGCCGTGCCACAGCCGGCGCATCACCTGGGCCCAATCCTCCATCTGCGCCGTCGTCACCGCCGGTATGCCGAAGGCCCCGTAGATGGCGGCGATGCCCCGGCCGATGCCCAGGGTGAAGCGGCCGCCGGAGAGGCGATGCATCGTGGTCGCCCACGATCCCGTGATCAGCGGGTGGCGGGTGTTGTGATTGGTTGCGGCGGTGGCGATCTGCATCCGGTTGGTCACCGCACATGCCGCCCCGACCAGAGACGACGCCTCCTTGACGTTCCACCGCTCGGAGATGAAGGCGGTGCCGAAGCCGAGTTCCTCGCCGCGGCGGGCCTCGTCCATCAATGTCGCCGGGCCCTCGCCGCCGGCCCCGGCCAGCAGGTAGAAGCCCAATTCATCAAGCGCACGGTCACTCAATTCCAAACCCCTTGCTGGTAGCCGCAGTTCCAAACCTCGGTAATCTTGCCATCGACAACGCGGAACACCTCGATGCTGGCGATGTTGGTTTCGGTGCCGTCCTTGGTCTTTATCGTCGAGTCGTAGACGATCGCCACGTGTTCGCCGTCGTCGCCCTCGATGACGACGTTGAGGTCGAAGTGTAACGATTCGGCCACCTGCCACATGTCCACCACCCGTTGGACCGCTTCGGCGTGCGTCAGGGTGCGCGCCGCACCGACCTCGTGTCGAACGACGGTGTCGCCCAACAACTCCTCGGCCAACTCGATGTTGCGTTCGTTCCACACGACGAGGTTGTAAAGTTCGACCACCGAACGCGCCGTCCACGTCGACGTCATCAGCCGGGTTCCTTATCGTCGGCGGGTTGACCGACCGCGTCGCGCAGGAACCGGTCGGTGATTCGCTGCACGCGCCGGGAGAAAATGTGCCCGACGTGGCTGCCGTCGTACCAGTACAACTGGCCGGCCCAGCGTTCCTGCAACGAATCCGTGGGCTCGCGCATCGCCATCCGGTCGTGCCATGCCCCGACGATGAGCCGGCGCTGCGGCGGCGGCGACGGCGTGACCGCCAAGGGATCGATCACCGAGGTCAGCTGGGTGACCACGGGAGATTCCAGCAACTCGCGGAATCCGTCGCGCGATGGCCCCCAACGCTGTAGGTGTCGCGCAATCATCGCGTTGAGCCCCAGGATGGGCGTGTACAACGCCACCGCATCGATCTGCTTCTCCAGGTGCGAAACCAGCGCGGCCACCGGGGTGCCCATCGAAATCCCGGCCACCACAACGGCGGTGCCTTGCGACCGCGCCCAGCGCACCACGGCGCGCACCTCCGACACGACGCGCATCATTCCCGCGACGTTGCCGAGCGGATCCATGTCGGGATACGCCGGCCATTGCCGGCGCCGAACCCCGTGACCCGGCTGTACCGGCATCGCGATGTTGAACCCCAGCTTGCGGTGTATTCGGCCGATGCCGGACATCAGCAGGTCTTCGGTGCCGCCCTGTCCGGCGCCGTGCACCCAGACCAGCCACGGCCTGGGCCCGCCGCGGTGCCGGCACACGTGCACCACCGCCCGCGCCGGCCCGCCCAGACCCTCGGCCTCCAGGGTCGGCGGCAAGGCCGGGTCGTGTTCGAAAGTCATCCGTTCGTATGCCAGGCCCGCGATACGGCGCCGGCGTATCGAGGTTGCCCGCAACGGGTTCGGCTCGGCATGCGCGCGGTCGATGCCGAGTGTCGAGAGCTCCTCGGCGGCCGCGGTGCACGCATCCGGCGGGCGCATCGCCGCGGGGTTGCCGCCCAGCAACGAAAAGCCACTCAGCACAAGCTCGTCGAGCATGACCTCACCGAACTGGCGCGCACCGCGCGGCGACAGCGGAGTCCAGCCGGTCGACTCCTGCAGGCCGGCCACCGTACGCGGCACCAGCATCCCGAGTTCCCGGGCCACATCCTTGGCCAGGCTCAGCCCGCTCAATGCCTTCGCCATGTCGTTCACCTTCAGCAGCTAAGCCAGTTTGAAACCGGTGTATCCGCCGGCCGCGATTTCGTCGCAGCGGCGCCGGTATTCGGGGATTCCGCCGGTATAGCCCATATACATCCGTTTCTTGCCGGGCACGTTGCCACCGTTGTACCAGGAGTTGCACGACGGGTGGACCAGAACCGTCGGCGCAACCAGCGCCGTAGCGTGGTCGATCCACTCCTGCTGCGCGGTGCTCAGCGCCTCGATGGTACGGATGTCGTTGGCGCGTAAATACGCGAGGCAATCACCGATCCACTCCACGTGCTGTTCGAGAGCGGCGACGAAGTTCGTCGCGGCGCTCGGGCTGCCCGGTCCTTGAACCGTGAACAGGTTCGGGAACCCGGCGACCGCCAGACCCAGATACGACAGCGGACCTTCGGTGGCCCAGAATTCGCCGAGTGAGACGCCCCCGCGGCCGCGGACGTCGATCCGGCTGAGCGCGCCGGTCATGGCGTCAAACCCGGTGGCGTAGACGAGGACATCGAGTTCGTGCGATTGGTCCCCGGTGCGGATACCGGCCGGCGTGATCTCACGGATGGGCGACTTCCGCAGGTCGACCAGGGTGACGTTGTCCCGGTTGAAGGTCTCGTAGTAGCCCTGGTCGATGATCGGGCGCTTACAGGCGAAGGGATGCACGGGCACGAGGGACGCGGCGGTGTCCGGGTTCTTGACGATGCGGGCCACCGCCTCGCCGTACAGTTTGGCGGCCATCCGGTTGGCGTCGATGTCGAAGAAGATGTCGCCCCAGTTCAAGGCGCCCATGACGCCGTTCTCCTCGATGGCGCGCAGCTGTTCCTCGCGCGTCGCCGACTTCAACGGCGGCCGGCCGAGCATCTCGAGCAGGACGGAGAAGGCGCTGAGCCGCGCCGCGCCGATCGGGTGGGCGCGTTGGGCCGCACGGATTTCACCGTAACGGGCCTTCATGTCGTCGAGCTCACCCGGTTCGAACCGGTGCACCCGCCAGGGCAGGGTGTAGGCGGGTGAACGCTGAAACACCGTAAGATGCAGGGCTTCTCGGGCGACCACGGGGATGAGCTGGACGCCGGTCGAGCCGGTACCGATCACGCCGACACGCTTGCCGGCGAGGTCGACGCCGCGCTCGGGCCAGCGGCTGGTGAACAGCGACGCCCCGGCGAAGGTGTCCATGCCCGGGATGTCGGGTTCCAACGGTACCGACAGGATGCCCGAGGCGGCGACCACGAACGGAACCCGGAACGTTTCGCCGGCTTCGGTGCGCACCGACCACATCGCCGCTTCTTCGTCGAACGTCATCGCGACGACCCTGGTGCAGAATTGGATGTCGCGTCGCAGGTCGAGCCGGTCGGCCACGAAGTTCAGGTAGGCCTCGATCTCGGGCTGGGCCGGCATCGACTCCGTCCACTCCCACTCCTGCTGAATCTCCTCGGAGAAGCTGTAGGAGTATTCGATGCTCTCGATGTCGCAGCGGGCGCCCGGGTACCGATTGAAAAGCCAGGTGCCACCCACGTTTTCGGCCATCTCCAGGACTTGGGTGCGTAGCCCGAGTTGCCGCAGCCGGTGCAGCATGTACAGCCCGGAGAATCCGGCGCCGATGACGAGAACGTCGAACGAGGTATCAGCGTCAGCCATCGTCACCGCCGGTCATCTTCAGGATGGTTCGGGTCAGGTGCAGGGACTTGATCTGCCAGCGACCGTCCCGCTTCTCGTAGGTCTCGTGGTAGTGGCCGGCCCCGTACAACTCGCGACCGTCACCGAAGATCAGCAGGTCCTCCATCGCCCAGATGCCGGTCGCGGTGGTGGCCGAGGTGAGCGCGATCTCGGGGGTATGACAGTGATGCTTGGTTGCCACGTTCTCGAGGCCACCCAACACCATCGGAACGAAGCTTTCCACCCCCTCGATCGGTGGCGCGGTCTGAGGGTCGGCACCCGCGGTGGACACCGCCATGTCCAGGGTGACCACGACGTCCGTGGTGAACACGTCGCGCCAGGACTCGAGGACCTTGGTATCCAGGAAACGGCAGTAGCGCGCCTTCAGTTGCCGGATGGCTTCCAGCTCGTCAGCCGCTGTCGTCATGTCACTCCCTTGCCGCGCGCGGGCCGGACTGCTGAAATCTATACTGTAACGGATTTAGTATCAACGATCACGAGAGGCGCTGGCTGTGAAAGTTCCCTTCACCTGGAAGGTCACCGGATGGTTCATGGTCGGCTGGTCCCCGGAGTTTCCCGTCGGCGAGGTCCGGCCGCTGCACTATTTCGGCGAGGACCTGGTGGCCTACCGCGACGAGTCCGGTGAGTTGCACGTCCTGGAAGCGCACTGCAAGCACCTCGGCGCGCACATCGGCCACGGCGGCAAGGTCGTCGGCGACTGCGTGGAGTGCCCGTTCCACGGCTGGCGCTGGGGTCCGGACGGCTGCAACAAGTACATCCCCTACCAGCCGGATCGGCCCAACCGCGCGCTGCGGCTGCGGGTATATCCGGTCCGCGAGCAATACGATTGCGTGTTCATCTGGCACCACCCGGACGGCAAAGAACCGCAGTGGGAGATGCCCGATATTTTCCGCAAGTTCCCGCAAGTCGAAACCGATCCGGCGCAGTACTACCGGGCGTACCCGGAGTTTTCCCGACGGGCGGAGCGCGAGCCGGTGCATCCGCAGATCGTGGCCGAGAACGCCCCCGACAGCGCCCATTTCGAGTACGTGCACCACGCCACCGTGACGCCCCGGGTGTTGGACTGGAAGATCGTCGACCAGGAGTGGCAGTTCATCGCGGGCTGGCCGGACGCGCGCAGCGACAACCCCGACGATCTCGCGTTGCGGTTCCACAGCCACCTGTTCGGGCTCGGCGGGGCGATCAGCGTCTTCGAGGGCGCACAGAATCATCGGCTGATCTTCACCTGCACACCGGTCGACGACGAATGTTCGGACCTGTTCTACTCGATCTGGTGGCCGCGAACCCCCGGCGATGATTCCCCCGTGCCGGAGGGCAAGCTGCGGGAGGTCATCGAGAACCAGTTCTTGTCCACCGTGTTCGACGACCTGCAGATCTGGCGCTACCAGAAATATGTGGAACACCCCGCACTGTCGAAGACCGACGCGAAAGGCTATATGGCGCTGAGGAAGTGGGCGACGCAGTTCTATGACGTCGCGCCGGTGGGCGCCCCCGCATGAGCGACCGATTGGCCGCACTGGCCGCGCCCGAGCACACCGCGATCGTCACCCAAGAGTGCCAGGGCGCGGTGATGGGGCCCGACGCCGGACTGGCGATGCTCGCCGAGGAAGCCCGCCGCGAGGCGCTGCCCAACATCGCGCGGCTGTTGCCCGCAGCTCGGGCGGCCGGAGCGCGCGTCGTGCACTGTCTGGTGCAGCGGCGACCCGACGGGCTCGGCTCCAACCACAACGCGAAGATCTTCGCGATGGGCGGTGGCAACCAGGTGGACATCACGCCCGGCACGCCGGGCGCGGAACTGCTGCCCGAATTGGGGCCGGAGCCTTCGGATTTGGTGCTGCGCCGCTGGCACGGCGTGGGACCGATGGGCGGCACCGATCTGGACGCGGTGTTACGCAATCTCGGTGTGTCGACCGTTGTCGTGGTGGGTGTTTCGCTGAACATCGCGATCCCCAACCTCGTCATGGACGCCGTCAATGCCGCGTACCGGGTGATCCTCCCCCGCGACGCGGTCGCCGGCATACCCGCCGACTATGGTGCAGCGATGATCGCCAACACGCTGTCGCTGCTGGCCACCATCACCAGCACCGACGATCTGCTCGGGGCATGGGGCGAAGGGACGCGATGACCGACACAGCGCCGGAAGTTCGCGGCGGGTTCCCCGACGTCAAACCCGTCGAGGATGCTCCCGCGGAGCTGGGGCCGTTCGTCGCCGCGCTGCGCCGCCTGCAGGACCTGACCGTGTCCACCAAGCCGGACCCCGCGCTGTGGGCCGCCGCGACCGCGCACCTGGAGAACGCCTGCGCGCTGTTGGATGGCCACCAGGTCCCGGAGACCGAGGCGGTGGCCGGCCGGGTGCTGAACCTGCCCGGGTTGGCCCATCCCCTGATGCCGCCCTGGATGGTGACCGAGTCCGGTCCCGACGGCGTCAGGATGGCCGGTCATTTCACCACCTCGCACGTCGGCGGGAACCACGCCGTGCACGGCGGCATGATCCCGCTGTTCTACGACTGGCTGTTCGGCATGGTGGTCTCCACCGCGAACTGTCCACCCACCCGCACGGCGTTTCTGCACGTGGATTACCGCAACATCACCCCGATCGACCAGCCGCTGACGGCCCGCGGCCGCATCACCAAAGCCGACGGCAGGAAGATTTTCATTGACGCTACTATGACAGACGCCGACGGCACGTTGCTCAGCGAAGCCAACGGCCTGATGGTTCGCCTGCTACCCCACCAGCCGTGAGAGGCATGATGTCCGACACCACAACAACATTCACGGTGCCGGCGGTCGCGAAGGCCGTCGCGGCCGCCATCCCCGATCGCGAGCTCATCATCCAAGGGGATCGCCGGTACACCTACGCGCAGGTGATCGACCGCTCGAACCGGCTCGCCGCGTACCTGCACTCGCGGGGGCTGGGATGCCACGCCGAGCGCTCCGCGCTGGCGGGCCACGAAGTGGGCCAAGACCTGCTGGGCCTCTATGCCTACAACGGGAACGAATTCGTCGAGGCGCTGCTGGGCGCCTTCCAGGCGCGGGTCGCCCCATTCAACGTCAACTTCCGCTACGTGAAAAGCGAGCTCCAATATCTGCTGGCGGACTCGGGAGCAACCGCACTGCTCTATCACGCCGCGTTCGCGCCGCGCGTGGCCGAAATCCTCGCGGACCTACCACAGCTGCGCGTGCTGATCCAGATCGCCGACGACTCGGGAAATGAATTGCTGGAGGGCGCAGTCGATTACGAGGCCGCCCTGGCGTCCGTGTCCCCGGAGCCGCCGCCGGTGCAGCACTCCGCCGACGACCTGTACGTCCTGTACACCGGGGGCACCACGGGAATGCCGAAGGGCGTGCTGTGGCGCCAGCACGACATCTTCATGACGTCCTTCGGCGGGCGCAATCTCATGACGGGCGAGCCCTCGGCGTCTCTCGACGAGATCGTGGAACGGGCCGCCGCGGGCCCGGGCACCAATTTGATGATTCTGCCGCCGCTGATCCACGGTGCGGCCCAATGGAGCGTGATGACCGCGATCACGACGGGGCAATCCGTCGTGTTTCCCACGGTCGTCGATCATCTGGACGCCGAGGACGTGGTGCGCACCATCGAGCGGGAAAAAGTCATGGTGGTCACAGTGGTCGGCGATGCGATGGCGCGCCCCTTGGTCGCCGCCATCGAGACGGGGATCGCCGATGTGTCGTCGCTCGCGGTCGTCGCCAACGGCGGTGCCCTGCTGACCCCGTACGTCAAGCAACGCGTGATCGAGGTGTTGCCGAACGCCGTGGTCGTCGACGGTGTCGGCTCGTCGGAGACGGGCGCGCAGATGCATCACATGTCGACCTCGGGGGCGGTGGCGACCGGCACGTTCAACGCCGGACCGGACACGTTCGTGGCCGCCGAGGACCTGACGGCCATCCTGCAACCCGGCCATGACGGGATGGGCTGGCTGGCCCAACGAGGCTACGTTCCACTGGGCTACAAGGGCGATGCGGCCAAGACGGCCAAGACTTTTCCGGTGATCGACGGCGTGAGGTACGCCGTCCCCGGTGACCGCGCACGCCACGGCGCCGACGGCTCCGTCGAGCTGCTCGGCCGCGACTCGGTGACCATCAACTCCGGGGGTGAGAAGATCTTCGTCGAGGAGGTCGAGACGGCCATCGCGTCGCATCCCGCGGTGGCCGACGTGGTGGTCGCCGGGCGGCCCAGCGAACGCTGGGGCCAGGAGGTTGTCGCGGTCGTGGCGCTCGCCGAGGGCGCCACTGTCGAGGTCGACGAGCTGGTCGCCCACGCCTCAAGGTCTTTGGCGCGCTACAAACTTCCCAAGGCGGTCGTCTTCCGTCCGGTCATCGAGCGCAGCCCGTCGGGCAAGGCCGACTACCGGTGGGCGCGCAAGCAAGCGGTGAACGGCTGAGGATGCCTCCGCTCGGAAAAGGCGAGACTCTAACGGCATCGACCGAAGTGCGAGCCTCGGCAGAACGGGTTTACGCGGTCATCTCCGACGTCACTCGAATTCCCGACTGGAGCCCGGAAACCGTACGCGCCGAATGGCTGTCGTCAGAACGCTTCCAGGCCTGGAACCGCAGGGGGCTGGGCCGGTGGCGCACCGTGGCGAACGTCGTCGACGCCGCACCGGGACAGAGATTTTCCTTCGTCGTTCAGGCGATGGGTGGGGACTGGACGCAGTGGACGTACGTCGTCGAGCCCGGTTCGACCGCCGGCACGACGCGTCTCACCGAAGAGTTCCGGATGTGCGTTCGGCTCCCCTTTGGCGTCGTGGTGTTCGAGCACCTGTTCCTGTTCGTCCGGGATCGTCGCCAGGATCTGCAAAAGAACCTTGACCTTTCGGTGGGCCGGATCAAAGCGATTGTGGAAGCAGGGAATTCATGAAGTACCAGCAGCGTATCGCCGTGGTCACCGGCGCGGGCTCCGGCATCGGCCGCGCGTTGACGCGGGCGCTCACCGCGGGCGGGACGCATGTCGCGGCGTCCGACATCGACGAAAATGGCCTGGCCGAGACCCGGCAGTCCTGCGGGCCCGGCCAGGTCACGCCCTACCGGGTCGACGTGGCGGACCGGGACGCGGTGCTGGGCTTCGCCGAGGACGTGCGCGGGCAACTCGGGCCCGCCTCGATGCTGTTCAACAATGCCGGCGTTGACCTGTTCGCGAGCGTGGCAGACATGTCGTGGACCGATTTCGATTGGCTCATCGGCATCAACGTCGGCGGCGTCGTCAATGGGACCAAGGCGTTCCTGCCGCAGCTGATCGAGTCCGGCACTTCGGAGCGCCCCGCGCGATTGGTGAACCTGTCCAGTGCCTTCGGGCTGATCGCGGTGCCGTATCAAGGTGCCTACAGCACGGCGAAGTTCGCGGTCCGAGGTTTCACCGAGGCGCTGCGCCAGGAGATGATCATCGAACGCCATCCGGTGACCGTGCACTGCGTGCACCCCGGTGTCGTGCGAACCAACTTCGGGACCAACATGCGCGCCGCCGACACCGAGGATCCCGACATGGCCGCGAAACTCTTCGCGCGCGCGGCCCTCACCTCGCCCGAGAAGGCGGCGCGCCTCATCCTCCGTGGCGCCGAGAAGAACCGGGCCAGAATCCTCATCGGGCCCGACGGGCGCGCGATGGCGGCGATGCCCCGGCTGCTAGGCGCGCACTACGCCACTTTGCAGGCCTATGCCGCGAGGATGACGAACGCCCGCTCGGGGCGCGCCGGCCGCTGATTACGGCAGCGCCCGCGCCGGGGAGGGTCTTTTCGCCGCCTCCTTCAACCTGCGGTGCGTGCGCGCCCGCGCGATCCGCAGTGCGGTGTTGGCGTAGAACCGCAGCGACCTGCCGAACGGCGGCGCCGCGGTTCCCGTGATGCTGAACGGCAGGTCGTTGCCGACCACGGTGCGGTAATGACTGAAGGTGTCGAAACCGGCCTTGCCGTGGTAGGCGCCCATCCCGCTGCGCCCGACTCCCCCGAACGGTGCCGCGGACGGAATCATCTGGGCAGCAAAATCATTGCGAGCGACGCCGCCACTGCGGGTGTTGCGGACGAAGGTGCGGAAATCGTCGTCTTCTGGGCCGTACCAGTAGGCCACCAGCGGCGCGGGCCGCCGGTTGATGTAGTCGACCGCCTCGCCTAGGCGCGAATACCCCATCACGGCCAGCACGGGGCCGAAGATCTCCTCGTCGGCGATCCGCATGCGGTCGTCGATGTCGCGGACAATGGTGGGCGCGATCTTGCGGCTGCTGCGGTCGGGCAATGACTCCCCCACGGGAGCAACGGTTTCCACGCGGGCACCGTGCGCGCGCGCATCATCGATCAGCCGCACCACCCGATCGAAATTGGCCTGGTTGACGCTGGAGCAGTAGTCCGCGTTGGCGATGACCGTCGGGAACATGCCGCGCAAGGTTTCGCGCGCGGTGTCGACGAATGCGTCGATGTGGTCGTCGGGCACCATCACGTAATCCGGACAGACACACACCTGGCCACCGTTGACCATGCGGCCCCGGGCGATACGGGTCGCCGACCGCGCGATGTCGGCGCTCGGTGCGACGACCACCGGGTTCTTGCCGCCAAGCTCCAGTGTCACCGGTACGAGATTCTGGGCCGCCGCCTGCTGCACCAACGCACCCACCGACGGCGAGCCGGTGAAAAACAGGTGATCGAACGGCAGCGCCGAGAACGCGGCCGCGACGTCGGCGCCACCGGTGACCACGTCGAGCTCGGTCGGGTCGAAGTATTTGGGTGCGGTGGCCTTCATCAATGCGGCGGTGTGCGCGGTGATTTCGGACATCTTGATCATCACCCGGTTTCCGGCCGCGAACGCGGCCGCCGCGGGCAGCACCACAAGATTGACCGGGAAGTTCCACGGACCGATCACGCCGACGACGCCGAGCGGGGTGGGCTGGACTTCGGCCCGCAGGCCGCACAGCCGCGCGGCGGGCATCAGTTTTGTCGGACGCATCCACCGCGCCACATGGGATCTGGTGTGTTCGACCACCGAGGTGATCCCGATAATCTCGGTGAACAGCGATGCCGCCTTGGACCTGGTGCCGTAGTCGACGGCCATGGCGTCGACGAAGGCGTCGCTGTTGTCCAGCAGCAGCGCCATAAGCCGATCGATGCGGCTTCGCCGTACGGCCGCGCCGGGCGGCCCCTCGGCGAGGAATGCCCGTCGCTGACGTTCGAGGATGGTTTGCAGCGCCGCCCGCTGGTCTTCCGCGGCGCCGTCAACTCGTTCGCCGGTTGCGCTCATCGGGATCACCCTACGCGATGTTCCCCGGCCATACTGGCATATCTACTGTTAGTATTACCGGATGGTTTTCCAGGTGGCGGCCTACGGTGGTACCGGCGCGGGCAGGGTGGCACGATGACCGTCGCCGAGCTGGTATTCGACCCGTTTTCGGCGGATTTCTTCAACGGACCGTATGAGACCTATCGCCGGATGCGTGCGGAAGCCCCGGTTTACTACAGCAAGCAGTACGACTTTTATGCGCTCAGTCGTCATGCCGATGTCGCGGCCGCGTTCAAGGACTTCGAGACGTATTCATCGGCGTACGGGGTGGATCTGGGGATGGTGCGGACGGGGCAGAAGGTTCCGGCGAAGATGATCATCTCGCTGGATCCGCCCGAGCATCGGCACATGCGCAGCCTGGTCAACAAGGTGTTCACGCCGCGGGCGATCACGGCGCTCAAGGCGATGGTGACCGAACAGATCGAGCGCTATCTGGCGGCGGTCGATCGCGACGAATTCGATGTCGTTCAAGACTTCTCGGCGTTGTTCCCGGTGGAAGTGATCACCCGGATGTTGGGAGTGCCTGCCGACTACCGACAGAAGGTCAGGCTCTGGATTGACGAGTTGCTGCACCGCGAACCGGGCCAGATCGAGATGTCCGATGCCGGCAACCAGGCGATGGCCAATTCCTGGGTGATGTACTACGAGCTCATCCAGCAGCGGCGCGCGCAGCCGCAAGACGACATGATCTCCAGCCTGATCGCGGCCGAGATCGAACGCGAAGACGGTGAAACGACCCGGCTCAAAGGGTCCGAGATCGCCGGGTTTGCAACGCTGTTGGGCGGTGCGGGCGCTGAAACGGTGACCAAGCTGATCGGCAACGCGGCGACCGTCTTCGCCCGCCACCCCGAGCAATGGCAGAAGCTGCTCGACGACCGCAGCAAGGTCCCCGCCGCCGTCGAAGAGCTGTTGCGTTACGAGGCGCCGGCACAGTACAACGTGCGCCGCTCGATGAAGGACGTACACCTGCACGGGGTAATCATCCCGGCGGGCAGGCCCGTCTTCCTCATCGGCGGTTCGGCGAATCGCGATCCCGACGCATGGACCGACGCCGACGTCTTCGACATCGACCGTGACCGCGCCGAGGCGCAGAACCTCGGCTTCGGCTACGGCATCCACAGCTGCCTCGGGGCGGCGCTGGCCCGGATGGAGAGCGTGATCGCCCTGGAGAAGTTGCTCGAGCACATGCCGCGTTACGAGGTGCTCTGGGATCGCTGCGAACGGGTGGCCATGCAAAACGTGGCCGGGTGGTCCCGTGTCCCGGTGCGGGTGCTGAGATGACTGACGGCGGCGCTACGTGAGCACACCACCGGCGAGCCACGACATCCACGCGGAACCACCGACCGCCCTGGGCGTCGTCGACGGGGCCGACCTCACCGGCAAGAACTGCGTGATTACCGGGGCGTCCTCGGGCCTCGGCCGGGAATCGGCCAGAGCCCTGGCTGCCGCCGGGGCGCGGGTGATATTGGCGGCGCGCAACCGCGACGCGCTGGCCGAGACCCAGACATGGGTTCACACCGCATATCCGGATGCCCGGATCGCCGCCGTCCAACTGGATCTGACTTCGCTGAGCAGCATTCGAGCGGCGGCCGCGGCGATCCAAGACCTTGCCTCGTCGATCCATGTCTTGATGAACAATGCCGGGGTGATGTTCACGCCGTTCGATCGAACGGTAGATGGCTTCGAAATGCAGTTTGGCACTAACCATCTCGGGCACTTCGAACTCACGCGACTGCTCATCCCGCAACTCGTCGCCGCGTCCGGCGCTCGCGTGGTCATCCTGTCGTCCGATGGCCACCGCATGAGTGACCTTGATTTCGACGACCCCAACTGGGAGCGGCGTGACTACGACAAGTTCCTGGCGTACGGCGCCTCGAAGACCGCAAATATCTTGCACATGGTCGAACTCGATCGACGGTTTCGCGACGACGGGATCGGCTCCTACGCCGTGCACCCGGGCATCGTGGCAACCGGCCTGGCCCGACACATGGGCAAGAAGGATTTCGCGCACCTTGCCGATCGCGCCGCGGCAGAACGGAAACGGGACGCACCCGCCGTCGACGTCACGCGCGACTTTGTGCTGCCCGACCGCGGGGCGGCGACCCAGGTATGGGCCGCCGTCGCGCCCGAGCTCGACGATGTCGGGTCGGCGTACCTCGCCGACTGTCGCATCCGCACCGACGTCGCGCCGTACGCCCTCGATGAACAGCGCGCCGCTCGGCTCTGGTCCTTGTCGGAGACGCTTTGCGACGACCGTTGAGGCGAATGCCCCTGCGACGAGCCCACGCGGATGCCTCATCCCGGGCCCGCCTGGATAGTATACTGTAATCTTTACAGTACGACCGTCTACCCGAGCCGGAGAGCAGCCGTGGAAAGTCAGCTTGAGGATGCCGTCACCGCCGCCTTGCCGACCGGCTACCTGCGTGACCCTTACCCCTACTTCGCCCGGATGCGCAGCGAGGGCGGGGTGTTTCGCGGCACGGTCATGGACTACTCCAAGACGCCCGCGTCGCTGCGGCCCGAAGAGTCGTTCGCCGCCATGTCGTTCGACGCGGTGAACAAGGTGTTTCGCGACGGCCAGGTGTTCAGTTCGAAGTTCTATGACAACACCATCGGCCTGTTCATGGGTCCGACCATCCTCGCCATGGAGGGCAAGACCCACCGCGACCATCGCAACCTGGTCTCCGCGGCCTTCAAGTCCAAGAATCTCGCGCTCTGGGAGCCCACGGTCGTGCGGCCGATCTGCGATGCCCTCATCGACGAGTTCATCGACGCCGGCAGCGCCGATCTGGTCCGGCAGTTCACCTTCGAGTTCCCCACCCGGGTGATCGCCACGCTGTTGGGCCTGCCGGCGCAGGACCTGCCGACGTTCCGCCGGCGCGCGGTGCAGTTGATCAGCTACGCGGTCAACTACGAACGCGCCTTCGAGGCGTCGGCGGCGTTGAAGGACTATTTCCTCGAACACATCGAGCAGCGCAGGGCGCAGCCGAAAGAGGACATCATCGGTGATCTGGTCACGGCGGAGATCGATGGCGAAAAGCTCAGCGACGAAGCCATCTATTCGTTTCTCCGGCTGCTGCTGCCCGCGGGGCTGGAAACCACCTACCGGTCGTCGGGCAATCTGCTGTATCTGTTGCTCACCCATCCCGAGCAGTTCGCCGCGGTACAGGCCGATCGCGAGCTGATCCCCAAGGCGATCGAGGAGGGTCTGCGCGTCGAGACGCCGCTGACCACGGTGCAGCGTTTCACCGCCGAGGACACCGAACTGGAAGGCGTCAAGATCCCGGCACGGTCGGTGATCGACGTGTGCATCGGCTCGGCGAACCGCGACGGACACCGCTGGGAGCGCCCGGAAGAGTTCGACATCTTCCGCGCGCACATGCCGCACATCTCGTTTGCCGCCGGCGAGCACACCTGCCTGGGTCTGCACCTCGCGCGCATGGAGACCCGCGTCGCGCTCGAATGTCTGTTGGACCGGGTGACCAACATCGAGCTTGTCACCGATGACGACCCGCATATCCACGGTCAGCCGTTCCGTTCGCCGACCGCACTTCCGGTTACGTTCGACGCGAAGTAGGGTCCCGGGAATGGTGAAGGTAATGCAGGGCTTTCGGGTCCTCGAGGTTGCGCAGTTCACGTTCGTCCCAGCGGCCGGTGCCATCCTCGCCGACTGGGGCGCCGACGTCATCAAGGTCGAACACCCGGCCCGCGGGGACACCCAGCGCGGCTTCATCAACATGGGTGGCTTCCAGCTCGATCCCGACCGGCATCCGCTGATGGAACATCCCAACCGCGGCAAGCGCAGCGTCGGGATCGACGTCTCCACGCCGGGCGGTCAAGAAGTGATCTACGAACTGGCCAAGACCGCCGATGTGTTCCTGACCAACTACATGCCCGCGCAGCGGCAGAAGCACAAGTTCGACGTGGAGCACATTCGCGCGGTGAACCCGAACATCGTGTACGCACGCGGTTCGGCTTACGGCGACAAGGGAGCCGAGCGTGACGTCGGCGGCTACGACGGAACCGCGTTCTGGACGCGCAGCGGCATCGGGTATGCCCTGACCCCTGAGGAGCTGGGCGGCGCACTGGGACAGGGCATTCCCGCTTTCGGCGATTCGATCGGGGGCATGTTCATTGCCGGCGGCATCTCGGCCGCGTTGCTGCATCGTGAGCGCACCGGCGAGGCCGTCGAGCTCGACGTGTCGCTGCTGAGCACGGCCTGGTGGGCGGCGGGTGCGAGCGTGACTCAGGGCATGGAGACCGGCGAGGTCATGCGCACGCCAATGCCGGGTTCGGGCGCACCGTCGGTGAATCCCTTCATGGGCAACTACGAAACCTCCGACGGCGGCACCATCAACCTGTGCATCATCAGCCCGACCGGGTTGATCCGCGACACGTTCGAACACCTCGGCATCCCCGAAGCGGCCGACGACCCTCGCTTCTCCGACGTACTCCCGTTGATCCAGAACGCCGACGCGGCCTCCGAGCTGATCTCAAAGGCATTCGCCGGCAAGCCCTTTGACTACTGGCGCCAGCACCTCAAGACGATGAAGGGCCAGTGGGCGCCGTTCCAGAGTCTCATGGATCTGGTCGACGACGAGCAGGCTCTCGCCAACGACATGATCAGCGAGGTCGAGCTCGCCAGCGGCGGCGCACCGTTCAAGGTCGTCCGCGGTCCGGTGCAGTTCAACCACGAACCGCTCGTCACCTCCCGGGCCCCGCAGGCGTCCGAGCACACCGAAATCGTCCTGATGGAACTCGGGATGGACTGGGACCGCATCGCCGAACTCAAAGAGTCAGGAGCCATCGCTTGACCAGCAGTAATAATGACGTCGCGATCATCGGCGTGGGTCTGCACCCATTCGGTCGTTTCGAGGGCAAGTCCGCGATGGAGATGGGCGTCGACGCCATCCGGCTCGCGGTCAACGACGCGGGCATCGAGTGGAAGGACATCCAGGCCGCCACCGGTGGCAGCTGGACGGTCGCCAATCCCGACGCGATCGTCGCCATGGTCGGGCTCTCTGGCATCCCCTTCACCAACGTGTTCAACGCCTGCGCGACCGCGGCCAGCGCCGCCAAGGCCTGCGCCGACGGAATCCGGCTGGGCGACTACGACATCGGGATCGCCATCGGCCTCGACAAACATCCGCGTGGTGCCTTCACCGAGGACCCGGCTTTGGTGGGGATGCCGCGCTGGTACGCCGAGAACGGGCAGTACCTCACCACCCAATTCTTCGGCATGAAAGCCAACCGTTACCTGCACGAGCATGGCATCTCCCAGCGGACGCTGGCCAAGGTGGCCGCCAAGAACTTCCGCAACGGCGTGCAGAACCCGAACGCGTTTCGGCGCAAACCGATTCCGGAAGACGAGATCCTCAACTCGACGATGCTGAACTATCCGCTCACCCAGTACATGTTCTGCGCACCGGACGAGGGCGCGGCAGCCGTGGTCATGTGCCGCGCCGACATCGCGCACCGCTACGCCGCCAAGCCGATCTTTTTGCGGGCGGTCGAGGTGCGTACTCGCCGCTACGGGGCCTACGAGGTGAACACCACCTTCGCCCCGGTCGACGAGGATGTCGCGCCGACCGTGTATGCGGCCAAAGCCGCGTTCGAAAGGGCCGGTGTGGCACCGGAAGACGTCGACGTCATTCAGCTGCAGGACACCGACGCCGGCGCTGAGATCATCCACATGGCCGAATGCGGCTTCTGCGCCGACGGCGAGCAGGAGAAGCTGCTGGCCGACGGCGCCACCGAGATCAGCGGTTCGATGCCGATCAACACCGACGGCGGGCTGATCGCCAACGGCGAACCGATCGGGGCGTCCGGCCTGCGCCAGATCCATGAGCTGGTGCGC
The DNA here is from genome assembly GCF_025933915.1 of Mycobacterium sp. GTDB lineage: Bacteria > Actinomycetota > Actinomycetes > Mycobacteriales > Mycobacteriaceae > Mycobacterium. The sequence goes on from NZ_JAICZA010000004.1 coordinate 17,524, forward strand.
CAGCTCCGCGGCGAAGCGGGCGATCGTCAGGTGGCCGGTGAACCGCGCGTCGGGTTCGCTCAGCTCTACGGTGCGCCCGGCACCGCCGCGGCCACGATCCTCACCACCTGAACTCAGCGAGCAGACGCGACGGCACCAACGAAATGGTGCCAACAGCGCGGGTGCGCCGAGTGTGAATCGATGGCGTTGAGTGGGATTCCTGGGCGACGACACGCCGACAAGCCACGCCGTCAGCTCACACTCAAAGCCCTAGATTCACAGCGGTTTTCGCCAGTGCGGCTCGCACCCGGCGGAGGATGTTGGCCGTCGGTCACGAGGCCTTCTGCGCGACCGGCGCGTAAGCCGGCTTGCCCAGGCCCAGCATGTACTGCGCGATCATGTTGCGGAACACCTCGAGGGTGCCGCCGTAAATCCCGACCAGCGGCGCGAACCGGAATACGTACTCCGACGCACCGTCGTCGGCCGCCCCGTCGGTGCCGATCGGCAACGTGGATGCCGTGCCGAGGATGTCCATCAGCTCCGGAGAGATGTCGCGCATCGTCTGCGCGAGGGCGACGCGCCCGAAAATGCCGGGCGCGCTCAGCGCCGCTTCCATCCGCGCGGCGCTGCGTCCCAATCGGTAGGCCACCGCCGCATCGTCAATGAGTCTGCGCCCATTAGGATCCCGCTGCGATGCTTTGCCCCCGGCCTTGTCTAGGGCGTCGGCCATGAAGCCCGCCTGGTGCATCATGATGGACACGTCCTGCAGCCCGTCGGGGGCGGCCGCCACCGCGCCGTGCTCGACGTTGAGCGGCTCGCGCAGCACCGTCCAGCCGGCGTTCACGTCGCCCAGCCGGTACTTGTCGTCGACGCGCACGTCGCTGTAGTAGACGATGTTGGTGCGGTCGCCGTCGACCGTACGGATGCCCTGGATTTCGATGCCCGGGGAGTCCAGCGGAACCAGGAACATGGTCAGGCTCTTGTGCTTCGGGGCGTTCGGGTCGGTGTTGGTGATCAGGAAGACGTACCGGCAGTTGTGCGCTCCGGTGGTGAACATCTTGGAGCCATTGATAATCCAGCTCGACCCATCCGCCTCCCGCACCGCCCGCGTCTTGCAGGTGGCGATGTCGGATCCGCCCTCGGGTTCGGTGTAGCCCAGGCACAGCCGAACGTGTCCGGTGAAGACACCCGGCAGCACTTCGTCCCGCAATTCGCTCGACCCGAACCTCGCGACCGAACGGGCCACCATGGCGGTGGTGCCCCACGTCACCCAGGGCACGTGCGCGCGCCGCTTCTCGAGTTCCCAGATGCGGCGATGCACCCGGCTGAAGCCGCCATCGGCCTCCGGCTTCCATTCCCGTTCCAGGTAGCCGGCGGCCCCCAGCGCCAGGTGCACCCCTTCGTCGAAGTTGTCGCCCGTTTCGCGGTCGCGGCGCTTGACGTCGTCGGTCACATGGGTGCGCAGAAAATCGCGTGCTTCGTCCAGGAAACGCTGATCGTCGTCGGACAGCGTGACACGTGAGAAATCCACTATGCGCCCTTTCTTGAGTTGCCTTCGCGCGCTGCTACGAGCTCGCCGATGTACTTCGCGCTGGCGCCGGGGTCCCCACCGGCCAGGGCCCAACCGCGGGCACGCACCAGGTATGCCGTCGCGGCCGCCTCCGCCGAAACACCAAGTCCGCCTTGCACATGCACCGCCATGGTCGCGGCCTTCGCCGCTTCCTCCGCCATGAACACGAACGCCGAGGGCGCCAACTCGGGGCGCTCGTCGGGCTCGTTGTCCAGGAACCAGGCCGCGCGCCGCGCCAGATTGCGACCACCCTGCACGGTGATCGCGATGTTGGCCAGCGGATGAGAGATGCCCTGCAGCGTCGAGATCGGCACTCCGAGCGTGTAGCGGGTCTTGGCGAACTCCGCCGCGATCGTCATGGTCTCCTCCACCAGGCCCACCAATGCCGAGGCGTTCAGTACCCGCCACTCATCCAGCGCCCGTTGATATTCCGTCATCGCCTCGGATCCGCTGGCCAGCACGGTACGGGTGTCGGCGGTCGCCGGATCCACCCAGGCCATCGGCAACCGGCCGATGTTGTCGACCTTGGTCGGGCGCGTGCCGAACGTCAGCGCGACGACGTCGTCACCGTCGCGCACGATGATCTGGTCGGCGATCGACCCGGTCGGCAGCAGCCGTGCCCCGGAGACACTGTCGTGCTGCGGATCGAATGCGACGAGTCGCTTGCCCTGGACGACATCGGGTTCCGCCGCGCCGAGTCGAGCCAGCAGACGTGCCGCGCAGACCTGGTCGATCCACGGCACCGGTGCCAGTGACCGGCCGATCTCCTCGACCACCAACGTCAGGTCGACGAGCGTCGCGCCGTCGCCGCCCACGGATTCCGGTAGCGCCATGGTCGTTGCGCCCATGGCGCACAACCGCTCCCACAGGTTCTTGTCGAAGCCGGTTTCCTCCGCGGCGCGCACGGTCTCGATCGGGCAGTGCGTCTTGAAGAAATCGCGGTACGCGGCCTGCAACGCCTCGTGATCCGAGGTCAGACTGTAGTCAAGCCTGCGTAGTTCGTAACGGTCCATACTCAGCGTTCCTCCTGGCCACCGAAGAAGAATTCTTGCGCATTGTTATAGAGATAGTTTTCGAGCACGTCGGCGGGCAGATCCAGCGCTGCCGCCTCGGGCACGACGCGGTGCATTTTCAGTACCGGCCAGTCGGAAGCGAAGATCACCTTGCCCTGTCCGCGGGTCCGCATGTAGTGCAGCAGGCTGTCCGGCAACCGCTTGGGCGACCACGCCGACGTCATCAGGCGCAGGTTGGCGTATTTGATCAACAATCTGATCGCGATGTCCCACCAGGGATCCGCGCCGTGGATCATGCACAATTTCAGCTCCGGGAATCGCACGCAGACCCGGTCGAGGTGGATCGGATTCTGCACCTCCCCGGGGATGGGCGGCCCGGGAATGCCGGTGTTGATACACAGCGGAAGCTCGAGCTCGGCGCATTTGGTGTAGAGCGGGTAATAGACGGCGTCGCTGGCCGGGTACTGGCCGTCGCCCCAAAAGCTGGGCCCCACAGCCGCATACGCGACGGGCAGGTCGTTGACGACGGCAGCGAGTTCCCGCAGGGAGGGCATCGGACGCAGTAGGTTCACCCCGCCCATCGCCAGGGCGAACCGCTCGGGCTTCTCCTCGACGAATTTCCGCGCGGTCACCGACGGCTTGGCGAGGTTGTCCATCAGGATGGCTTTGCGCACACCCTGGGCGTCCATTTCATCGAGCAGCGCGGACAACTCGACGGGCTCGAACATGGACTGGGGGCCCTTGAAGTAGTCGTCCCGCACCTTGAGCATCCAGACCGGTTGCTTCTCGGTCTCGCCGAAGTGCACGTTGACCAGGCAATCGATCGCTTTCATCTGGCGGCCGCCGCCCTTCCGGTAGCGTGACGTTTCGCCCAACGGTAATCGGCCTTGCCGTTGCCCAAACGTTGGACGTGCTCGACGAAAAGGAACTCCTTGGGCGCCTTGAACCGCGCCAATTGCGTGGTGCAGTGCGTGTGCAGTTCATCACCCGTGGCGGCGGCTTCCGCACGGAGTTCGACGAGGGCGACGACTTCTTGTCCCCAGCGCTCGCTGGGGCGCCCGACCACCAGCGCGTCGGCGATCGCCGAGTGGGCGCGCAGCACTTCTTCGACTTCCTCGACGAAGACCTTCTCCCCGCCGGTATTGACCACCAGCGAGTCACGGCCGAACAGCCGCAACGTGCCGTCGGGCTCCAACCTGGCGCGGTCGCCCGATATCACCACCCGCTTGCCGTCGATCTCGGGAAACGTCTTGCGGGTGGCGTCGGGATCGTCGAAGTACCCCAACGGGATCCGCCCTTCCCTGGCGACCCAGCCCACCTCGGGCTCACCGGGAGAGAGGAAATGGCTGTAGTCCTCGGAGAGAATCAGCCCACCCTCCCGCAGGGTGAACGTGTCGGATTGCGTATCGCGCCGGCTATGGCCGAATCCCATGTTTCCGGTCTCCGACGAGCCGTAGCCGTTGATCACCGTGACCTGGGGGATCAACTCAACAAGGGCGCGTTGGTATTTCGGGTTCGTGGCGGCGCCCCCGGTGCCGATGGCGTACAGCGACGACAAATCGTAAGAACCGCGGCGCAGTTCGGCCACCAGCGGCGCGGCGTAGGCGTCGCCGACCATCGTCATCAAGCCGACCTTCTCGCGCTGCGCCGTTTCCAACACCGATCGCGGGTCGAGCTTTTTGCCGGTGTCGTACATCACCACGGGCGTCCCGGCCATGATCGCCGAGAACGCTGTCCACATGCCGGCCGCGTGCATCAGCGGCGACACCGCGAACCACGGTGCCCCGGCCGCGCCTCGCACCTTGTCGTGGATCTCCTGAGCGCAGGCATGGTCTGCCCCCACCATCGACGACACATAGATGTCGGACTGCCGCCACAGCACACCCTTGGGTCGGCCGGTGGTACCGCCGGTGCAGATCATCAGCAGATCATCCGGCGACGGGATCACGTGCTGGTCGGTATCCCCTTGCACCAGAGCATCTTCCAGAGTCACTGCACCCGGTAGCTGCGGGGCATCACTGCCGTCGTCGACCGCAATCAACAAGTCGCCGCCATCACGGTTGAGGACGTCGGCGAACTTCGCGCCCAGCGCGCGGTGGTAGATGACCGCCCGGGGCTTGACGTAATCGAGAAGTTCACCGACCTCGCGCGGCGTGTAGTAATAGTTGATGTTCACCGGGACGGTTCGGGCCTTGAGGCACCCGATGACCATGTCGGGGTACAGGTCGTTGTGCATCACCAGCGCAATCCGGTCCTGCCCGCATTCCCAGTTCTGCAGGTCCGCCCGCTCCCGATGAGCGCCGAATCCCTTGCTCGTCAGGAAGTTCGCCAGCCGCCGGGTGCGGTCCGCCGACTCGGCGAAGGTGCTGCGACGCTCGCCGCACACCGTCATCGTCCGGTCGCCGATGACGCCGGCGATTTCGTCAAGAACCGCCCCGATGGTCCATTCGCTCACGGAAGTAACCGGGTCCCGACCATCAAGCGGCCGAGCCGACTTGGACACCCAAGAGGTCCAGGGCGTTGTCTCGCATGATCTTTCGAATATCGGACTCGCCGAATCCCTTCAGCTCCTCCACAAACGACACCGGCGATTCGAGGCCTTCGCCGTGCGGCCAGTCGGAACCGAACAGGATCTTGTCGACACCGATGACTTCGGCCAGCTCCGGTAGATCGTCCTCGTAGTAGGGCGCGATCCACACGTTGTTGCGCAGCTGCTCCACCGGGTCCTCGGGGAAATGCTGGGGTTGCGTGTTGGCCGCCTTCTTCAGGCGTTTGACCAGCCGATGCACGAAATAAGAACCGTTTTCGATGCTGACCGCCTTGAGCTTCGGATGCCGGGTGAACACCCCATGCACGATCATCGAGGCCATCGTGTCGTGAATGGCACGGTCGTCGAGGAGCACCTGATCCAGCGGATCTTTCGCGCCGAACCCCTCGAACGTCGACTTGCCGCCCCACATCGCCGCGATGTGCAGATAACCGCTGTCGGACAGGTGAAATCCCACCGGCACCCCCGCCTCGGCCAGCCTGGCCCACACCGGGTCGTGGCTGGGATCGCCCAGCGACCGCGGCTTGACGAGGCCGGGCACCGGCGCCGGCCGCACCAGCACCAGTTTGGCGCCGCGCGCCAACACGAACTCGACCTCTTCGATGGCTTTCGCCGGATCGGCCAGCGAGACGATCGGCGCCGCGATGATTCGGCGATCGGGACGGTCGAATCCCCAGTCCTCGTCGAGCCACAGGTTGAACGCATGCACCGACGCCATCGTCGCCTCGATGTCGTGCTTGAGCGCCTCCTCGACGCCGCAGCCGAACGTCGGCAGCATGAACACCGTCTCGATGTCCTGGGTGTCCATCACCGCAATCCGGGCATCGCGGTTCTGATATTCGGGGTGACTGGCCAGCCGTTCGACTTTCATCAGCGAGGCTGGGTCGACGTCTTCGGGAATCTCGCCGCGGAACAACAGGTCGAGGCAACCCGGCACGATGATCGGGTCGAAGGTGGGGTTGGGGATGAAGTGGTTGACGCGGTCCCCGATCACGGCCCAGGTCCGCTTGCCCTCGTTGACCATCTGGACTCCGCGCCGTTTGAACCGCTTGTCCAAGTGACGGGTGAACGAGTCCAGCGGCTCGTAGTAGTGGTTGTCGACGTCGATCGGTCGATAGTTCAGGGTGGTCATGATGATCCTTTCCGGCTGGTTAGGGCGCCAGTGGCGGGAACCGCGGTGGCCGCTTCTCCAGGAAGCTCGTGATGCCTTCGACAACGTCGGGCCGCAGCAGCGACTCGTGCATGAGTGTTTCGGCGCGGGCGCTGACATCGGCGACATCGCGCAGCGCGTCGCCATAGGCCTGCCGCTTGATCACCGCCAGCGACGCCGGTGAACAGTTGCGGGCGATGTCTTCGGCGTACGCCATGGCGCGGGGCATCAACTCGTCGGGTGTGACCGCCTCCTTGACCAGCCCGAGTTCCGCGGCCTCCTCGGCGAAGAACGTGCGCCCGCTCAACAGCAAGTCCATCGCCGCGCCCCAACCGGCGAGCCTCGGCAAAATCCAGGAGATCCCATACTCGGCGATCAATCCCCGGCGGGTGAAGGCGGTGGCGAATTTGGCTCCGGCGGCAGCGAACCGGACGTCACACATCAGGGCGTGCGTCAGGCCGATGCCCACGCACGCCCCGTTGACCGCGGCGATGATCGGCTTGCGCAGCTCGGTAAGGAAGTACGGGTGGCGGTCGCCGACCAGCTTGGTGACGTCGGTGTCGCCATCGCCCAGCTTGTCGTCGATCGATCCCGCGCCACCCAGATCCGCGCCGGCGCAGAACCCCCTGCCGGCACCGGTCAACACGATCACCCGGACCTCGGGGTCGGCTTCGGCACGGTCGATGCTCGCGTAGAAGCACCTCGAGATGTCGGGGCCCCAGGCGTTGAGCCGCTCGGGGCGGTTGAAGGTCACGACCGCAACACCGGTTTCAGTGGTCCCATACAGCACCGCCTCATCGGTGACCACACGGTCGGCGGCGCTCATAAAACCGTCCCCTCATAGCTGATCAACTGGCGAGTTTGTACCCATACTGTATACCTATCGGTACCGCATTCCACAACTGCGGCCACGCCCCCGTGAACCGGGACTTAACTGCGATTTTCGGTCGTCGGCCCGCCGCTGCGAGCACCCCCCGAATCGACGGCCGGCGGCTGTTGTGGTGATCGACACGTCGGCGCCATGTTTGCCTCCACCGCGTGACCGGGAATGCGTAGAAGAGCCAATCATCCACTTGGGGGAAGGAGACGCAATGGTTGACACCAAGAGCGGCCCGGTCGAGTTCGTTCGGGGCATCGTGGAAGAGGTCCTCGGGAAGACCAAACAGGTCGTCGGCATCATCATCGGCCACAATGACCTGATCGAAGAGGGCAAGGCTCAACAGGACAAGGCGGACGCGCAGCGCAGCGCTGGGAAGAAGGAAGCCGCCGCCGAGAAGGCCCGTGGCAAGGCCAAGGCGTACGAGGAGCGTGAGCGGGCCGAGCAACAGTAAACGGCCGGCTGACGGAGCGGGCCCGGTTACCCACCGGGCCCGCTTCGCTATGTAATCCGTTCTACTGCAACACCGTTTGGATCAAACCCAGCCGTTGGTAGGCGTTCTCGATCTGGGCCCTTGCCTCGGCGGGCAGCTCGGCTTGCGGGGGGCGAGAGTGCGGATACGCGCCGATCGGCAGCCCCAGCAACGAGGCGGCGTACTTGAAGGCGCCACCCCAGTGGGTGAAGTAGTCCGCCCGTCCCGGGTAGCACGTCCACCACGATCCGACGTCGAGGTCGAACTGATCGAGCCCGGACTCGCGCCCGTAGTCCATGGCCTCGACGAGCTTGTCGCTGAGCACCAAATCCCAGTACTCGGAGAACAATCGGCGCTCCGGCGTCTCGAACAGGTAGCCCGCGGTACCCAGTTGCGCCGGGCACACGATCCCGTCGCGCAGCCATCCGGCCCGATACACCGTCCTGTCGCATTCCCACACCGCAAGACCGGGTGCCAGCTCATGCAGCATGCGGCTGCTCGCCGGCCGGAAGGCGCCCTCCTTGGTGGCGCACACCGCGGGCACCTCGTTATAGACCCGTGCGCTCTCGGCCGGGGTCAACACGTAGCCCGACGACGGCGAATTGAACATGCCCAAAGCGATGTTCGTGCGCGCAGCCACGTATTGGAAAAAGCGCAGCACGCCTTCGCCGCCGTGGGCCTCCATCATCGGCGTTTGGATGTAAACGATGTCAGCGCCGGCCCCCTGGGCGTGCAACGTCAAATCCACACAGTCCTTCGCCGACATGGCCGCCGTGCATGCCTGCACCACCACACCGGGGTTGATGCCGCGCGCCTCCTCGACCGCCACCTCCAGCAGGCGTTTGCGCTCGTCGAGGGTCAGCGACCAGAACTCGGCGATGCCACTGGTGCACCACAACATCGGGTGCCCGAGATCGCCGACGCAGTAGCGCACCAGCACCCGGTAGGCGTCCCAGTCGATGTCGTCGCCGTCGGTGCCGCAGAACGGGGTGTAGAGGGAATCACCGATCCCCCGCAATGCGCCGGGCGCCCACGCGCGCGCCTCTGCTGCCGTAGCCACAGTCGACTCCTTCTGTCTGCCAATCGATTTCTTCGGCCTGTCCTCAGGTGAAGTCCGAACCGCCGTCGACGTTGATGTTGGCTCCGGTCATGTAGGAGTTGCGCCGCGAGGCGAGGAACGCCGCGACCGGGCCGATTTCTTCCGGAAGGCCCGCGCGCGGCATGTGCGCGGGATGACCGAAATGCTTACCGATGGCCTCCATCAGGGCATAGGGATCGTGGCCGTCGACGCCCACCGAATCCGCCCAGCCGACCAGTGATTCCGACGCAATGCTGCCTGGGGATACCACGTTGACCAAGATCTCGTCCTTGGCCAGCAACAGGGACAGGTTCTTTGAAACGCTCGTCAGCATCGATTTCGCCGCCGTGTAGGCGGGCAGCATGACACTTTGCCGCTGAGTCGAGTGCGCCGAGAAGTTGACGATCCGCGCCCATTGCGCCTTGCGCAGCAGCGGAAGCGCCGCACGCACGCAGCGCACCATGCCCAGCACCCCGTCTTCGACGGATTGACGCCATTGGTCGTCGGTCAGATCCTCGAAAGTGCCCGCAGCGCCCGGCCCCACCGTGATGACCAGAGCGTTGAGTTCGCCGTCCCAGCGCCGGGAAAGCTCGCCGAACACCTCGTCGACCGCGGCGTCGTCCCCGATGTCAGCCGCGAGTCCGAGTGCGTCCGGGCTACCACGCTGGGTGAGATCGGTCACCGCGGAGTCGAGCGCGTCGCGGCTACGGCCGACCACCGCGACTCGGGCGCCCTCATCGGCAAGGCAGCGGGCGGTGGCCAAGCCCATACCGCGACTGCCGCCGACCACCAGCGCGGTGGCATTCGCCAGCCCTAGATCCATTGCGTAATCCGTAGCCCTAACCTGGTCATTTTCGCCTGTCCAGCCGATTTACCAAAAAGCCTACGATAGGTATTACAGTAGCAGAGGGAAAATACGACACGTAAGCGTATACGCAGGTCAGAACAGAAGAGCCGGTAAATTCGACTTTACCGGCAGTAAGGCTGCCAGACCGCATGCACGAAACTGATTTTGATGGAGGTGCCCGTAGTGGCAAAACAGGCAACCGCCGATAAACGCCAGCGACGCGAACGCGGGTCCATCAATCCCGACGACATCATCAGCGGCGCATTCGAACTCGCGGAGCAGGTGTCGATCGACAACTTGAGCATGCCGTTGCTCGGCAAACATCTCGGCGTCGGTGTGACGAGCATCTACTGGTACTTCCGCAAGAAGGACGACCTGCTCAACGCGATGACCGACCGCGCGCTGAGCAAGTACGTGTTCGCCACCCCCTATGTCGAAGCCAGCGACTGGCGAGAGACCCTGCGCAACCACGCGCGCTTGATGCGTAAGACGTTCATGGGTAACCCCATTCTGTGCGACCTGATTCTGATTCGGGCGGCCCTGTCCCCGAAGGCGGCGCGGATGGGCGCACAGGAGATGGAAGCGGCGGTTTCCAATCTGGTGCAGGCCGGCCTGTCGCCGGAGGATGCGTTCGACACCTATTCGGCGGTTTCGGTTCACGTCCGTGGATCCGTGGTGCTGCAACGGCTTTACGAAAAGAACCAATCGTCGGATCTGGGCCCCCGCGCCATCGAGGACGCCGTGGCCATCGATCCCGAAAAGACCCCGCTCCTTGCGCAAGTGACCCGCATAGGACATCGGATCGGGGCGCCGGACGAAACCAACTTCGAGTACGGGCTCACCTGCATCCTCGATCACGCCAGCCGGCTGATCGACGAGAGCAACGGGGCGAAAGGCAAGGCGGGGGCAAGCCGGCAGCGCAAGACGTCGACCGCGCGAGGGCGGTCCAAGGCGCCGGCGAATCGCTAGCCGTATCCGAAACGCTTGTCACACCTCGGGTTCCGGTACGTGGAAGTGCTCATCGCGTAGCCGGAAGGCCTCCTTGGCGCCGTGCTGTGCGCGGGTTTTGACGAAGTTGAACTCACCCGGCCCGAATTGCAGGTTGGTGCCGTAGGCGTGGAACAGATAGCTGGCGACCTCCTCGCCCTGGTACGCCTGGCTCTGCTCGACAAGCCGGAATGCCTCTTTGGCGATGACGACCCCGTCGGCCGGCATCTTCGCCGCCTTCTCGGCCCAGTAGCGCGCCCGAGCCGTCACCGAGCCGGGATCGCAGGTGTCCGTGAAGATTCCGAGGTGTTCGATCTCGCCCGCTTCGATGATGTCACCGGTCAACAGCAGGCGCCGGGCCAGCACCGGCCCGAGCCGGTGAAAGAACATGTGCAAGCTGCCCAGGGCCGGGCCGAGGAAGCGGGTCGCCGGCATGCCGATCCGGGTGTCGCGCGCGATGACCGAGATGTCGGTCATCAACGCCATCTCGAAGCCGCCGCCGAGCGCGTAGCCGGCGATCTCCCCCACCGTCACCTTCGGGAAGCCCATGAGGTTGTGATAGAAGCCAAAAGACTTGCGGTCCACGGTGAGTCGCCGACGCTGACTCGGACGGCGTTTGGCGGCCGCGTCATCGGACGCCGTGGCCCTGTCGCCGTACCACCCGTAGGCATTGTTCATGTCGGCGCCGGTGGAAAAGACCCCCTCGGCTCCGCGCAGTAACACCACCGTGATGTCGTCGTCTTCGGCGACCCGATCCAGACAACGGGCGACGGCCTCGCGCATGGTGGCGTCGTAGGAGTTGCGTTGTTGGGGATTGTTCAGCGTGATGGTCGCGATGCGTCGCTCGGGATCGATGTCAAAAAGCACACGATCGTCAGAGGTGCTCGAAACGCTCATTTATCGGACTCCTTTCGGCGCCTGCCGAACCGCGATCCGGCAAGCTTCTCCGGCCGTGACGCCAACGTGTCGACCTCGCCCGTACACAGCACTTCGTCGTCGAGCAGCAGGCGCGCGGTCGACGTGATGCCCTGTTCGCCCTCGGATCGGGTGATGTCGAATCCCAGCCCCGTCAACAGCGGGGTGGGCCTGCGGAAGGTCACGGCCAAGGATCGGGTTTTGCCGGAAAGACCGGTGACGCAATTGTGGTGCTGGATGACGCAGTCGAAGAAGACGCCCAGGAACCCGCCATGCACCAGTCCCGGCGGCCCTTCGTATATCAGCGGGAAGTCGACGCGTCCCAGGGCTTTCTCGGAGTCGAGTTGGGTGAACCGGTACTCGGGAAAGCACGGGTTGTAGGCGCCGATGTCGGTCGCGTGGTTGAGGTAGACGCGCCGGGGATCGTCGGGCATCTCGCCGATGCGCGGCGCGTTGTCCGCCGGCGCGGCGGCGGACAGCTCGCTCTCCCACTCGGCGAACCTCTCCAGCATCGAGTCCACCGCGCGGTGCGGATGCTCGAGGGACACCAGCAGTGAGCTGATGCGGCGCATGGCGGCGGCGGCGGCCACGGTCTGAGCCAGCGGCGCTTCGCCGAATCTGGCGTCGTCGCTGCGCGTCGACGCGGCGTGCCCCTCCGGCAAGGTCATAGGCGCCACTCCTCCTCATCGCTTCGCTCTGCATCGTCGCCGACGACACGATCGGCGCCGCTCCTCCTCATCGCTTGCGCTCTGCATCGTCGTCGGCGCGGGCCGTGATTTCCTCTTTCACCTGAGATGTTTCGCAGGCAGCGTATCCTTGCTAACTTATACAGCGTATCAATCGTATTGCCTACTGTATGGGTAACCGTATCGGCGGAGAAAGGCCGGGGCGACGGTGAGTCAGGGGGCCGACACGGCCGGAGCCGAGGGTTCGGTAACAGTGCACCGAGACGGTGCGGTGTTACTGATGACGCTCGATCGTCCATCCCGGCGTAACTCGTTGACACAGTTGATGATCGGGGCATTGGTCGAGTCGCTGACCGACGCCGCCTCCGATGATTCGCTACGTGCCGTGCACATCCGGGGCGCCGGAGACGATTTCTGCGCCGGCGCCGACTGGGTGGCCGCCAACGATCCCGGCGGGCAACGCCCCCGCACCGGTGATCTGGTGCGCCGGATTCCCCACGCCGCCCACCGCGTGATCGAACTCGTCGCCAGCATTCAGCTGCCGGTGGTGTGCAGCGTGCGGGGATGGGCCGTGGGATTCGGCTGCAACCTCGCGTTGGCCGCTGACTTCACCGTGGCCGCCGGCGATGCGGTGTTCTGGGAACCTTTCATCGACCGCGGCTTCAGCCCGGACTCGGGATCCACCTGGCTGCTGCCCCGGCTCGTCGGCGTGGCGCGGGCCCGGCGAATGCTGCTGCTCGGTGAGAAGGTGGGCGGGCACGACGCGGCCGACTGGGGACTGATTCACCAGGCGGTAAACGGCCCCGAACTCGACCACACCGCCGAGGAGTTGGTGGGCCGGCTGGCCTCCGGCCCGACGGCGGCGATCGGGCTGGCCAAGCAGGCCCTGAACTTCGGCCAGCATGCATCGCTGAACCAATCGCTGAGCCAGGAGTTGTTCAACCTGGAGTTATCTTGCCGGACAGGTGATTTCAAGGAGGGTCTGGAGGCCTTCCGGCAGCGACGGGATCCGGATTTTCGTGGACGCTAGCTCCTGGGCGCCGAGTGTGGGCGCTACGCACCGGAATTGTCTCAACTCCGTCCATATCCCCCACGCTCGTGGGGTGCACCGGGCGCCATACGAAGGGATGATCGATGCCCACTGATTCGTTCGACACCATCAAGTACGAGGTCGACGGGCACACCGCGACCATCACCCTGAACCGCCCGGATGCGCTCAACGCGCTCAGCCCGCACATGATCACCGAACTGCGGGCCGCCTACGACGAGGCCGAAAACGACGACAGCGTCTGGCTCACCATCGTTACCGGCACCGGCCGCGCGTTCTGTACCGGCGCCGACGTCAAAGAAATTCCCGAAGACGGCAAGGTGATCTACGAGCGGCCATACCTGTCGACATACGACCAATGGGAGGCGCCGCAGGAAGGGACGCCGCCCTTTCGCACGACGGCCAAGCCGGTGCTGACCGCGGTGAACGGCATCTGCTGTGGCGCCGGCATGGATTGGGTCACGACGACAGACATCGTCATCGCGTCCGAGCAGGCGACCTTTTTCGATCCGCACGTCAGCATCGGGCTGGTGGCCGGCCGCGAGTTGGTGCGGGTGTCCCGCGTGTTACCCCGCTCGGTCACGCTGCGGATGGCCTTGATGGGCAAGCACGAGCGGATGAGCGCCGAGCGCGCCTACGAGCTCGGGCTGATCAGTGAAGTCGTCGAGCACGACCGTCTGCTGGACCGCGCCCACGAGATCGCCGACATCGTCAATTCCAATGCGCCGCTGGCTGTCCGGGGCACCCGGCTCGCCATCCTCAAGGGCCTGAATGTGCCGCTGCACGAGGCGGAGATACTCGCCGAAACGTTTCGCGAGCGGGTGCTGCGAACCGAGGATGCGGCCGAGGGCCCCCGGGCGTTTGTCGAAAAGCGCAAACCGAATTGGCAGTGCCGGTGAGCAAGCCGATGAAGTTCGAGACCATCCTGCTCGAGGTCGACGCCGCCGACCACGTCGCCACCATCACACTGAATCGGCCCGAGCGGTTGAACGCGTTCAACCGCACCATGTGTGAGGAGATGGCCCGCGCCTGGCACGCGGTCAAGCTCGACGAGTCGGTGCACGCGGTGGTGCTGCGAGCCGCCGGCGACCGTGCGTTCAGCACCGGACTGGACATCAAGGAGTCCTACGGGCAGCCCGAAAACGTCTGGAACCACGAAGATCCCGGCGAAGCCCTGAGCCCCAAGTGGCAGAAGATGTGGAAACCCGTGGTCTGCGCGGTCCAGGGCATGTGCACGGCCGGCGCGTTCTACTTCATCAACGAATCCGACGTGGTCATCTGTTCGGACGACGCCACATTTTTCGACTCCCACGTATCGGCCGGCCTGGTCTGCGCCCTGGAACCGATCGGGCTGATGCGGCGCGTCGGCCTCGGGGACACGTTGCGTATTGCGCTGATGGGCAACGACGAGCGGGTCAGCGCCGACACCGCGCTGCGGATCGGATTGGTCTCCGAGATCGTCTCTTCCGATCAGCTCTGGAGCCGGGCCCATGAGATCGCGGCGACCATCGCCGCCAAGCCGCCGACGGCGACTCAGGGCACGGTGAAAGCGATTTGGGAATCGCTGGACAAGCCGTACCGCGCGGCCCTGGAACAGGGCCTCATCTACACGCGGCTGGGAAACCCGCTGGGCACCGCGGAACTGGCCGCGCAGCAGGTCCCCGGCGGCGCCACGCGCACACCGACGGTCCGCTGATGGCGCAACATGCGCTCATCCAGCGCGTCGCCGATGTGCTCGACCTACAGCCGGACTCGCACGCCATCGAGTTTGGCGGCCAATGGATCTCGTGGGCTCAGGTCAGCACCCTGGCTCGGCGAATCGCCGGCCTCACCGCGGGCACCGAAGTCGGGATGCTGCTGCGCAACCGGCCGGGGCACGTGGCGGCCTTTCTGGGCGTGCTGCTGGGCGGCGGAACCGTCGTGGTCATCAACCCCTCTCGTGGCGACGAGCGCACCAAGGCCGACATCGCCCGGCTACAGCTTCCCCTGATCGTTGGCGAGCGCGTCGATCTGGCGGCACTGGTGGCCGCGGGCACCCCGACCGCCGCGATTGCGGGCCCGCTTGACGACGTCGACGTGTCTGAACAACCCCGCACCGGACCGGCCCCGCCGACCGGTGTCGCGGTGCGCATGTTGACCAGTGGCACGACAGGGCCGCCCAAGCGAATCGACCTGAGCTACGACATGCTGGCGCGCAGTGTGATGGGCGCCGAACCCGAGCGCACACCGGCACCCACCGAGCTGCGGCGCGGCGTCGCGATCGTGAACTCGCCGCTGGTGCACATCGGTGGCGTATTCCGTGTGCTGCAATGCATCACCGAGGCCAGACCGTTCGTGCTGTTGGAACGATTCGAGCTCAACGCATGGGCCGAGGCGGTGCGCAAGCACCGGCCCCGCGCGGCGTCGCTGGTACCGGCGGCCCTGCGCACCGTCTTGCACTCCGATGTGCCGCGCGCCGATCTGGAAAGTCTGCGCGCCGTCACCTGCGGCACGGCGCCGCTGTCTGCCGACGACGCCGACGCCTTCACCGAGAAGTACGGCATCCCGGTACTGACCTCTTATGCCGCAACCGAGTTCGGTGGCGGCGTGGCGGGCTGGACCCTTCCCGACTACCAGCGGTACTGGGGAACCAAACGGGGCAGCGTCGGCCGGGCCAATCCGGGCGCTCAGCTGCGGGTGGTCGCCGAGGACGGAACACCGCTGGGCCCCGGCGAAGTCGGACTGCTGGAGGTCAAGCCGGGCCAGCTGGGACCGGCCGCGCAATGGATGCGCACCACGGATATGGCGCGCATCGACGCCGACGGCTTCCTGTGGATCGTCGGACGCGCCGACCGGGCGATCATCCGCGGCGGGTTCAAGGTGATGCCCGACGACGTTCGCGCCGCGCTGGAGAGCCACCCCGCGGTGGCGGGCGCGGCGGTGGTCGCCCGGCCCGACGAGCGGCTCGGCGAAACGCCGGTCGCCATGGTCGAACTGCGCGAGCCGTCTGCTGTCGACGCCGATGCGCTGGTGGCGTATCTGCGAGAGCGCCTGGCGCGCTACGAGATTCCCACCGAGATCGCAGTCGTCGACACCATTCCGCGAACACCGTCGGGCAAGGCCGATCTCGGCGCGATCCAGGACTACTTCCGCGAGCCCGCGGCGCCGCGCAACCATGCGCTCTGATTCCTTGACGGTCGCCGCGGCGTTGCGACATCAGGCCCGACTGCGCGGGGATCACCCGCTTCTGGTCTGCGACGGTGACCGCATCGGATATGGCGAAGCCGATCGCCGCTCGGCCGAGCTCGCCCGCGGTCTGATGGCCCTCGGCGCCGGCAAGGGAACCCATGTCGGACTCCTGCATCCGAACGGACCTGACTTCGTCGTCGGCATGCTGGCGGCGGCGCGGATCGGGGCCGTGGTGGTCCCGTTCTCGACTTTCGTCACCGCCCGCGAACTGCGCGAGCAGCTGGTCGACAGCGACGTCGAAATCCTGTTGAGCGCTGAATCTTATCGGTCCCACGACTATGCACAGCGCCTGTCCGAAATTCTTCCGGAGGCCGATTTCGCGTCCGGCGATCGGTTGTTTTGTGCGGCGGCGCCGCAATTGCGCCACGTGGCGTTCACTCACGAGGCGGTGTGCACGCTGGCCGGCACCATCGACCCGACGGTGCCGCCGGCGATGGAAGACGATGTCTGCGACAGCGATCCGCTGGCCATCGTCTACACGTCCGGATCGACCAGCGCGCCCAAAGGGGTGGTGCACACGCATGGCGCGCTGTTGGGACATCAGCGGAACCTCAACGCGATCCGCGGCCTGACCGCTTCGGACAAGCTGTTCTGCAATTCGCCGTTCTTCTGGATCGGCGGGTTCGCGTTCGGCCTGCTCGCCACCCTGATGGCCGGATCGACCCTGGTGTGCTCCAACGCCACCTCCGATACCGACGGGGCCGCGGCGACACTCGACCTGCTGGAGGCCGAAAAACCCACCATGACCAACGGGTTCGCGGCCGGGATCGCTCACCTGGCCGACCACCCGAGCTACGCCGCGCGTGATCTGTCGTCGATGCGGCGCGGCAACCTCTACCCGATCATGTCCCCCGACACCCGACCGGCCGACCCGGAGCTCAGGCACAACATGCTCGGCATGACCGAGGCCGGCGGCGTCGTACTGATCGACGGGGACGAATCCGACCAACCCGAAACGCGGCGGGGATCATTCGGCAAGCCCGCCCCCGGGTTTGAGTCGATGCTCGTCGACACCGACACCGGGAAAGGCGTTGCCGTCGGCGAGGTGGGCGAACTCTGCATCCGCGGGCCGTACCTGATGCAGGGCTATTACAAACGCAGTCGCGAGGAGTGCTTCGACGCCGACGGCTGGTTCCACACAGGTGATTTGGTGCGCACAGATGCCGACGGATTCGTCTATTTCGTTGGCCGGCTGAGCACAATGATCAAAACGGCGGGAGCCAACGTGTCGGCGGCCGAGGTGGAGAGGGCCATCGCCAGGATCACCGGCGCGGAGGCCCACGTGGTGGGCGTCCCCGACACCCAACGAGGAGAGCTGGTTGCCGCGGTGGTCGTCCAACCGGATTTCGACGAAGCCACGGTGCGTGAACGGCTCAAAGGGGAGCTGTCGTCGTACAAGATTCCCAGGCGGTTCGTCGCCCTTGCGCGAGCAGACGTACCACTGCTGTCCAGCGGCAAGGTCGACAGGCAGCGACTGAGAAGGCTCTTCGATGCCTAGCACCATCGATCAATTGGTGAGGTTTCGGGCCAAGAACGACGCGGACACACCGATGGTGATCGATCCCACCTCCCGGGTCACCTACCGCGAACTCGACTCGACCACACGCGAATTGGCTGCGGCATTCGTCGAGGCCGGCGTAAGCAAGGGCACTCGGGTGGGATTGATCATGCCCAACGGCACCCGCTGGGTACAGGTCGCCATCGCGCTGACCCGCATCGGCGCTGTTCTGGTCCCGCTGAGCACGCTGCTGCAGGCCGGCGAGCTCGTCGCGCAGCTGCGTGTCGCCGCCGTCCAGTTCCTGGTAAGCGTCGAGGAATTCCGCGGCCATCGCTATCTCGACGACCTGCAGACGCTGCGACGATCCGAACGTCCGGCGTTACAACAGGTTTGGTCGATCGACCAGCTCGACAACGCCCCCGTGAGTGACCGGGCCCGGCAGATCATCGACGCGATGACCGACACGGTCACCCCCGCCGACCCGCTGGTCATCATGTTCACCTCGGGCAGCAGCGGATCGCCCAAGGGCGTCCTGCACTCCCATGGCAACGCGCTGGGCGCCGTGCAGTCGGGGCTGGCGGCGCGGTGCATCACCGCCGAAACCCGCCTGTATCTGCCGATGCCATTCTTCTGGGTGGGCGGGTTCGGCAGCGGAATCCTGTCGGTTCTGCTGGCCGGCGCCACCCTGGTGACCGAAGAAATCCCCCGTCCCGAAACCACCCTGCGCCTACTGGAGCGCGAACGGGTCACGCTGTTTCGCGGCTGGCCCGATCAGGCCGAGGCACTGGCGCGGCATGCAATCTCGGTCGGCGTGGATCTCTCGGCGCTGCGACCGGGAAGCCTGGAAGCCCTGCTGCCCCCCGAGCAGCGGGCCCAGCCGGGTGCCCGGGCGACGCTGTTCGGCATGACCGAGGCATTCGGGCCCTACAGCGGCTACCCCGCCGACACCGACCTGCCCGCCACGGCCTGGGGCAGTTGCGGAAAGCCGTTTCCAGGCATGGAAGTCCGCATCGTCGATCCCGAAAACGGTGAGCCCGTCGCGGCAGGAACGGCCGGCATGATCCAGATCCGCGGACCGCACACGCTGCGAGGCATCTGCGGGCGCAGCCGCGAAGAGCTGTTCACCGCCGACGGCTTTTACCCCACCGGTGACCTCGGCCAACTCGACGAGAATGGATTCCTGTTCTATCACGGGCGATCCGACGACATGTTCAAAGTCAGCGGTGCGACCGTCTACCCCAGCGAGGTCGAGCGCGCGCTGTGCAGCATCGACGGCGTCGACAATGCCTTCGTCACCAACGTGCCGGGAACCGCGGGCGAACGGGTCGGCGCGGCGGTAGTGTGCGGTGACGCGTTCACCGCCGAGCGACTTCACGCGTCGGCCCGAAAGCTGCTGAGCGCGTTCAAGATACCTACGGTGTGGCTGATGCTGGACTCCGACGACGATGTGCCGCGCGGTGGCACCGGAAAGGTCGACGTGCGCCGGCTGCGGGAGATATTGGCCGACGCGAACTAGCCCTAGGGGACCCTCGTCCAGGGTTGACAGTTCTGCGACTCGAAGGCCTTGACCGCGGAATTGATGTTCGCGTACATCGGACCGATGGAGGTGTTCGTCTGGAGCACATGGTCCTTGTTCGCATCGGGTGTGCTGTAGGTGAACCACGAGCACATCGAGTCCTGGGTCGGCACATTGTTGATCCAGACGCCGAAGGCCGAACCCGAACCGCCCGTGTGGTACAGGCCCGGTGCGATATCAGGCCCCACGACAAAAACACCATTGCCCGGGATCGGGTCGACCTGGTCGGCGAGGGCCGGCGGCGCGAGGACGGTGGCGGTCGCAATCGCAACGAATACGGCCGATGCGCGACGCGTTGCGGGCATCTTGTTCTCTCCGTTCGTTGCCCACCCTGATCGCAGCGTAGGCCCGACCCGGCTGTGCGACAAGAGATGGCTGCTATTCCTCCACCACCACGCCGCGGGCGACGAGGTGATCGATCAGCGGCACCGCGCCGGCAGCGAGATGCTCCGACATCGCGGCGCGCGCCAGCTTGTCGTCGCGCTTTTTCAGCGCGGACAGGATCCGCCGATGGTCCCTCATCGACTGCTCGGGCCAGCCCTCGATGGCCGGAAACACCGATTCGGGTGCATACCGGGTGATTTGCGACATCAGCTGCGCCAGCTTCGGCGAATCGGCGGCAATGTTGATGGCCCGGTGAAATTCGTGATTCAGGCCGACGGTGTGCTCGTGCTCATCACCGGCATACGCATTCTCCAACTGCGCCTGGATCTCCTTGAGCTCGCGTAATTGGTCGTCGGTGATGTTGACCGCGGCCCGCGCGGCCAGCTCACCGCCCACATGCGCCTGCACATTCGCCACGTCGGTGACATCACGTCCGGTGACCGGCAACACCACGAAACCCCGGCGCGGCTGCTGGGCGATCAAGCCTTCGGCGCGCAGCGCGAACAACGCCTCACGCACCGGAGTGACGCTGATCCCGAGTTCCGCGGCCAGCTGATCCAGCCGAACATATGAGTCGGCGGCATAGCTGCCGTCGAAGATCCTGCTGCGGATCAAGCGCGCGACGTCCTCGGAAAGTTGAGGCCGCGCAGCGAAATCCGGAACGCTCATCGTTTCACACCTGGTATTCGGCGAGCAGTCGCTTGCTGATGATGTTCTTCTGGATCTCGCTGGTTCCCTCGCCGATCAGCAGGAACGGCGCGTCACGCATCAACCGCTCGATCTCGTATTCCTTGGAATAACCGTAGCCGCCGTGGATCCGGAAGCTCTGCTGGGTGACCTCGCTGCAATACTCGCTGCACAGGTACTTGGCCATCCCGGCGGCGACGTCGTTGCGCTCCCCCGAGTCCTTCAGCCGCGCCGCATTCACCATCATCAGGTGTGCCGCTTCGACTTTGGTCGCCATCTCAGCCAACTGGAAGGCGATGGCCTGGTGCTCGGCGATCGGCTTGCCGAAGGTCTCGCGTTGTTGCGCGTAGCGCACCGCGAGCTCGAACGCGCGAATCCCGACCCCGCACGCGCGCGCCGACACGTTGACCCGGCCGACCTCGATGCCGTCCATCATCTGGAAAAAGCCCTGCCCCGCCGTCCCGCCGAGAACGTCATCGGCACTGGCCTGGTAGCCGTCGAAAATCAGCTCGGTGGTGTCGATGCCCTTGTAGCCCAGCTTGTCGATCTTGCCCGGAATGCGCAGGCCGGAAACGACTTCGCCGAAGCCCACCGGCTTCTCGACGAGGAACGCGGTCAGGTTGCGGTGCGGCTTGTCCGAGCCCTCGTCCGTGCGCACCAGCGCCGCCACCAGCGTCGAGGTGCCGCCGTTGGTCAGCCACATCTTCTGGCCATCGATGGTGTAGGCGCCATCCGCGTTGCGCCGGGCCCGGGTCCGGATCGCGGCGACGTCCGAGCCCAGCTCGGGCTCCGACATCGAGAAGGCGCCGCGCGTCTCGCCGGTCGCCATGCGGGGCAGGACGCGTTGCTTCTGCTCGTCGGTGCCGTGCTGGCGCAGCATGTACGCCACGATGAAATGGGTGTTGAGCACCCCGGACACGCTCATCCACCCGCGCGAAAGCTCTTCGACGCACAGCGCGTAGGTCAACAGCGATTCGCCCAGGCCGCCATACTCCTCGGGGATCATCAGCCCGAACAGGCCCATGTTGCGCATCTGGTCGACGATGGCCTGCGGGTAGGTGTCGGCGCGTTCCAGCCCGGCCGCGTTGGGGATGACTTCCTTCTCGACGAATTGCCGTACGGTGGCAATGATTTCGGTCTGGACTTCGGTCAATCCGAGCGTCTGGGCGAGTTTGGTCATGGTTCCCTCCGGCTGCTCACCTGGCGATGGTCTTCGCGTTCGCCAGACGCTCGATGTCGACGGCGGTCAGCCCCAAACGCGCAAGGACGTCGGCGGTGTCTTGTCCCAAGGCGGGTGCGGGCGCGCTAGCGGGATGGGTGCCGTCGATCGCGGCCGGCAGGCCGGGCGCGAAGTAGTCCCCGATGCCCGGTTGCCGCAATCGCGAAAACAGCGGATTGTCAGTGACTTTCGGTCCCGAAGCGACCTCGGCGAAGGTGCGGTAGCGCTCGAACAGCACCGTGGTGTTCGACAGCGCGGCGGTGATCTCGTCGGCGCTGTGATCGGTGAACCAGGTGGCGAACAGGCCGGATAGCACGTCCCGGTATCGGTACCGGTCCCCTTCCGACGCGAAGTCGACCCCCAGCGCCTCGGCGAGCACCGACACCGCGGCGTGAGTGCCCGTGACCTCGACCAGATCGCGAAAGTGCCGTTTGGTGAGGGTGACGACCATGAACCGGGCGCCGTCACGACTGGTGAAGTCCTGCCCGTACTGGCCGTAGATGGCATTGCCCAGCCGTTCGCGTTGTGTCCCAGTGACCTGCGGCTCGGTGAGCAACCCCAGATTGGCGGCGGTGGCCAGCGCGACGTCCTCCAACGCCAGGCTGATCCGGCTCCCCGCCCCGGACTGGTCACGGCGACGGACGGCGGTGACGACGGACAGCGCGGCGTACAGTCCGCAGCAGAGGTCCCAGGCCGGCAAGACGTGATTGATCGGACCGGCATGATCGGCCGGGCCCGTGACGAGCGGATAGCCGAGACCGGCGTTGACCGTGTAGTCCACCCCGGTGGAGCCGTCGCCGCGACCGAGCAACTGGACGTGGATCACGTCGGGGCGCGTGGCCGCCAAGAGCTCATGGCTGAGCCAGGGCAGGACGGCGTTGGTGACGACGATGCCGTCGCCCTCGACGATCAGCCGCTGGACGAGTTCTTGGCCGTCGGCGGAGCGCAGATCGATGGTGGCCGAACGCTTTCCCTTGTTCAGGCCGGTCCAATAGATCGAGGTGCCGTCCGCCGCCAGCGGCCACCGTTGCACGTCGGAGGCGCCACCGATCGGGTCGACCCGGATCACCTCCGCGCCAAGCTGACTCAGCGTCATGCCGCACAGGGGCGCGGCGACGAAACTGGACACCTCGATGACGGTGACGCCGTTCAGAGGCAACCCGGGATCGGTCATCGCGATGCGACCCGCTCGAAGACGGCGGCGAGGCCCTGGCCGCCACCGATGCACATGGTCTCCAACCCGTAGCGCGCCTGCCGGCGACCCAGCTCGCGCGCCAGCGTGGCCAGCATCCGTCCGCCCGTTGCGCCGACCGGGTGGCCCAGCGAGATCCCCGACCCGTGCACATTGGTCCGCTCATGGTCGGCGGCCCCGAAATTCCATTCCCGCAGCACCGCAAGCGCTTGCGCGGCAAAGGCTTCGTTGAGCTCGATGAGGTCGATGTCAGAAAGTGCTAAGCCGGCCCTGGACAGCGCCACCTCGGTCGCGGGGACCGGCCCGATGCCCATGACGTTGGGCGCGACCCCCGCCACCCCCCAGGACACCAGGCGCACCAACGGCGTCAGGCCGTATTCGTCGGCTTTCTCCGGGGTGGTCACCACACACATCGAGGCCGCGTCATTCTGCCCGCTGGAGTTACCGGCCGTGACCGTTGCCTCCGGATCCTCCTTCAGCAGAACGGGTTTGAGCTTGCCCAACGACTCCACTGACGTGTCCGCGCGTGGGTGTTCATCAGTGTCGATGACTTCCTCGCCGTTGCGCGTGGGAACGGCGACCGGAATGATCTCCTCAGCGAGGACGCCATCTTTCTGCGCGGCCACCGCGCGCCGGTGCGACCGGACCGCGAGCTCGTCCTGCTCTTGGCGCGAAATGCCGTACTGGCGGCGCAAATTCTCGGCCGTCTCCAGCATGCCACCGGGTACCGGGTAGTGCCGGCCGCCGGCAGTGGTGCGTCCCCGCGCCAGCCCGTCGTGCACCCGGACGCCGCCGCGGGCCCCGCCCCAGCGCATATCGGTGGAGTAGAAGGCGACGTTGCTCATGCTTTCGCAGCCCCCGGCGACGACGAGATCGTGGTCGCCGTTGCCCACTTGCAGGCACGCCTGGATCACCGCTTGCAGGCCCGACCCGCAACGGCGGTCGACCTGCATGCCGGGGACCGTCACCGGCAGGCCGGAATCGAGCGCCACCACACGCCCGATCGCCGGCGCATCGCTGTTGGGATAGCAGTGGCCGAGGATCACGTCGTGCACGGCGTCGGGCGCCAGCCCGGTTCGCTCGAGCAACCCCTTCAGGGCAGTGACACCGAGGTCGACGGCGGAAAGCGCCTTGAACATTCCGCCGTAGCGGCCGATCGGAGTCCGCACCGGCTCACAGATGACGGCTTCACGCATGGCAACTCCTGTCTTGACGCCGAGCGCTGGTTGTCACAGGTGTCGGCCGCCGGTGATCTCCATGACAGTGCCGGTCATGTACGACGACAGGTCGGAGGCCAGGAACAACGCCACGCTGGCGACTTCGCTGGGCTCACCGGCCCGGCCCATCGGCACCTCGGCGACCTTCGAATCCCAAATGCGCTGTGGCATGGCCTCTGTCATGGCGGAGCGGATCAAACCGGGGGCGATCGCGTTGACTCGCACGCCCAAATAGGCCAGCTCTTTGGCGGCCGCCTTGGTCATCCCGACGATGCCGGCCTTGGCCGCCGAGTAGTTGGTCTGGCCGACCATGCCGACCTTCCCCGACACCGAGGACATGTTGATGATGGCGCCGCGCTTGTTTTCCCGCATGATGGCGGCGGCCAGCCGGGTGCCGTTCCAGGTCCCCTTCAGATGGACGTTGATGACCTGATCGAATTGCTCCTCGGTCATCTTGCGCATCGTGGCGTCCCGGGTGATCCCGGCGTTGTTCACCATGATGTCCAGGCCGCCGAAACGCTCGACCGCGGTCTGGATCAGGGCTTCGACGTCGGACGACCGCGTGACATCGCAGCGGACCGCGATCGCGACGTCATCACCACCCAACTGCTTGGCCACCACTTGGGTTTCCTCGAGATTGACGTCGCCGAGCACGACTCTCGCCCCCTCGGCGACGAAGCGCTCCGCGATGGCCAGACCCAGTCCTTGCGCTCCGCCCGTGATTACCGCGGTCTGATCTGCCAACAACGACACCTGGATCACACATCCTTCTCTGTTATCGCCAACATCGGGCACCCACAAAGCAAATATCATATTTGATATAGGATCCTGCCCTGAACCGGGGTGCCCCGGATCGGGAGAGGAGCATGGAGCCAATGGCCGCCGCCGAATTCGCCGAAGTCTCCGAGGAGGACTTCCGCGAGATCCTGGCTCAGACAAGGCAATTCGTCCGCAGCGCGGTCGTACCCCGCGAGCAGGAGATCCTCGACGCCGATCGCGTCCCCGACGATCTACGCGACGAGGCCAAGAGAATGGGCCTGTTCGGCTATGCGATCCCCCAGGATTGGGGCGGTCTCGGCCTCAATCTCGTGCAAGACGTCGAGCTGGCGATGGAGCTGGGCTACACGTCACTGGCGCTGCGCTCGATGTTCGGCACCAACAACGGCATCGCCGGACAGGTTCTGGTCGGGTTCGGCACCGACCAACAGAAGTCGCGCTGGCTCGAGGCGATCGCGTCCGGCGACGTCGTCGCCTCCTTCGCGCTGACCGAACCCGGCGCCGGATCGAACCCGGCAGGCCTGCGCACCAAAGCCGCTCGCGACGGCGATAATTGGGTGATCTCCGGCCAGAAGCGCTTCATCACCAACGCGCCCGTCGCCAACCTTTTCGTGGTGTTCGCCCGCACCCGGCCGGCCGACGACAAGGGACCCGGGATCGCGGTCTTTTTGGTTCCGGCGGATGCGGCCGGGGTGCAGGTGGGCGCCAAGGACGCCAAGATGGGTCAGGAAGGCGCATGGACCGCCGACGTCAGCTTCAACGACGTCCGGGTGGACGGCGGCGCGCTGATCGGCGGCAACGAAGACATCGGTTATCGGGCGGCGATGACCTCGCTGGCTCGGGGGCGGGTGCACATCGCCGCCCTCGCGGTGGGCGCCGCGCAGCGCGCGCTCGATGAATCCGTCGCGTATGCCGCCACCGCGACGCAGGGCGGGGCGCCGATCGGAAGCTTTCAGTTGGTGCAGGCGATGCTCGCCGACCAGCAGGCCGGGGTGATGGCCGGCCGTGCACTGGTGCGCGACGCGGCGCGGCAGTGGGTCACCGATCAAGACCGCAGGATCGCCCCGTCGGCGGCCAAGCTGTTCTGCACGGAAATGGCCGGCAAGGTAGCCGATCTCGCGGTGCAGATACACGGCGGCAGCGGCTACATGCGTGGCGTTCCGGTCGAACGCATCTACCGCGACGTGCGCCTGCTGCGGCTCTACGAGGGCACCAGCGAAATTCAGCGTTTGATCATCGGCTCGAACCTGGTCAAGGCGGCGGGGCGGGCTACCACAACGAAGGAGCGTTAATGAGCGGCAAGCTTGCCGGAAAAGTGGCATTCATCACCGGCGCGGCACGCGGCCAGGGCCGGGCGCATGCGGTGCGCATGGCGCGAGAAGGCGCCGACATCATCGCCGTCGACATCGCCGGCAAGCTTCCGTCCTGCGTTCCCTACGACCCGGCGAGTCCGGACGACCTGAGCGAAACGGTTCGCCTGGTTGAAGAAGCGAACCGCCGCATCATCGCCTCGGTCGTGGATACCCGCGACTTCGACGGCCTGCGAAAGATCGTCGACGCCGGTGTCGCCGCGCTAGGGCGCCTGGACATCATCGTCGCCAACGCCGGGGTCGCGGCACCGCAGGCGTGGGACGACATCACGCCGGAAGACTTTCGCGACGTCATGGACATCAACGTGACCGGCACCTGGAACACCGTGATGGCCGGGGCGGACAAGATCATCGAAGGCGGCCGCGGCGGCTCCATCATCCTGATCAGTTCCGCTGCCGGTATGAAGATGCAGCCGTTCATGATTCACTACACCGCTAGTAAGCACGCCGTCACCGGGCTGGCGCGGGCCTTCGCCGCCGAGCTGGGTAAGCATTCGATCCGGGTGAACAGTGTTCATCCCGGACCGGTGAATACACCGATGGGATCGGGCGACATGGTCACGGCGGTGGGCAAGACGATGGAAACCAACCCGCAGCTCTCCCACGTCCTCACGCCGTTCCTGCCGGACTGGGTCGCCGAGCCGGAGGAGATCGCCGATACCGTGTGCTGGCTGGCCAGCGACGAGTCGCGCAAGGTCACCGCCGCGCAGATCCCGGTCGATCAGGGCTCGACGCAGTACTAGGTGTACTGACCACCCGGGAATAGATCGTCGGGCATCCGCGCTGTCAGGCCACATGAAAGCCTTCACCGAAACCGAGCGTCAGGAGTTCCTGGCCGCCAAGCACGTCGGCGTGCTGTCCGTCGCGGCGACCGACGGCCGGCCGCCGGCCAGTGTCCCGATCTGGTACGACTACACGCCGGGCGGCAACATCCGGATCATGACCGGGCCGTCCAGTCGCAAGGCGCGGCTCATCGAGCGGTCCGGGGTGGTGACGCTGGTCGTCCAGCGCGAGGAGCCGCCGTATCAGTACGTCGTGGTCGAGGGCGCGGTGGTCGACACCACCAACCCTGCCCCGGCCGACGTGCAGGAAGCCATCGCCATTCGCTACCTCGGCGAGGAAGGCGGGCGTGCGTTCGTCCGCAGCATGGAAGGCGCCGAGGAGGCGCTGTTCACCATCCGGCCGGATCGTTGGCTGAGCGCCGACTTCACCGGCGACCTCTGAGGTCTCAGCCGATCAGCTCCAGCGTGCCCAGCTCGCGGATCGCCTGGCAGCCGCGGCTGAGCATGGCCAGCACCATGTCGTCGCCACGCTCGGTCGCGGCGGCGAACGCGAACCCCAGCGCCGAGATCAGTGGCGCTTGCAACACCCCGAGCCGGTAATCACGCCAACATGTTTCGTGGTCGTAGTCGCTGACCCCGCCGGCCGTCAGCGAGCGATGGTAGTCGGTGACCAGCTCTTCTTCGATGCCGGCGCGCAGCTGCGAATTGAGGCTGGTTGCGGTGAAGTAGGCGAGATCTCGGGTCGGCAAACCCACGCCGAGCGTCTGCCAGTCGACCACGCTGACGCTGGTTCGGTCCGGATCGAACAGCAGGTTGTCCAGACGGTAGTCGCCGTGCAGCAACGCGAACCGGTCGTACTCGGACAACAACCACGGTGTGATCAAACCCATTGCCGCGCTGAAGGTATCGCGGTCTTCGGCGCTCATGCGGTCGCCCAGCTTCTCCAACGTGATGTCGGCGCTCATCTTCGCCACTTCGCCCATGCCGCCCGCACCGGCCTCATCCGGCCGGCCAAACGCGATGCCGGGGAAATCAAGCCAGACGGGGTCGCACCAGCTGGGCGCGTGCAGACCGGCCAGCGCGTTAACCGCAAGGCGCGCTTCGGCTTCACCGCAGCCGATGAGCTGATCGCCCTGCACCGCAGGCGCTTGATCAGCGAGCAGCAGGGCGAAATCCATTGCGTCCTCGGTGATCTCGGAGTAGAAACATTGCGGCGTCGGCACCTGTACCCGATCCGCCACCGAGGAATAGAACGCGCATTCGCTGCGATAGCCGATGACCACCCGGTCGCGCACGGTGTCGTCCTGGGCCGGCAGTTTGATCACAAACGTCTGCGGCAGGTCACCGGGATCCGTCGCATAGCGGGCGGTCACCCGGTAGGTGGCCCCGGTCTGCCCGGTGCCGATCGCGACCACGTCCACGTCGGCGACCTCGACGGCCGCGCCGCGCCCACTGAGCGCGGCCGACAACCAGGCCGGGGTCACGTCGCCGGGATAACGCGGTATCGACAGCACAGCACTCATAAGCAGCACGCCTCCTGTACGCAGACAGCTCCGTCCGACTGACCAACTGTAAGGCATACCGCAAGAGTTGCGGTCAGCCGTGGCAATCTACTCGGCCAGAATGCGCCATTCGGCGGCCTCGTGCTGCTGCCGCCAGAATTCGTCGAAACGACCGCCCGCAGCGAGCAATTCGTCGACCGTGCCGTCCTCGACCACCCGCCCGTTGTCGAGAAACAGGACGCGGTCGGCGTGGCTGATGCTGGCCAGACGGTGCGCAACGATCACCTGGGTGCGCGATTGCGGGTCGGCGGTGAGCGCGTCGACCACGGCGGCTTCGTTCTCGGTGTCCAGCGCGCTGGTCGCCTCGTCTACCAGCAGTATCGGTGCGGGTTTGAGCAACGCGCGGGCGATGCTGACGCGCTGCCGTTCACCGCCCGAGAGCGCCGAGCCCGCTTCACCGACGACGCTGTCGGCGCCGTCGGGCAGCCTTGCGACGAGCTCGTCGACGCGCGCGAGCGTCACCGCCCGCCTGAACCGGTCATCGCCGGCGCCGGGATCTCCGGCGAACACGTTGTCGCGGACCGACCCGTGGAACAGATAGGGATGCTGGAACACGACGCTGCTTGCCGCGCGCCGCGCTTCGGCGTCCAGCGTCGCCGCGTCGACGCCGTCGATCAGCACCCGGCCGCGGGTGGGCTCGTGCAGCCCGGCGATCAGCGCCAGGATGGTGCTCTTCCCCGACCCGGACGGCCCGACGATCGCCGTCGTGCTTCCCGCCTCCAAGGAGAAGCTCACCCCGTCGAGCACCAGGTCGGTGGCGCCACCGACAGCTGGGTACCGGAACACGACGTCGTCGAATTCGATACGCGGCGCCGCGGCGCCCGCCAATATCGCGGCTCCCGCGTTCATCAGCGGCGCGGTGAGCACGGCACGGATGTTGTCGAGCGTGCCGCGGGTGCTTTCGAGCGCCGGCGCCAACTCGCTGATGGTGGTGAACGGCTCGAGGTAGCGCACGATGACGACGATCAATGCGATCGCCTCGGCCACCGTGAGCGTTCCGTTCACCGTCAGCGCGGTGGTCGCCCCGGCCAGCAGGATCAGGGCCAGCTGGCTGGCGAGGCTGAACAGCAGCTGACCCGGGACCTGCATGGAGAGCAGGCGCATGGTCGCGCCGTGCTGTGCGGCCAGCGCATCGCCGACCAGGCTTCTGGCCGGCTCGACGCGTCGCGCGGCGCGCAACGCCTGCTGGGTTCGGGCGAACTCGATGATTCGTTCGGTGAGCGCGCTATTGGCCTCGGCCGCAGTGGAATCGGCGCGGCGCGCCAGGCGTGCCGACGCCCACAGCGCGCCCAACATCAGCGGCAGGCCGCCCAGGGCGGCGAGGCCCAGCTGCCAGGAGACCGGCAACAGGACCACCGCGATGGCCGCGGGCAGCAGCACGGCCGAGATCAGCGGCGTGAGCAGATTGACGACGAGACCGACGAGTTCTGGGCCGGTCGCGGCGATCGCCTGGCGCGCCGTCGCGGTGTGCTCGGCGGTGAACCAATCCAGCCGCACGCCGGGCAGGCGGTCCGCCACGTCATGCTGGCTGTGGTCCAGCACGGCGAAACCCAGGTTGAAGCCGATGCGCGCTGTCGCGGTGTCGATCACCCAGCCCAGCATCGTGGCGGCGGTCAGCCAGCCCAGCCAGACCATCGCGCGCTGCGGGACGTCGCCGAACAAGGCGCCCACCAAGGGAACCAGCAGGACGGTGGCCACCGCCCGCACGACGACCGAGATCAAGGCCAGCACCGTGTAGGCGATGACCCGGTTGCGGCGACCCGCCGGGACCAGACTCAACCACGTGCGAATCATCGGGCACCCTCCCCGGCCGCGCCGGCAGCCACCTGGTCGCGGCGGCCGCCCTCCCACAGGCGCCGGTACCGGCCGTCGGCGCCCAGCAACTCGTCGTGGGTTCCGCGTTCGACGATGCGGCCGTGATCGAGCACGACGATCTGGTGGGCCCGGGTGATGGTGTGCAGTCGATGGGCGATCACCAGCACGGTGCGGTCCTGCGTCAAACGGTTGAGCGCTTGCTGCACAAGATATTCCGATTCCGGGTCGGCGAACGCGGTGGCTTCGTCGAGGATCAGAATTTCGGTGTCGGCCAGAATCGCGCGGGCGATGGTGAGGCGTTGGCGCTCCCCGCCGGACAGGCCGGTGCCGGCGCCCAGCATGGTGTCGTAGCCGTCCGGCAGCCGCATGACGCGGTCGTGGATCTGCGCCTCGCGCGCCGCCTGTTCGATGCGTTCCGCGGTGGCATCGGGCACGGCCAGCGCGATATTTTCGGCCACGGTGCCGTGCACCAACTGCGTTTCCTGCAGCACGAATCCGACCTGGGCGTAGAGCTGGTCGGCGGTCATCGACCGAATATCCTGTCCCCCAACGTGTATCGAACCCTGTTCGACGTCGTGGAACCGGGCCAGCAGGGCGGCCAGCGTCGACTTGCCCGATCCAGACGGTCCGACCAGCGCGGTGACCGTGCCGGGCCGCAAGGTCAGCGACACGTCGTGGATCACCGGGACGCCGGGGCGGTAGCCGAAACTGACGTTGTCGAACACCACCGCCTTCGACGATTTCCCGTTGGGTTCGCCTTGGCCGCGCACGGCGAGTTCGGGTTCGTCGAGCGTGTTCTGCAGTCGCCGGGCGGCCAACATGCCGACGCGGATGCCGCCCAGGCCGTACGCAATCCCGAGCAGTCGCGCACCGAAGGTGGTGCCCAGCAACAAGAATGGCAGCAGGTTCACCGGATCCATCCGGCCGCCGACGATCAGCAGGGTGCCGGTGGCCGCGATGAGCCACAGGAACGTCGAGGGGCGGGTGACCAGATCCATGAACGCCTTCTTGCCGGCCAGCGGGCGCTGCCAGGCAACCAGGAAGCCGACGTATTCGTCCAGGCGGCGCCGGAAACTCGACGCGGCGGCACCGCCGAAGACGCGGATCACCGGCTGGCCTTCCAGATAGGCCCCGGCCTCGCCGCTCATCGTCTCCGCCCAGCGCTGCGACTGCGGGATGCGCGGGCCCGACTGAATCGTGAGGGACGACGTCAGCACCAGGTAGACCAGGACGGGCGCGAACAACACCAGCGCCACCCGCCAGTCGACAACGAAGAGATAGACCAGCACCGCAACCGGCGCGACGGCCGCGGCGACCGCATCCGGGATGGCATGGGTGACCAGGTAGTGCAGGGACAGCGTGTCGTCCTGTAGCAGCTGCTTGATCGAACCCGACCCGCGGGCGGTGAACCAGCCCAGCGGTAGCCGAGACAGCTTGCGCAACAAACCCGAACGCAGATCACGGGCGAA
The DNA here is from genome assembly GCF_025933915.1 of Mycobacterium sp. Taxonomy (GTDB): domain Bacteria; phylum Actinomycetota; class Actinomycetes; order Mycobacteriales; family Mycobacteriaceae; genus Mycobacterium. The sequence goes on from NZ_JAICZA010000004.1 coordinate 49,470, forward strand.
TCGCGCGTCGATCACATGGAGCCAGAGTGTGAGCGCGGCACCGAGCAACGCCCCCAAACCCAACAGCGACACCGCGGCGATGCCGATGTTCCACAGCCGGGAGGCGGGCGCCCCGGATACCAGGAGCCGGGCCAGCTCGACCAGCAGCACGAACGGCGCCAGTTGCACCAGCGTGATCACCGCCTGCAATGCACCGGAGGCGATCAGCGCCGACCGCAGCGGCGCGAGCAATCGGCCGGCGGCCTGGGCGCGCCAGTTTCCGCGAGACACTGGGGCGGGCGTCGTGCCGGGAATTGGCTGAGCCGACTCCAGCTGCGCCGCAACCTCTTCCGGAGAAACGGTGAGCGCGACACTTTCGGATCCCTCGGGCTCATCACCGCGGCGGGTGCCCATCGCGCGCCCGGCGCTCCAATAGGCCTGGGCGTGTACCTCGGATTTGGGAAAGCCGAACTCGTCACGCAGCCGGGTTCGCACCTGCTTGAGCGTCGTGGCCTCCGGCGTCGCCCACGCATACCAGTCGGACCAATCTCGGCTTTCGATCGCCGCGGCAAGGGATTTCTCGTCGTGGCGGGCAACCCAATGCAGTCGCAGCCGGGGGTGCTGCGCGATCGGGATCAATGTGTCGTTGTCGTCGTGCTTTTCGAGGTACATCTCGATCGGGACGTCGTCGGGGACGACGCCGATGATCCCGTTCATTCCCGGGATGGACGCCGAGTCACCGATGAGCAGATATCCGGCCGGCTGCTCGTCGGGCACGTCGAACCGCGACGAACCCATCAGCGCCATGACGGCGATAGTGGCGCCGGGCGCTACGGTGCGCGCCCAGAGCGACGCCGGTCCGGCGGGATCGTGCAGCACGATGTCGACCGCGAAGCGCCCGGCCGCGATGTCCGCCTCCGAAATCGTGTAGGCGCGCTGGAACTCCGTTTTCGATCCATCCGGATCCGGGAACCAGAACCGCAGCCATGCGGCCGGTTCGGCATCCACGTCTTCGAACAGCGTCGGGCAGGTCATGCGTACCCGCACGAAGTGCGGCGCGATCCGGACGGTTTCGATCACCGTCGCGGTGTGGTCGCGCGCGCCGAAGCTGCGCAACATCGCACCGGAGAATCCGCGTGCCATTGGCGGTCCTTTCCCGCGGCGCTGCGCGCCGCGACGCCCTCACCGGTGTGACGACTCCACGGGATCACCGCCACGAGGCCACGGATCGATGCGGCCGTCGAGGCCGCACGAATTGTGAATCCGGCAGCTGCCGCAACCCCGCGCGGGCGGCACCGTGCCGCGGATCACCGGCCAGCCGGTCACGACTTGGTACGTTACCCCACAAACTAAGGGTTGCCTTACCATAGGTCAACCTCGGCCCCTGTCCACATTCGGCACCGTCGGTAACCTGGGAGATATGAACAGGGAGACAGTGGCCCCGGTGCTGCTGTACGACGGTGTCTGCGGGGTCTGCAACCGGGCGGTGCGCACGATCCTTCGCGTCGACCCCGGCGGTCCGCTGCGCTTTGCGGCCCTGGAGAGCGTCTTCGCCAAAGCGATCATCGAGCGCCACCCGGACATGGGAGACGTCGACTCGGTGGTGTTCGTCGATGATCCCGGCCAGCCATCGGAACGGGTGGCCGTCCGGTCCGAGGCCGCGTTGCGCGTAGTGGACTATCTCGGCGGCCCGTGGAAGGTGCTCAAGGTCGCCCGCCTCGTGCCGACGCCCGTGCGCGACTGGCTCTACGACCGATTCGCCGCGATCCGCTATCGGGTCTTCGGCAAGTACGACAGTTGCCCGCTGCCGGCGCCGGAGGTGCGCGCCCGCTTCCTGTCGTGACCGGCGTCGAAATCAGTGCGGGCGGAGGGACTCGAACCCTCAAGCTCTTTCGAGCAATGGCACCTAAAACCATCGCGTCTGCCAATTTCGCCACGCCCGCGGCGTGCCGATCGTACCGCCGGATGCACCCGGGTCGAGCCATCGTGCGCCTCGTCGAATTCGCCGGGCCCAAATCCTGAGCGGTACGGTCAGGGGGTGTCCACTACACACCGTCGCAGACCCGCGCTGGTCGCCCTGGTGTTCGTCGCGGCATGCGGCTGCCTGGCCCTGGGCTGGTGGCAGTGGACCAGATATCAATCCGTCGCCGGCTCATTTCAGAATCTCGGCTATGCACTGCAATGGCCGCTGTTCGCGTGGTTCTGCGTGTATGCGTACCGCAAATTCGTTCGCTACGAAGAGGAACCACCAGAGCCGCGCGGCACCGACGCCGTGACGGAGATACCCGCCGGACTGCTCCCCGAGCGACCCAAGCCCACACCGCAGTCACCCGACGACCCGGCGCTGCGGGAGTACAACGACTACCTGGCCGAACTCGCCGCCCAAGATGCCGAAAAGCAAAAGAGGACAACCGCATGATCACACCGGAGACGCCCGGATCACCAGTGCCCGCAGTGCCCGTCGACAAGATCCGCACCGCGCTGCTCGGCTACCGGATCATGGCGTGGACGACAGGTCTGTGGCTCATCGCGCTGTGCTACGAGATCGTCTCGCACCTCGCCTTCGGCCACGAGATCCGGTGGATCGAAGTGGTGCACGGCTGGGTGTATTTCGTCTACGTGTTGACCGCGTTCAACCTGGCGATCAAGGTGCGCTGGCCGCTCGGCAAGACGGTCGGCGTGCTGCTGTCCGGGACCATCCCGCTGCTCGGCATCATCGTCGAGCACTTCCAAACCAGGGACGTCAAGGCGCGTTTCGGTCTTTAGGTCGCTTCGCCACGTTTGACCCCTCCCGGGGACGGCACGCGAATGCCCACCTTTGAGCGACAACGCCGCGGAGCAACAATTTGTCGCTCAAAGGCGGGCAAATGGCCCAACCACCCCCGAGCCGGGACTGGTGAGACGCGTGTTGTCGACGTCGGCCCGGCATCGCGAAGTACCGCCGCCTAGCCCCCGGATCGGGCCAGCGTTTCCAGCGCCGGCAACAGCAGCCGCAGCGCGCGACCGCGATGTGAAACGGCGTCCTTCTCCGTCGGACTCAGCTCTGCTGCCGTGCGGTCGTGCCCATCGGGAACGAATACCGGGTCGTAGCCGAAGCCGCCCTCGCCGCGTGGTCCGGCGGCGATGCGGCCGGGCCACTCGCCGCGCACGACGACCTCGCCGGCGGCCGAGACCAGCGCACAGGCGGACACGAACGCCGCGCCGCGGCGCCCGTCGGGCACGTCGCGCAATTGCGCCAACAGCAACGCGGTGTTGCTCGCGTCATCGCCGTGCGTGCCCGCCCAACGCGCCGACAGCACACCGGGCATGCCGCCCAGCGCGGCCACCTCCAGTCCGGAATCGTCGGCCACACTTGCCAACCCGCTCGCGGCGAACGCATCCCGCGCCTTGGCCAGGGCGTTGTCCTCGAAGATCGCGCCCGTCTCCGGCGCTTCCTCGAACGGCGCGACGTCGTCCAGCGACACCAACGTCAATCCCGTCAGGCCGGCGGCGTCGAGCACCCGGCGCAACTCGGCCAGCTTCTTCGGGTTGCGGCTGGCGACCAGCAGGCGGGTCAGCTGCCGAACGCCTTCGGCGCCGGAGTCCCCTCCGGGAGCACACCGGGGTATGGCTGCTGCAGCGCCTCGCGCTGGGCGGCGAACAACTTGTCACAGGCGGCCAGCGCCACGTCGAGCAGTTTGTCCAGCGTCGAACGGGGGAAGGTCGCCCCCTCACCGGTGCCCTGAACCTCGACGAGGGTGCCGGTGTCGGTGGCGACGACGTTCATGTCCACCTCGGCGCGGGCGTCCTCCTCGTAGGGCAGGTCCACCCGGACCCTGCCGTCGACCACGCCGACGCTGACCGCCGCGATGGCGCACGACAACGGCCGGGGGTCCGACAGCTTCCCCAACGCGCCGAGATAGGTCACCGCGTCGGCCAACGCCACAAACGCACCCGTGATGGCCGCGGTGCGGGTGCCCCCGTCGGCTTGCAGCACGTCACAGTCGACCGCGATGGTGTTCTCCCCCAACGCCGCCAGGTCGATGCAGGCCCGCAGCGACCGCCCGATCAGCCGGCTGATCTCCTGGGTGCGTCCCGACAGCCGGCCCTTCACCGATTCGCGATCCGAGCGCGTGTGGGTCGCCGACGGCAACATCGCGTACTCCGCGGTCAGCCACCCCAGGCCCGACCCCTTGCGCCAGCGCGGCACGCCCTCGGTCACGCTGGCGGTGCACATGACCTTGGTGTTGCCGAATTCGACCAGTACCGAACCGGCGGGGTGATCAGTGAAACCGCGGGTAATGACCACGGGCCGAAGCTCGTCGTCAAGGCGGCCGTCTTCTCGTCTCGTCACCCGAGCAACACTAGCCAACCCGGTGTGCTCAGACCCTTTCGGAGCGGCGGATATCGAACGTCTCACCGCACACCACCGCATGCACGGGACCGTCGAACTCGGCCTTGGCCTCGCTGATCACATCCTCACGCGAGGTCCACGGCGGGATATGGGTCAGCAACAGTTCGCGAACACCGGCCTCAGCCGCGGCGCGGCCGGCCTCGGTCCCCGACAGATGCAGCGCGGGCGGACGGTCCTCCGAGTGCGTCCAGGAGGCCTCGCAGAGAAAAACATCGGCACCGCGAGCCAACTCGACAAGCTGATCGCAGACGCCGGTGTCACCGCTATAGACGAACGATGCGCCAGAGGGGTCGGTGATCCGCAGGCCGTAGGACTCGGTCGGATGAGCCACCACCCGCGGCGCCACCGTCAGCGCCCCGATCGTCACCGGCTCGCCGTCGACCCAATGACGAACGTCGAAGATGTCCGAACAATCGTCGATCTCACCGCCGTAGGGTGACGACGCCGCGCCCAACCGCGACCAGGTATCGCCGGGGCCGTACAGCAATGCCTTACCGAGCGGGCGCGTCGGGTGGTAGCGCCGCCATACGAACAGTCCGGGCAAATCCAAACAATGGTCGGCGTGCAAATGCGACAAAAGCACATGCACGGAACCGGGATCGGCATAGCGTTGCAGCGCGCCGAGAACGCCCCCGCCGAAGTCGATGACCAGTGGCGGAGTGTCCGGTGCCCGGAGCAGATAACCCGACGCAGGCGAATCCGGACCCACCACGCTGCCCGAGCAGCCGAGCACGGTTATTCGCACGGACACCACTGTGCCATGCCCGATGGAACCATGCCGAAAACATCGCCGCATTCGTGCGAGGAGAATCCCGCCCGGCCGTCATTCAATGCGCACCCGCTCAACGGGCTGGACTCCGGACACCGCGGGACCGAGGAATCGCGCGGCCAATGTGGTGAATGCCTCGGGGTCGCCGGTGGCTTCAAAGACGCGAGTCGCGGGCGACGCATCATGGGGGCGAAGCAAGTCCCGTTCGGTAAGCACCCGAAGCACTTCCTTGGCGGTTTCCTCGGCGCTGGAAACCAACGTCACGTGCTCTCCCATCGCCAATTGGATGAGCCCGGACAACAGCGGATAGTGCGTGCATCCGAGCACCAGCGTGTCGATCTGCGCCCGCTGCAGCGGCTCCAGGTAGCCCTCGGCCAATCCGAGCACCTGACGCCCGCTGGTCACGCCGCGCTCGACGAAGTCGACGAACCGCGGGCAGGCCACCGCGGTGATCTCGGTGTCGCGGGCGCCGGCGAACGCGTCCTGGTAGGCGTGCGAGTTGATGGTCGCCTGTGTGCCGATGACGCCGATGCGTCCGTTGCGCGTGGTGGCGACCGCGCGGCGCACCGCGGGCAGGATCACCTCGACGACGGGCACGTCGTAGCGTTCACGGGCATCCCGCAGGCAGGCCGCGGATGCCGTGTTGCAGGCGATGACCAACGCTTTGACGTCGCGGCCGACGAGGTCGTCGCCGATGGCCAACGCGTGCGCTCGGACTTCGGGGATGGTCAACGGGCCGTAGGGCCCGTGGCCGGTGTCGCCGACGTAGATGATGTCCTCGTCGGGTAACTGGTCGATGATCGCCCGCGCGACGGTGAGTCCCCCGACACCGGAGTCGAAGACCCCGACCGGGGCAAGCGGTGAGCTCATGTCTTGGGTCGCGGCGACGTGGCGCCGGCCGTCCTTCCCGCGCGTGCCTTGCGTTCCGGTGCAGACAACATATAGGCGGCCGCGACGCCGGCGATCGCTCCGCACAGGTGACCCTGCCAGGACACGCCACCGCACAGGCCGAGCACCGGCATGGCGCCGAGCAGGATGCCGCCGTAGGCGAACATGACGAGCAGCCCGACGATGATATTGGACACCCGGCGGACGAAAATCCCGAACACCAGCAAGAAGGCCAGCCAGCCGAAAATCAGCCCGGAAGCCCCGATGTGGTCGGTGGGACCGCAGCTGCTGCCGACGTCGCCGATGAGCCAGGTGCCGAAGCCACCCAGGATCCACACGATCGCGGTCGCCCAGACGAACCGGGACAGCCCTGCCAGCGTCAAGAGGAATCCCAGGACGAGCAGCGGCACGGTGTTGGCCATCAGGTGTTGCCAGCTCTCGTGCAATACCGGGGCGAAGACGATGCCCCACAGGCCGTCGGTCTCCAGGGGCCTGATGCCGTTGGCGTCCAGCGAATGCCGGGTCATCTGATCGATCAGCTCGACGAGGTAGAGCAACGCGACGAAGGTGAGGATCGTGGCGGCGCCCACCATCGCCGTGGACCGCTTTTTCGTCTGGGCGGCGGGTGCCCTCGGAGCGGTCTTACCCATGGCTGCCCTTCCAGCGTGTTTCCGGCACCGTCAAGGCTACCGGCGCAGCGTTCGACGGATTCCTCATCGGCCGAACGCGCCGGGCAGCACGTCGCGGAAGCTCGGTATACCGGCGATCGATTCAGCGGACAGCACGCCGCCCAGCACCGCTTGTGCCAAGCAATCGGCCGCGGCGACACCGACCTCGGTGACCAGCCGCGTCTCCGGGGAGAACGCGGCCGGCGCATCGGCGGGGGGATCGACCTCGACCGCCCCGGTGGCCAGGACGAACACCGTGTCCCCGTCGACCGGCGTGTGCGCCGGGCGGATGCTGCGCGCCAGGCCGTCGTGGGCGGAGATGGCCACCCGCCGACACGCCGCCGCGCTCAGGGCGGCATCGGTGGCCACCACCGCGATGACGGTGTTGAGGGGGTTGTCCAGCGGGTCCGACGCGGTCGGCAACTGGGCGAACGCGTCGATCTGCGCGGGTGGCGGCGGCTGGAGTCCGAACTCCCGGATCAAGTCCGCCATCCACGGCAAACCGGTGGCCCGGTCGACGACCTCGCCCGCGGAGTTCACCACGGCCACCGCCCCGACGGTCACACCGTTCGGCAGCGTCCGCGAGGCGGTCCCGACCCCGCCCTTGAGCGCTCCGGCCCGGGCGCCTACCCCGGCGCCGACGGTCCCGACGCCCATCGCTGCGCCCCCCGCGGCGTCGTCGGCGGCCGCGCAGGCCAGGTAGCCGAACTCGGCCGTCGGGCGGCACTGCCAGCCACCGACCGGCAGATCGAAGATCACCGCTCCCGGCACGATGGGCACCACGCCCTCGCCCATCGCCACGCCACGTTCGTGTTCTTCCAGCCATCGCATGACGCCGTCGGCGGCGGCCAGGCCGTAGGCACAGCCGCCGGCGAGCAGCACCGCGTCCACGAACCGCACGGTGTTGGCCGGGTCCAGCAGGTCGGTCTCCCGGGTGCCGGGCGCACCGCCGCGACAATCGACCGCGCCGACGGTCCCCGGTGGGGGAAGCACCACGGTGACGCCGCACGCCCACCCGGCTCCCAGGGAGGCCTCGGGGTCCAGTCGTTGGTAATGGCCGACGCGGATGCCGCCGACGTCGGTGATCGCGTTCATCCGGCGTCCGTCACGGTCATCGGGACCCCATGAGCACCAACACCAGGTACTCCTGCAGGACGGTCAGCCACTGATATACGTCGAAGTGCACGGCCAGCGGATGGTCGGCCGGCAGCCGCTCCGGGCCCTCCGGGCCGACCTCGAGCATGACTGCCAACGTCAGCCGGATGTCGTTGACCGCCGCGACCCAACAGTTTGCGTCTTCCTCGCTCAGCTCGAATCGGCCGCCATCCTCGGGGACCGTACTCAATAACCGCTGCGCGGCAACGCGTTTGGCGTCGACGATGCCCGGCTCATGCAGGCTGCGCAGTGCGGCGTTGAGGCTGTCCGCGTCGTCGGGGAGCGCGGTGTCGTTGTCGTCGTGTCGATAAAAGTCGGGCAACAGCCGGCGCAGCGTGGGATCTTTCGGCGGGTCTGCATTGCCGGTCTTGATGCCGGTGATTTCTTCGAGTTCGTCTGCCGGAGAGGAAGATTCACGCTCATCGAGCAAACCGATCATCGCGGTGGCCAGGTTTTTGAGCAGGGCTGCCTCATGGGACGCCAGGGCGGACCGAAAACGGGGACCATCCGCGGTCTCGACGCGCTTCCATTTGCGCACAGGGAATCGCCAGCGCCTCGAGTTTCAGCGATCCTGCTGCAGCGTCGCCCACAAACCGGCGGCGTGCAGCTTGGACACGTCGACTTCCATGGACTCCCGGCTGCCGGCGGACACCACGGCCTTGCCTTCGTTGTGCACCTGCAGCATCAGTTTGGTGGCGTGCGGCTCGCTGTAGCCGAACAGCTTCTGGAACACGTATGTGACGTAGGTCATCAGGTTGACCGGGTCATCCCAGACGATCGTGACCCACGGGCTCGCCGTGGCCTCTACCGGCGCGGACTCGCGTTGTCCTGTAGTGCCCGGCTTGGTGGGCGCTGACATAACAACCATGGCCTACACGATACCGAGGGATGGACGACGTTACCGAGCCCAGCCGGTAGCCGATACCGTTATGGAATGAACGACCCGGTCGTCACTGGGCTGCTGACCGACAAGTACGAGTTGACGATGTTGGCGGCGGCGCTGCGAGACGGCAGCGCCCATCGCCGGACCACCTTCGAACTTTTTGCCCGCCGTCTTCCCGAAGGGCGTCGTTACGGCGTGGTCGCCGGAACCGGCCGGCTGCTCGAGGCGCTGCCGCAATTCACCTTCGACGACGCGGCCTGCCAGTCGCTAGGGCAATTCCTCGACTCAGATGCGTTGCGGTACTTGCGTGATTTTCGGTTCGGCGGCGATATCGACGGCTACGCCGAAGGCGAGCTGTACTTCCCCGGATCCCCGGTGCTGTCGGTGAGCGGGACATTCGCCGAATGCGTGGTGCTCGAAACGCTGGCGCTGTCCATCTTCAATCACGACACCGCGGTCGCGTCGGCCGCCGCCCGGATGGTGAGCGCGGCCAGGGGACGCCCGCTGATCGAGATGGGATCACGGCGAACCCACGAACACGCGGCGATCGCCGCGGCCCGCGCGGCCTACATCGCCGGCTTCGCCGCATCCTCCAACCTGGAGGCCCGGCGCTGCTACGGAATACCGGCCGAGGGCACCTCCGCGCACGCGTTCACCATGCTGCACGCGCGCGCCGACGCCCCGGCGGAATCGACCGAATTGGCGGCCTTCCGGACGCAGGTTGAGGCGCTCGGCGTCGACACCACCCTGCTGGTGGACACCTATGACGTGACGACCGGCGTGGCCAACGCCGTGGCCGCCGCCGGCACCGGGCTCGGTGCGGTGCGCATCGACTCCGGCGAGCTGGGGGTGCTGGCCCGCCAGGTGCGCCAGCAGCTCGACGAGCTGGGAGCCACCCGGACCCGCATCGTTGTCTCCGGTGACCTCGACGAGTTCTCCATCGCCGCGTTGGCCGCCGAGCCGGTGGACAGTTACGGCGTCGGCACGTCGCTGGTGACGGGCTCGGGCGCGCCGACGGCGAACATGGTTTACAAGCTCGTCGAAGTCGATGGCCTGGCGGTGCAGAAGCGCAGCAGCCACAAGGAATCCCACGGCGGGCGCAAAGAGGCGCTGCGCACCTCCCGCAGCTCCGGCATCATCACCGAGGAGATCCTGTATCCGGCCGGCCATCAGCCCGACGTCTGTGAATCGGCTCGGGTGTTGACCGTTCCGCTGGTTCGTGGCGGAGAGCTGGTGTCCAAACCGAACATCGCCGCGGCGCGCGAGCTGGTAGCTTCCGGGCTGCGCAGTCTGCCGTGGGAGGGATTGAACTTGTCGCACGGCGAGCCCGCGGTCACGACGACGCAAATCCGGGCCTGACCAAGGGAGTGACCACGTCCGACGTGTCCGTGCCCGAGCTGCTGGCCACCGCCGTGGCCGCGCTCGGCGGCAGCGAACGCGGCGGCCAACAGCAGATGGCTGCCGCGGTGGCGCAGGCCTTCGAGACCGACGAGCACCTCGTCGTACAGGCCGGCACCGGCACCGGCAAGTCGCTCGCCTATTTGGTCCCCGCGATCGTGCACGCTCTGCGCGCCGACTCCCCCGTTGTCGTGTCGACGGCCACCATCGCGCTGCAGCGCCAGCTCGTCGATCGCGATCTGCCCCGGTTGATCGATTCGCTGGCCGATGCGCTGCCGCGCCGCCCGCAATTCGCGTTGCTCAAAGGGCGGCGAAACTATCTGTGCTTGAACAAGATTCACAACGGCGGGGCAGCCGACGGAGAAGAAACCGACGACCGGCCGCAGGAGGAACTCTTCAACCCCATGGCGGTCAGCGCCCTGGGCCGCGACGTGCAACGGCTCACCGAGTGGGCATCGACCACCGAATCCGGTGACCGCGACGATCTGAAGCCCGGCGTTCCCGACCGATCCTGGTCGCAGGTCAGCGTTTCCGCGCGGGAATGCCTCGGGGTCGCCCGCTGCCCGTTCGGCGCCGAATGCTTCTCCGAGCGGGCCAGGGGCCTGGCCGGCCGCGCCGATGTCGTGGTCACCAACCACGCACTGCTGGCCATCGACGCGGTGTCCGAGTCGGCGGTGCTGCCCGAGCACGCGCTGCTGGTCGTCGACGAAGCACACGAGTTGGTGGACCGGGTGACCTCGGTGGCCACCGCGGAGCTGACGTCGGCCGCCCTCGGTGTCGCCTCGCGGCGGATCAGCCGGTTGGTGAGCCCGGAGTTGGTCCAGCGCCTCGACGCGACGACGGCCACCTTCGCCGCGGCCATCCACGACGGCACCCCGGGCCGCATCGATCGCCTCGACGAGGAGCTGGCGACCTACCTGACCTCGCTGCGCGACGTGGCGAACGCGGCGCGCTCCGCGATCGACAGCACCAATGACCCCAAGGCCGCGTCGGCACGCGCCGAAGCCGTTGCGGCACTGAGCGAAATCTCGGACACCGCCTCACGCGTGCTGGCATCCTTCGGCCCGGCCATCCCCGACCGCACCGACGTCGTGTGGCTCGAGCACGAGGAGATCAGGGGTACATCCCGCCCGGTGTTGCGGGTGGCCCCGCTGTCGGTCGCCGGCCTGCTGCGAACCCGAGTGTTCTCGCGTTCGACGGTGGTGCTGACGTCGGCGACGCTGACGATCGGCGGCTCTTTCGACGCCATGGCCGCCGCGTGGGGCCTGACCGCCGGCTCGAGCGACGACGGCGACGCACGCTGGCGCGGCCTGGACGTGGGTTCGCCGTTCGAGCACGCCAAGGCCGGAATCCTTTATGTGGCCGCGCACCTGCCGCCACCCGGGCGCGACGGCGTCGGCTCGGCCGAACAGCTGACCGAGATCGCCGAGCTGGTCACCGCCGCCGACGGGCGCACCCTCGGGTTGTTCTCGTCGATGCGGGCGGCCCGCGCGACGGCCGAGGCCATGCGCGAACGGCTGTCGACACCGGTGCTGTGCCAGGGCGACGACAGCACGTCGGCGCTGGTCGAGCAGTTCAGCGCCGAGCCGCAGACCTCACTGTTCGGCACGCTGTCGCTGTGGCAGGGCGTCGACGTGCCCGGGCCGTCGCTGTCGTTGGTGCTGATCGACCGCATCCCGTTCCCCCGCCCGGACGACCCGTTGCTGAGCGCGCGGCAGCGTGCGGTCGCCGCGCGCGGCGGCAACGGCTTCATGGCCGTCGCCGCCAGCCACGCCGCGCTGCTGCTGGCGCAGGGGTCGGGCCGGCTGTTGCGCCGCGTCACCGACCGCGGGGTGGTCGCGGTGCTCGACTCACGCATGGTGACCGCCGGGTACGGCGGCTACCTGCGAGCCTCGCTGCCGCCGTTCTGGCAGACCACCAACGGGGCGCAGGTGCGCGAGGCGCTACAGCGGCTGCGGGCCGGCTCGCAACAGGGTCTGTCGGCTTGAGGGGCTGGCCTAGCGGGCCAGGGTGACCAGACCGAGTTCGTTGCCGGCCGCCAGCAGCGGATGGTGGGGCAGCACGCGCACCGTGTATCCGACCGACCCCGCCAGCGGGAGCGGCGTTGTCGTCGAGAACACCTGGTTGCCTCCCTCGGCGGTGCCGGTATACGACATCTCGACGGTGACCGGCTCCAGCAGCGCATCGCTGGCGTCGACCCGGCCGACCACCGCCTGCACCGTGACCTCGTCGGCCGCCAGCCCGGCCAGCTGCACGGTGGCGGTCAGGGTCAGCTTGGAGCCGAGCACCGGACTGTCCGGCAGGCCGGTGCTGTCGACGTCGGTGATCACGATCTTCGGCCATGCCTCGTGGGCGCGCCGGCGATAGGCGGCCAGCTCGCGGGCGGCGCCGAACGCGCCGCCGCTTGCCGCGGCTACGTCGCCGTCGGCGGGTGCGATCGTCTTGCGCAGCGATTGCGCCGCGGGCGTGTAGTACTGCTCGACGTAGTCGCGCACCATGCGGGAGGCCAGGACCTTCGGACCGAGCGTTTGCACGGTGTGGCGCACCATTTCGATCCACCGTGGCGGCACCCCGCGTTCGTCACGCTCGTAGAACTTCGGTGCGACGGCGTCTTCGAGCAGCGTGTAGAGCCCACTGGACTCCAGGTCGTCGCGACGCTCCTCGTCGGCAACGCCGTCGGCGGACGGTATCTCCCAACCGTTTTCGCCGTCGTACCATTCATCCCACCAGCCATCGCGGATGGACAGGTTCAGCCCGCCGTTGAGTGCGCTCTTCATTCCCGAAGTGCCGCAGGCCTCCAACGGCCGCAGCGGGTTGTTCAGCCAGACGTCGCAGCCCCAATACAGCAGCCGCGCCATGGACATGTCGTAGTCGGGCAAGAACGCGATCCGGTGCCGCACCTCGGGCCGGTCGGCAAAGCGCACCACCTGCTGGATCAACGCTTTGCCTCCGTCGTCGGCCGGGTGCGACTTGCCGGCGACGATCAGCTGGATCGGCCGTTCCGCGTCCAGCAGCAGCTGCTCCAGCCGGTGTGGGTCGCGCAGCATCAGCGTCAACCGCTTATACGTCGGCACCCGTCGAGCGAACCCGATGGTCAGCACTTCCGGATCGAAAGCCGTTGCTATCCAACCTAACTCGGCATCCGAGGCGCCACGCTCTAGCCATGAGCGGCGCAGCCGGTGCCGCACGTCGTCGACGAGCAGTGACCTCAGCTGCGAGCGAATCCACCACAGATGGCCGGCATCGACCTCCTTCAGGCGCAGCCACACCCCGGGATCGCTGAACGAATCCGATCCGGCCAGCTCACGGCCCAGCTGCAGCCATTGCGGCGCCGCCCAGGTGCGCGCGTGAACTCCGTTGGTGATCGACCCGATCGGCACCTCGCTCGTGTCGAATCCGGCCCACAGTTCGTTGAACATCGCCCGACTCACCCGGCCGTGCAGCGACGAGACCCCGTTGGCCCGCTGGGCCAGGCGCAGGCCCATATGAGCCATGTTGAATTTGGCCGGGTCATCCTCGGCCCCGAGCGCCAGGATGCGCGCCGTCGGCACCCCCGGCAGCAATACGGGCGCGCTCGTGGCATCGGCTGTCGCGCTGTTCTGGCCGGATTCCGATTCGTCGCCGACATGGTCGTCTTCGGAGCCAAGGTGGTCATCGAAGTAGAGCCGCACCATCTCGATGGGGAACCGGTCGATGCCGGCGGGCACCGGCGTGTGGGTGGTGAACACGGTGCTCGAGCGCACGACCGCCAGCGCGGTGTCGAAGTCCAGGCCCGGACCGGTCATCAGCTCGCGAATGCGTTCCGCGCCCAGGAACCCCGCGTGCCCCTCGTTCATGTGGAACACCTCGGGCGCGGGCAGGCCGTGGATGGCGGTGAAGGCACGGATCGCCCGCACCCCGCCGATGCCGGCCAGGATCTCCTGCCTCATCCGGTGCTCCTGGTCACCCCCGTACAGCCGGTCGGTGACGCCGCGCAGATCATGCTCGTTCTCGGGGACGTCGGAATCGAGCAAGAGCAGCGGAACCCTGCCCACCTGCGCCACCCAGATCCGGGCGCGTAACTGCGCGGAGTCCGGCAGCGTCAGCTCAACGAGGGCGGGATCACCGGTAGCATCGGTCAGCAGCCGCAGCGGCAGCCCCTGGGGGTCCAGCGACGGGTAGGTCTCGTGCTGCCAGCCGTCGGCGGTCAATGACTGCCGGAAGTAGCCGGAGCGGTAGTAGAGGCCCACCGCGACCAGCGGCACGCCCAGGTCCGATGCGGACTTCAGGTGGTCACCGGCAAGGATTCCCAAGCCACCGGAGTAGTTGGGCAGCACTTCGGCGATGCCGAACTCCATCGAGAAGTAGGCGACGGCGTCCGGCATTTCGGCACCTTGTTCCTGCTGCTGGTACCAGAGCGGGCGACTCAGGTAATCGTTCAAGTCGGCGGTCAGCTCATCGAGCCGGCGAAGGAATGTCTCATCGATCGCCAACTCGTCAAGCCGGGCCGGGTTGACCGCGCCCAGCAGCGCCACCGGATCGCTGCCGCACCGCTGCCAGAGGTCCGGGTCGATGGTCGCGAAAAAATCCTGGGTCGGCTTGTCCCACGACCAACGCAGGTTGGTCGACAGCTGGTCCAGCGCGGTCAGACGCTCGGGAAGGTGAGCACGGACGGTAAACCGGCGGAGGGCTTTCACGCGTCCCTACCTTACTGAGGATTCCGGCCCGCGCACCGCGGCGGGAAGGACGGCTTTTCCGCTCGCTGTCCTTGGCGGGGTGTGACCGAAGACTAGGGTGGGTATCGGTTAGTTATTGGGGTCGCAACGGTGCTTCCCCACCCAGAAAGTTCCCCACGACAGGAAGTTTCCGGACGAGCGGCATTCCGCACGGAGCACATCGCGGGTTTGACCGCACACAATCGGAACACTCCCCGGTGACGATCGCGGCCCGCGAGGGGCCCGCGGAGGAACCGGGCAGATCGAACGGAGTGGTGGTGCCCGGTCGTGTCGAGATCGATAACGTCCAGCCGGTCGTTTCCTGTGGCGCGTATCCCGCGAAAGCCGTGGTCGGTGAGGTCGTGCCGGTCAGCGCCGCGGTATGGCGAGAAGGGCACGAGGCCGTGGCGGCAACCCTGGTCGTGCGTTACCTCGGGCCAGGCTATCCGCAGGTAACCGAGACGCGGCGAGTCAAAGCGGTTCAGGCGCCCGAAAAGCCGGTCACCGAACGCGACGGCAGGGTTGATCAGCAACGGGTCAAGCCACTGTCGCTGCCGATGACGATGGGTCTGGAACCTTATGTGTTTCACGGCCAGTTCACCCCCGACCGGGTCGGGCTGTGGGCTTTCCGCGTCGACGGGTGGGGCGACCCGATTCACACCTGGCGGCATGGGTTGGTCGCCAAACTGGACGCCGGTCAGGGTGAGAAGGAACTGTCCAACGATCTTCTGGTCGGTGCCGGGCTGTTCGAGCGTGCCGCGACCGACGTGCCACGCGCCCGGCGCGAACCGCTGTTGGCGGCCGCCGCAGCACTCCGGACGCCCGGGGACCCGGTCACCCGAACCGCGCTCGCGTTGGGGCCGGAGATCGAAAAAATCCTGGCGGACTATCCGCTCCGCGACTTCGTCACCCGGGGCGAGCAGTGCAGCGTCTGGGTGGACCGGCCGCTGGCCCGGTTCGGCTCCTGGTACGAGATGTTTCCCCGCTCGACCGGCGGACGGGATGCCGACGGCAACCCGGTGCACGGCACATTCGCTACGGCAACCGCCGCGCTTCCGCGGATCGCGGCAATGGGATTCGACGTCGTCTACCTGCCGCCGATCCACCCGATCGGCAAGGTGCACCGCAAGGGGCGCAACAACTCCCCGACCGCCGCGCCGACAGATGTGGGGTCTCCCTGGGCGATCGGGAGCGACGAGGGTGGTCATGACGCCGTCCACCCGGATTTGGGCACCATCGAGGACTTCGACGCGTTCGTCGCCGCTACGCGCGAGCTGGGCATGGAGGTGGCGCTGGATCTGGCGCTGCAATGCGCACCCGATCATCCTTGGGCGCGCAACCACCGCAACTGGTTCACCGAATTGCCCGACGGTACCATCGCCTACGCGGAGAACCCGCCGAAGAAGTACCAGGACATCTATCCGATCAACTTCGACAACGATCCGGCCGGCCTCTACGACGAGGTGCTGCGCGTGGTCCGGCATTGGATGGCCCACGGCGTCAAGTTCTTTCGCGTCGACAACCCGCACACCAAACCCCCGGACTTCTGGGCCTGGTTGATTGCCGCGGTCAAGGCCATCGATCCCGATGTGCTGTTTCTCTCCGAAGCCTTCACGCCGCCGGCCCGGCAGTACGGGCTGGCCAAACTGGGATTCACGCAGTCGTACAGCTACTTCACCTGGCGCACGGCGAAGTGGGAGCTGACCGAATTCGGCAACGACATCGCCGCACTCGCCGACTTCCGCCGGCCCAACTTGTTCGTCAACACACCCGACATCCTGCATGCCATCTTGCAGCACAACGGGCCCGGGATGTTCGCCATCCGTGCGGTGCTGGCGGCGACCATGGGACCCGCCTGGGGCGTGTACTCGGGGTACGAGCTGTTCGAGCACCGCGCGGTGCGGGAAGGCAGCGAGGAGTACCTGGACTCGGAGAAGTACGAATTGCGGCCTCGCGATTTCGCGGGCGCGCTCGCTGAAGGAAGGTCGCTCGAGCCATTCATTACTCAGCTCAACGCGATTCGCCGACTGCACCCCGCGCTGCAGCAACTGCGCACCATCCATTTCCACAGCGTGGACAACGATGCGTTGCTCGCCTACAGCAAGTTCGACCCGGCGACCGGTGATTGCGTGTTGGTGGTGGCGACGCTCAACGCATTCGGACCTGAAGAAGCGATGCTGTTTTTAGATATGGCCGCATTGGGTATGGAGCCCTACGAGCGCTTTTGGGTGCGCGACGAGATCACCGGCCAGGAATTCCAATGGGGGCAAGCCAATTACGTTCGCATCGATCCCGGGCGGGCGGTCGCGCACATCATCAACATGCCGCTCATACCGCATGACGCTCGAATGACGCTGCTGCGCAGGCATTGAGCCAGGACATGAAACGGACCGGAGGTGAAAGGGACATGAGCCAAGCCGACCAACTCGCTCGGACGCACCTGGCGCCCGATCCTGCCGATCTGTCGCGCCTGGCCGCGGGCACACACTACAACCCGCACGGCATTCTGGGCGCCCACGAATACGGAGATCACACCGTCATTCGGGCGTACCGGCCCCACGCGGTCGAAGTGGTCGCACTCGTCGGTGACGATCGATTCCCGATGCAACACATCGAATCCGGCCTTTTCGCCGTGGTCCTGCCGTTCACCAACCTGATCGACTACCGGCTACGGATCACCTACGAGGATTCCGACCCCTACATCGTCGCCGACGCTTACCGCTTCCTGCCCAGCCTGGGCGAGGTCGATCTTCACCTGTTCGCCGAAGGGCGCCACGAGCGACTTTGGGAAGTCCTTGGCGCGCACCCTCGCTCGTTCACCACGGCCGACGGCGTCGTCAACGGGGTGTCGTTTGCGGTGTGGGCACCCAACGCCAAGGGCGTCAGCCTGATCGGTGAGTTCAACGGCTGGACCGGCAGCGAAGCCCCGATGCGGGTGTTGGGCTCGTCGGGAGTGTGGGAGCTGTTCTGGCCCGGCTTCCCGCTCGAGGGGCTGTACAAGTTCCGCGTCCACGGGGCCGACGGAGTCGTGACCGAGCGCGCCGATCCCATGGCCTTTGCCACCGAAGTGCCGCCGCACACGGCCTCCCGGGTGACGCGCAGCAGGTACACCTGGGAAGACGCCGACTGGATGACACAGCGCGCCGGGCGCAACCCGGTGTTCGAGCCGATGAGCACCTACGAGGTCCACCTGGGTTCGTGGCGCCTCGGGCTCAACTACCGTCAGCTGGCCCGCGAGCTGACGGATTACGTTGTGGAGCACGGATTCACCCACGTCGAGCTGCTTCCGGTCGCCGAACATCCGTTCGCCGGCTCCTGGGGATACCAGGTGACGTCGTACTACGCGCCGACATCCCGGTTCGGCACACCGGACGAATTCCGGGCCCTGGTCGACGCCCTGCACCAGGCCGGTATCGGTGTGCTGGTGGACTGGGTGCCGGCGCACTTTCCGAAGGACGCGTGGGCGCTGGCACGCTTCGACGGCACCCCGCTCTACGAGCATTCCGACCCTCAGCGCGGTGAGCAACTCGACTGGGGAACTTACGTTTTCGACTTCGGCCGTCGGGAGGTTCGGAACTTCCTGGTGGCCAACGCGCTGTTCTGGCTCGAAGAATTCCACATCGACGGTCTACGAGTGGACGCGGTAGCGTCCATGCTCTACCTGGATTACTCACGCCCCGAAGGCGGCTGGACCCCGAACATCTACGGCGGGCGGGAGAACTTGGAGGCCGTCCAGTTCCTGCAGGAGATGAACGCCACCGCGCACAAGACCGCCCCGGGCATCGTCACCATCGCCGAAGAATCGACGTCGTGGCCCGGGGTTACCCGGGCGACAAACCTTGGCGGCCTGGGCTTTTCGATGAAGTGGAACATGGGCTGGATGCATGACACCCTCGACTACATCAGCCGCGATCCGATCTATCGGAACTATCACCACCACGAGATGACGTTCTCGATGCTCTACGCGTTCAGCGAGAATTACGTGCTGCCGATCAGCCATGACGAGGTGGTCCACGGCAAAGGAACGCTGTGGGGGCGGATGCCGGGCAACAATCACGTCAAAGCCGCGGGGCTGCGCAGCCTGCTCGCCTACCAGTGGGCGCACCCGGGTAAGCAATTGTTGTTCATGGGGCAGGAATTCGGCCAGCGGGCAGAGTGGTCCGAGGAGCGCGGCCTGGATTGGTGGCAGCTCGACGAGCAGGGATTCTCCAACGGCGTCCTGCGCATGGTGCGCGACATCAACGACATCTACCGCAGCCACCCGGCGCTGTGGAGCCAAGACACCGTTCCCGATGGCTACTCCTGGATCGACGCCAATGACTCGGGCAACAACGTGTTGAGCTTCCTGCGCTACGGCAAGGACGGCTCCGTGATGGCGTGCGTGTTCAATTTCGCCGGTGCCGAGCACGGCGGATACCGGCTGGGCCTGCCGTCGGCCGGCCGCTGGCGCGAGGTGCTCAACACCGACGCGAGCGTCTACAACGGTTCGGGAATCGGGAACATGGGCGGGGTCGACGCAACCGAAGACCCCTGGCATGGGCGCCCGGCCTCGGCGGTGCTGGTGTTGCCGCCCACATCGGCTCTGTGGCTGGAACCCGAGTAACGCTACTTCTCGCGTCGAACGTCGACGAGTTGCGCGATTTCGACGGG
>NZ_JAICZA010000280.1 GCF_025933915.1 Mycobacterium sp.
AACACTTACCAGGGCTCGGGAAAACTCCTCGGAAAAAAGGCGATCATCACCGGCGGCGACAGCGGCATCGGGCGCGCCGTCGCGATCGCCTTCGCGCGGGAGGGCGCCGACGTGCTGATCGCGTATCTCAACGAGGACGACGACGCGCGCGACGTGGCCCGGTACGTCACCAACGCCGGGCGCAAATGCGTACTGGTGCCCGGTGATCTCTCCGATGCCGCCCACTGTCGCGCCGTCGTGGACCGGGCGGTGCAGGAATTCGGCGGTGTGGACATCCTGGTCAACAACGCCGCCTACCAGATGATGCACAAGAGCCTCGACGAGATCAGCGACGAGGAATGGGATTACACCTTCCGACTCAATGTGGGCGCGTATTTCTACCTCGCCAAGGCGGCCCTGCCGTTCATGACCGCCGGCTCGTCGATCATCGGCAGCTCATCGGTCAACTCCGACTCCCCCAATCCGACCCTGGCGCCCTACGCGGCGACCAAGGCGGCGATCGCGAACTTCTCCGCCAGCCTGGCTCAGCTGTTGGGCGAGAAGGGAATTCGGGTCAACAGCGTGGCTCCGGGTCCGATATGGACACCGCTGATCCCCTCGACGATGCCGCCGGACAGCGTGGAATCCTTCGGCGACAATGTGCCGCTGGGACGCGCCGGCCAGCCCGCCGAACTCGCGCCGATCTACGTGCTGCTGGCCTCCGATGACGCGAGC
The DNA here is from genome assembly GCF_025933915.1 of Mycobacterium sp. Lineage (GTDB taxonomy): Bacteria > Actinomycetota > Actinomycetes > Mycobacteriales > Mycobacteriaceae > Mycobacterium. The sequence continues at coordinate 715 of NZ_JAICZA010000280.1, forward strand.
TACATCTCGGGGGCGCGGGTGGCCGTCACGGGCGGTAGGCCGATTTTGTAGGCGGCGATCCTTCGGGTCGTGATCGGACAGGTGTAACGGGATGCCCACCGGGGTACAGCCCGGACGGGTAAACGGCGAAAGGATGGCATCGATCGTGGCCATCGAAAGCGGTCGGTGGCGAGCGTTGCGACGGCGGTGGTCGGTCGCGGCGACCGCCGGAATCATGGCGGTGACAGGATGTTCGGCGCCGGGAACCTCATTGGAGAGCGCCCCGGCGGTGAGTTTGGCGGCCGTCGGCGCCACCATGCATGACCCGGTGTGGTCCTATCGTGACCACGCCCTGCTGGGCCTCACCGACGATCACCGGCTGGCCGCGATCACGTACGCCGGATCCGGGAGGGCCCATACTCGGCTGTCGGAGCCGATGGGCTCCGGACGCAACCTGCAGATAAGCCAGGAGGACGACCGGCACGTCTTCGTACCGCAGCCGGAGCGCGGCAAGGTCGCCGTCGTCGACATCGCGACCCTGCGGCCGATCGCCGCATTCGACGCCGGCCCCGCGCCTTCGTATCTCGCCGAAGACGCCGGCATGCGGGTGCTGCTGGCGCTGGCCGCGGACGGTGCGTCGGTGACGCCGGTGGACCAGTACGGGTTCCGCGCGCTGCCGACGGCCAGGGTCACCGGCGAGCCCGCCGAGAGCATCATCGGCGCCAACCGCGGACGTGAGATCGACTACCACCTCTATGGGCGATCGGGAATCCGCTATTACGAAGGCCCTACGTCGCCGCCCGAGGAGCAAGGCTCGTTGCGGATGGCGGTTGCTGCCGCGGCGGGAGACGGCGCCTCGGCGGAGCGCAGCTATGTCGCCGGTTACGACGACAGCACGCTCCAAGCCATCGACTCGCACCGCGGCGAAGAGGGGTTGGAAGTGCTGGCCCGAACCGAGCTGTCGTCGCCGGTTCGCTATCTGGGCACCGACGACACGCGCATCTACGCGGCCACCGATCGCGACGTGACGGTGCTGGAAACGGCGAGCTTCACCGGCTTTCCGGACGGAACCATCCCGGTGATCCGCACCATCGACTACCGGGCGGGACTGCCGTCGGGCCCGGTCGCCTCGGCGCCGCTGTCCGGGATGGCGATCGGTCCCCAGCGGGTGTATCTGACCTTGCGCGGCCAGCCCTACGTGATCAGTGTGGCGAAGCCACGCCTGTGATGGAGGGCAGATGAGCACGACAGCGCGCAAACCCGAGCCGATCGGGATTGATGACGACGTCGAGTTACTCGACGGGCAGATCGCGGCGCTCAAAGAACTCGCACGGCTCGACGATGCGTCCGAGGGGCAGATCTACGACTTCGGGATCCGTTGGGGGGCAGCACTCGCCGGGCGGTTGCGGCGGCTTGTGCATTACAGCTGCCTTGGCCTGCTCGACGACGCCGCCGAACGCCGGTTCCAATCCCTATGTGACGACCTGCGTTCCGTGTCGGGTTTGATCGAGAGGTTCGGCCTCGCCCGGCCGCGGTTCACCGATACCCCGAGCCACCCCAGGTTGCGCTAGCCTGTCTCGCCCTGGCGCGGCTCGCGATGTCCTCGATATTGGAGATGCCTTGATATTCGGTCAGAAACTCGTTGGCCGCCAACACGATTCCGGTCCGGGGCGCGGGGCAGCCGGTGTTGCGGCACGTCAACCCCACCATGAAGGCGTCGTCGTCTTCGTCGAGGAACAGAAACCCGAGATACAGCGCGTGTCCGACGGCAAAATCCTTGGCGCCGCAGCCCGCGCAGTGCCCGCCCTTGACGGCCACCAGCTCTAAAACCCGTTCACACTCAACGCTTTGCAGCTCGACCAGCTCGGGCCGCACCCCGTTTGGCGCCATGTCAGATCTCCACGTCCTTGTCGTAGTGGACGTTGTCCTCGCGCCAGCCGCCCAGACCGTGGCCGATGCCCGAGTAGTCGTCGATGAACTCGATCTGGTTGATCCACTTCGCCATCTTGAAACCGACCTGGGTCTCCACCCGCAACCGCAACGGCGCCCCGTGCTTGATCGGCAGCGGCTTTCCGTTCATCTCGTAGGCCAGCAATGTCTGTGGCTTGTAGGCGAGTTCGAGATCGATCACCTCGTAGAACTGGCCCTCTCCTTCCGCGCTGGGCTCGTCGCGGCCGGTGTCCTGCATGGTCAGAAAGCAGATGTATTTCGCCTGCGGCAGGGGACGCACGTAGTCGGCGAGTTCGGCCAGCGGAACGCCGCTCCACTGGCCGATGCTGGTCCAGCCCTGCACACAGTTGTGCATCACGCGCTGCGATTGCTGATCGGCCAGGGAACGCAACGCGTCCAGGTCCAGCGTCACCGGGTTCTCCACCAGACCACCCACCCGCACC
>NZ_JAICZA010000109.1 GCF_025933915.1 Mycobacterium sp.
CGGGCCACGAAGCCCTCCTCATCGCCCCCGACACGCCTCCCGGTGAACCCCGGGCGGAGCGCGTTCACGACGGCATCCGCGTTCACCGGGTGCCGGCGCGGATGTTTCCGAGGGTGACCACTCTGCCGCTCGGCGTGCCGACGCCCCGGCTGGTGAGCGTGCTGCGCGGATTCGACCCCCACGTCGTGCATCTGGCGTCGCCGGCGCTGCTGGGCTACGGCGGGCTACGCGCGGCGCGGTGGCTGGGGGTGCCGACGGTCGCGGTGTATCAAACCGACGTTCCGGGTTTCGCCGCGAGCTACGGCATTCCGATGACGGCACGGGCCGCGTGGGCCTGGTTCCGTCATCTGCACGGCCTCGCCGACCGCACCCTGGCGCCGTCCAGTGTGACGATGGAAGCGCTTGTCGCCCACCAGTTTCCACGGGTACACCGGTGGGCTCGCGGTGTCGACGTACTGCGGTTTGCGCCATCGGCGCGCAACGAGGCGCTGCGGCGACGGTGGTCGCCGCACGGTAAGCCCATCGTCGGGTTCGTGGGCCGGCTCGCGCCCGAGAAACACGTCGAGCGACTCATCGGGCTGGCCGCCGGCGACGCCGTACAGCTCGTCATCGTGGGCGACGGTGTCGACCACGACAGGCTGCAATCGGCAATGCCGACAGCGGTTTTCACGGGTGCGCTCTACGGCGACGAGCTCGCCGCGGCGTACGCCAGCATGGACGTGTTCGTGCATCCCGGTGAGCACGAGACGTTTTGTCAGGTCGTGCAGGAAGCGCTGGCGTCGGGGTTGCCGGTCATCGCCCCCGACGCCGGCGGCCCACGTGACCTCGTCACTCCGTGGCGTACGGGTCTGCTGTTGGGGGTCAACGAGTTCGAGGCGCGGCTGCCCGAGGCCGTCGCGCACCTGGTCGCCGAGCGGCCGCGCTACGCGCCGGCCGCCCGGCGCAGCGTGATCGGCCGCAGCTGGCCGGTCATCTGTGACGAATTGCTCGGCCACTACGAGGCGGTGCTGTCGCCGTTCGCCCGGCGGCGCCTGACCCCGCTACGTGGCCCGCATCGTCGCCGCGCGTAGCGTCTTGCGCGTGAGCCGCGCGGAGTTGGACAAGGACCCCCGGGCCGTCGCGTCGATGTTCGACGGCGTCGCCCGCCGGTACGACCTGACCAACACCGTGCTGTCGTTGGGCCAGGACCGGTACTGGCGCAAGGCCACCCGTTCGGCGCTGGAGATCGGGCCCGGTCAGCGGGTACTCGACCTCGCCGCGGGCACCGCGGTGTCCACCGTCGAGTTGAGGAAGTCCGGGGCGTGGTGTGTGGCCGCCGATTTCTCGGTCGGCATGCTGGCGGCGGGCGCCGGGCGCAAGGTACCGAAAGTCGCCGGCGATGCCACCAGGCTGCCGTTCGGCGATAACGTATTCGACGCTGTCACAATCAGTTTCGGCCTGCGCAACGTCGTCGACACCCTGGCCGCGCTGCGCGAGATGGCCCGCGTCACCCGCCCGGGCGGACGACTGGTGGTGTGCGAGTTCTCCACCCCCACCAACGGCCTGTTCGCCACCGTCTACAAGGAGTACCTGATGCGGGCGCTGCCGCGGGCGGCCCGGGCGGTGTCCAGCAACCCCGAGGCCTACGTGTACCTCGCGGAATCCATCAGGGCGTGGCCCGACCAGGAGGGGTTGGCGCAGCAGATAACCCAGGCCGGTTGGGTCGGGGTGCGATGGCGCAACCTGACCGGCGGCATCGTCGCCTTACACGCCGGGCACATGCCCGTGCGCTGAAAAAGTTCTAGTGGTTACCGGCCGCTTGGACGACGTCGACGTGCTCCGGGCAGTAGTGGTCGACCGCGGCGCCGAGGAACTGCAGCGACTGGCCCTCGGAGGTGCCACGCGGCAGGTTGCGCTGGATGAAAGTCGCGGACTGGTGGGCGTCGTGGTCGACACCATGGTCCAGCCGGTCGCAGGTGATCTTGCCCAGCCACGCCAGTTGGTCCTGCGGCTGGTAGATGCCGAAGCCGTTGACGGTGCTCTTGAACGGCGCGTCGTAGTCGCTCGGGGGCGACGGCGTCCGCGGCGTCGGGTAGGGGGGGTCGGCCTGAGCCGGCACGGAGAGCTCTGCCGGCGCGGCGAGCGCGGCCAGCGAGATAGCAGCAGCAGCGACGGCTCCGATAGTAGCCAGCCTCGTTCCCTTCATTAGCCGGACTATACACGCCGCGCCGGGGGCGTGCCGACAAACGGCGGCCGCCGATCGACGGCCCCATCGAGCCCGCCGCACCCGCCGACCAGCGGCGATGCGGGCACCCGGTCAGCTGAACGGTGTTCGGCGATCGATCAGCCGCGACAGCCGGCCACCGCCCCGCCAGGCGCGCGCCACCCAGTCCGCGTCGTCGTCGGTGACCAGGTTCGCCATCACCCGCACGGCGATGGTCATCAGCGTCGTCGAGCGCATCGCGATCGGCCCGGTCGTGGGCAGGAATCGCTGAAAGGTCAGCAGCAGCGCCAGCCTGCGCGCCACCGAGAACCCGCGGCCGTAGTGCTGCCGCAGGAGGGAAGGCCACGCCTGCGACAGGTCGGGACAATCCAGCAGCGCCGCGGCCATCCGCCCCGTCTCGAGGCCGTAGTCGATGCCTTCGCCGTTGAGCGGGTTCACGCACGCCGCGGCGTCGCCGATCAGCATCCAGTTGGGGCCGGCCACCCCGGACACCGCACCGCCCATCGGCAGCAGCGCCGAGGCCACCGCCCGGGGTGAGCCGGTGAAGGCCCACTCGTCGCGGCGCAGGTCGGTGTAGTAGTCGATCAGCAACCGCAGCGCCAGATCCGCGGGCCGTTTCGACGTCGAGAGTGCTCCGACGCCGATATTCACCTCGCCGTTGCCGAGCGGAAAAATCCAGCCGTAGCCGGGCAACACTTTGTCCTTGGAGCCGTCGGGTCCGCGGAGCTCCAGATGCGACGTCAGCCAGGGGTCGTCGGCCCGTGGCGTGCTCAGATATCCGCGGGCGGCGACGCCGTACACCGTTTCCTGGTGCCACCGCCGGCCCAGCTTGCGCCCCAGTGACGAACGGGCACCGTCGGCCACGATCAACTGGCGGCACCCCACGTCGGTGCCGTCGGCCAATGTCAGCGACGTCACCCGTCCCGATGAGTCATGTTGCACGCCAACAGCTTTGGTTCCGAGCAGCATCCGCGCCCCGGAATCCTCGGCGACTCTGCGGATCCGGTCGTCCAGCTCGAAGCGGGCCACCGCGCTGCCGGTGGACGGGAACGACGGGCCGGGCCAGTCCACTTCCACCTCGCCGCCGAACCCGCTCATCCGCAGCCCCCGGTGCCGGATGCGGGCGTCCAGCCAGTCCCCGAGCCCGAGGCGTTCGCACTCGGCGACCGCGCGCGGGGTCAGCCCGTCACCGCAGGCCTTGTCGCGGGGAAAGCCCGCCGAATCGATGACCAGGACCTCGTTGCCCGCCCGGGCGGCCCAGGCCGCCGCCGCCGAACCGGCCGGTCCGGCGCCCACGACCACCACGTGGGCTCGGGTCGCTCCCGTCTTCATGCACACCAGTATGTTTGGTCCCGTGAATACTCCGGCGACGGTGGTGGCGGGCGTTGATCTCGGTGACGCGGCCTTCGCGGCGACCGTGCGCGACGGTGTCGGGCGAATCGAGCAGCTCATGGACACGGAACTGCGCAGCGCCGACGAAATCATGACCGAGTCGCTGACCCATCTGTTCAAGGCCGGCGGCAAGCGTTTCCGGCCGCTGTTCACGGTGCTGTCGGCGCAGCTCGGGCCCGATCCCGACGCCGCGGATGTGACGATCGCCGGCGCCGTCATCGAGCTGGTGCACCTGGCCACGCTGTATCACGACGACGTGATGGATGAGGCGGAGGTGCGTCGCGGCACGCCCACCGCCAACGTGCGCTGGGGCAACAACGTCGCGATCCTGGCCGGGGACTATCTGTTCGCCACCGCGTCGCGGTTGGTGTCCCGGCTGGGTCCCGAGGCGGTGCGGCTCATCGCCGAGACGTTCGCCCAGCTGGTGACCGGGCAGATGCGCGAGACCCGCGGCCTGACGGGGGCGGCCGAGGGGGCGGACCCGATCGAGCACTACCTGAAGGTGGTCTACGAGAAGACCGCGTGCCTGATCGCCGCGGCGGGCCGGTTCGGCGCGATGTTCTCGGGCGCCGACGCCGATCAGGTGGAGCGGCTGAGCCGCCTCGGCGGCATCGTGGGCACCGCTTTTCAGATCTCCGACGACATCATCGACATCGGCAGCGACTCCCGCGAGTCCGGGAAGCTGCCCGGCACCGACGTGCGCGAGGGGGTGCACACCTTGCCGATGGTGTACGCGCTGCGCGAACCCGGGCCCGACGCGGCGCGGCTGCGCGAGCTGCTGGTCGGGCCCATCGACGACGACGAGATGGTGGCCGAGGCGCTGGCGCTGCTGCGGGCCTCGGCGGGCATGGCCAAGGCCAAGCAGTCCCTGCAGGAATACGCGGCGCAGGCACGTCAAGAGCTGGCGCTGCTGCCCGACGTCCCCGGCCGGCACGCGCTGCGGACGCTGGTCGACTACACCATCAGCCGGCACGGCTAGCGGGTCGCGGAACTCCTTAGGCCGTCTCGGGCGTTCAATAGTCGACAATGAACGTAGTGTTCCGGAGTGTGCTCGCCTATGTCTCAGGAGGACACCGATGACCTGGCATCCGCACACCAACAGGCTCAAGACTTTCGCCCTGTTGGTCGGCATGTCTGCGTTGATCGTGTTCGTGGGCTCGCTGTTCGGCAGGACCGCGATGTTCATCGCGGTGCTGTTCGCCATCGGCATGAACGTCTACACGTACTACAACAGCGACAAGCTGGCGCTGCGGGCGATGCATGCGCAGCCGGTCTCCGAGCTACAGGCGCCGGCGATGTATCGGATCGTTCGTGAGTTGGCCACCGCCGCGCACCAGCCGATGCCCCGGCTCTACATCAGCGACACCAACGCGCCCAACGCGTTCGCGACCGGCCGCAATCCGCGCAACGCCGCGGTGTGTTGCACCACCGGCATTGTGGGCATCCTCAACGAGCGCGAGCTGCGTGCCGTGCTGGGACACGAGCTGTCGCATGTCTACAACCGCGACATCCTGATCTCGTGCGTCGCCGGTGCGATGGCGTCGGTGATCACCGCCCTGGCCAACATGGCGATGTTCGCCGGCATGTTCGGCGGTAGCAACCGCGATGGCCAGAATCCCTTTGCGCTGCTGCTGGTTTCGTTGCTGGGCCCGATCGCCGCGACGGTCGTGCGCCTCGCGGTGTCCCGGTCGCGCGAATACCAGGCGGACGAATCGGGCGCGGTGTTGACCGGTGACCCGCTGGCCCTGGCGTCGGCCCTGCGCAAGATCTCCGGCGGGGTTGAGGCGGCTCCGCTTCCGCCGGAGCCCCAGCTGGCCAGTCAGGCACACCTGATGATCGCCAGCCCGTTTCGGGCGGGCGAGCGGATCGGGTCGCTGTTTTCGACGCACCCGCCGATCGAGGACCGCATCCGCCGGCTGGAGCAGATGGCCGGGCGTTAGGGAACGGCAGTAATACGCCGCGTGCACACCGCCCAAACCGCAAGTAACATCGGAGTTAGCTGCAGTCCTTTGGGCTGGCCGTTCATGAAAGCGGTGATTGCGATGTCGGACTCTGACTCGATCGATATTCACGAAGCCGGGCTGGCACTGAATCTGCCCGATTTGATTTTCGAAACACGTGCCGGTGCCAATATGAACCAGGACCAGCTGGCGCAGGCACTTGGCACCACCCGGGAGGCCGTCGCCGCGTGGGAGAGCGGGGCCGAGGTGCCGCGCGTCGACGTACTGCAGCGCCTGGCACAGGTTTGCGGCAAGCGGCTGCATATCAGGATCGACGTCGACTGACCGACCGGGCATTGCGCAGCGCTATCAGATTCGGCGCACGCCATCTGCTCTGCAAAGCCGCGTCGCCGCAGGGCAACCCGCTGGCCGCGCAATTACGCGGCGGCCCCCGGGCTTTGCACGTCGACGAGCGGTTCGTCCGCGTCGTGTTGAGCCTTCTGGACCACACGCTGGATGTGAACCGCCCCGCCCGTCGCCTCATGCTGTAGCTGCCAGTCGGTAATCGCTTGGTGCGCAGCGTGATCGAGGTGGTGCACCGAAATTGCCACCGTCACCGTCGCGCCCTGCGGAACCGATGTCAGTACCCGCGTCAGCCTTGGCAGCGCCAGGAAGGTGCAGGCCGCGCCCTCGATGACCACCCGCCATTCGCCGGCGCCCGGCTGCGCCTCGATCTTGGCCCGGATCACCCGCCATCCGGTCAGCGCGATGGCCAGCGCGAGCCCGATCAGCACCCCGTGCAGCAGGTTGAGGAAGATGACGCTGACGGCCGTCACCACGTACACCGTGAGATCGCCGTGCTTCATTGCGGTTTCGATGTGGGCGGGCTTCAGCAGCTGAATGCCGATGACGATGAGCAGACCGGCCAGCGCGGCGGTGGGGATCTCTTCGACCAGGCCGGCGAACGGAATGCTGAACAACAGGATCCAGACGCCGTGCATGATCGCCGAGGCACGGGATTTGGCGCCCGCGTACACATTTGTCGAGCTGCGGACGATGACCCCGGTGATCGGCAGCCCTCCGACGGTGCCCGAGATGACGTTGGCGGCCCCCTGCCCCACCAGCTCGCGGTTGAAGTCGGTGCGTGGCCCGTTGTGCATCCGGTCGACCGACACCGCTGACAGCAGGCTCTCGACGCTGGCGATGAGCGCGACGGTGATCACCCCGATGGTGAACGCGCCCCAGTTGCCGTGGGGAAGGTCGGGTAGCCGCAGCGCGTCCAGCGGTGACCCCTCGAGGTCGATCCGGCGCACGTGGAACGGGAGGACAACCGACATCACCGTCACCGCGACGATCGCCACCAGGGGACCCGGAACGCGGCGCACGTTGGCGGGCATCCACCGCCAGGCGACCAGGATGACGATCACCAGAACGCCCAGGATCAAACCCGGCCGGTGCGCACCGATGATTTGGCCCGGCAGGCCGATGAGGTTGTGCCAGGCCGTGCTCTTGGACTTTCCGCCCAGCAACACGTGCGCCTGCTGTAGGGCGATGGTGATGCCGATGCCGGCCAGCATGGCGTGCACGACGACCGGTGAAATCGCAAGGGCGGCACGCGCGACGCGGCTGAGCCCCAGCAGGACTTGCACGACGCCGGCGGCAACGGTGATCAAACACGTGACGCCCCAACCAAATTCAGAAATCAGATCGGCTACGACGACGGTCAGCCCCGCGGCGGGGCCACTGACTTGCAGCGGGGATCCGCCCAAGGCGCCGACCACGATGCCCCCGACGACCGCGGCGATCAGGCCGGCAAGCACCGGGGCGCCCGACGCGATCGCGATCCCCAATGACAGGGGAAGCGCGACCAGGAAAACCACCAGCGAAGACGGCAGGTCATGCCGGATGATTCCGCGCAACCGGTCGGCGTGCGGACCGATGCGGCCCCGATCGCCGACCTGCTCAAGGTTTTGCATCGGTCCCGTCCCTCGTTGGGTGTTAGCGGGGGATGTTCCGATATCCGCCCAATCCTGCGGTCAGTTACACCTTCGTAACGTGTTGGCGTACAGAGGATTACAACCGGATGACCCGTAGGAGCGCACCCGCAAAACCACTGGCTACCTGGGTCTGACGGTATTTTGCTGGCAAGGACGGGTCAAGCCGACGCGACCGGCCCATAGAGAACGCAAAGATTTGAATTTGCCGAGCGCGAGACGCCCAGGTCAGAAGCCAGAGCCGTACACCTCGTGGCCGGGGACCTCGGCGATCAGGCCCCGGTAGGCCTCCTCGACGGACGAGCCGTGGTTGATCACCGCGTCGACTTCACGGGCGATCGGCATGGTGAGGCCGAACTCGTTGGCGAATTCCATGATCACGCTGGCGGCTTTGACACCCTCGGCGACCTGGTTCATCGACGCGATGATCTCGTCGATCGGCTTGCCCGCCCCCAGCTGTTCACCGACGTGACGGTTACGGCTGCGCTGGCTGGTACAGGTGACGATGAGGTCGCCCAGGCCGGCCAGCCCCGGGAAGGTATCCGGATCGCCGCCGACCGCGACGCCCAGCTTCGTCATTTCGCGCAACGCGCGGGCGATCACCAGCGCGCGGGTGTTTTCGCCGATGCCCAGCGAGTACCCCATGCCCACGGCGATGGCGAACACATTTTTGAGCGCCCCGGCCATTTCCGCCCCGATGACGTCGTCGGTCGTGTACACGCGGAAGCGCCGGGTGCGGAACAGGCCCGAGAGCCGCGTCGCCAGATGTTGGTCGGGCATGGCCAGCACCGCGGCGGCGGCGTAACCCTCGGCCACCTCGCGCGCGATGTTCGGCCCGGCGAGGATGCCCGCGGGGTGCCCCGGCAGCACCTCCTCGACGATCTGCGACATCCGCATGTTGGTGCCCTGCTCGAGCCCTTTGACCAGCGACACCACCGGCACCCACGGCCGCAGTTCCTTGGCCAGCTCCGTGAGCACCCCGCGGAAGCCGTGCGAGGGGACGCCCATGACGACGACGTCGGCCGAGTTCGCCGCCTCGGCGAAGTCGGTGGTCGCGCGCAGTGTGTCGCTGAGGATGACGTCGTTGCCGAGGTAGCGGCTGTTGCGGTGGTTGTCGTTGATGTCGGTGGCGGTCTCCTCGGAGCGCACCCACTGCAGCGTCGGCCCGCGGCGCGCGCAGATTGAGGCCACGGTGGTGCCCCAGGAACCGCCACCGAGGACAACGACTTCGGGTTCGCGCTTCTCAGATGCCATGGCGATCAGCGTATTGCCGACATCTGAGATTTAGAAGCAGTTCACGAACTCCCGCGCGCCTACCCGGCCAGGGGCTCCCGCTCGGCGACCCGGCCGAACACCATCGCCTCTTCGACGCGGTCGAACCGGTAGTCGATCGCGTCGGCGAGATAGTTCTGCCGCACGTTCCAGGGCCGCTTGGTGCCCGACTTCGGCAGCGCGTGCACCGAGCGCAACACGTAGCCGGCGTTGATGTCCCACGACGGCTTCTCGGTCATCGGCTCGTTGCCTCGGTGCGGGGCGGCGTGCGTATAGCCGTGAGAGGTCATGTGTTCCATGAGTTTTGCCGTTGCCCGGGCGGTGATGTCGGCCCGCAGCGTCCACGACGCGTTGGTGTAGCCGACACACCAGAACAGGTTCGGCACGTCTTCGAGCATGTGCGCTTTGTAGACGAAGCGGTCGCTGGTCTTGATCTCGTTGCCGTCCAGGCTGATCGTGGCGCCGCCGAGCGCCTGCAGCTGCAGGCCGGTGGCGGTGACGATGACGTCGGCGTCGAGGTGCCCGCCGGATTTGAGCGCGATGCCCGTGGCGTCGAAATGCTCGATGTGGTCGGTGACCACGTCCGCACGCCCGGAGGTGATGGCCTCGTACAGGTCGGCGTCGGGGATCAGGCACATCCGCTGGTCCCACGGGTTGTATCGCGGCTTGAAGTGGGTGTCGACGTCGTACCCGGGCGGCAGGCTGTTGATCGCCTTGCGCCGCAGCAGCCATCGCACCAGCCCCGGCGCCTTGCGGGACAACGCGAAGAACACCGCCTCGGTCAACGCGCTGTACATGCGGACGACGAGATGAGCGATCTTGCGGGGCAGCAGTTTTCGAGAGACAGCGGCGACGGTGCCGTACTTGGACGCCGAAATGAGATAGGTGGGCGAGCGCTGCAGCATCGTCACCTGGGCCGCGCGGTCCGACAGCGACGGCAGCAGCGTCACCGCGGTCGCCCCGCTGCCGATCACCACGACCTTCTTGCCGGCGTAGTCGAGGTCTTCGGGCCAGTGCTGGGGGTGCACCACCGTGCCCTGGAACTCTTCGATGCCCGGGAACTCAGGGGTGTAGCCCTCGTCGTAGTTGTAATAGCCACTGCCGAAGAACACGAAGCGACCGCGGTAGAGCTTGCGTGCCCCGTCCTGCTCGATGGTGACCGTCCAGGTATCGGTCGAGGAGTCCCAGTCCGCCGAGCGCACGTAGCTGTTGAACCGGATGTGGCGGTCGATGCCGTACTTGCGCGCGGTGGCGCTCAGGTACTCGCGGATGTGCACCCCGTCGGCCACGCCCTCTTTGCGGGTCCACGGCTCGAACGGGAAGGACAGCGTGAAGATGCTGCTGTCGGAGCGCACCCCCGGATAGCGGAACAGGTCCCACGTCCCGCCGATCTGGGCGCGCCGCTCCAGGATGGTGTACGTCAGTTGCGGATTGCGTTCGGTGATCCGGTAGGCCGCGTCGATGCCGGAGATGCCGGCGCCGACGATGATGACGTCGAAGTAGTCGGCCTCGGTCGCGCCGTCGCCGGCGGCCTCCTGGGGAGTCACGGTCATCGTGAACCTCGCTCAAATCGTGGGACTCGTCACCAGCGTAGAGACCCACCGGTTGGTTGAGCTAGTAACCGGCGAAACCGGGTCACATTGCGCCGACCGGGGCGCACTGTGGGCCGCGAGTGTAACCCCACTGCGAAAAAATGCGCCGGAAATCGCCGTGCCGTTACGCTCGCGGCCTCGCGCCCCGAGGATCAGCGGTAGTTGACGAACTGCAGCGCCACGTCCAGGTCGGCCTGCTTCAGCATCGCTTGGACTGCCTGCAGATCGTCCCGCTTTTTGCTGGTGACCCGGATTTCGTCGCCCTGGATCTGGGTCTTGACGGACTTGGGTCCGTCGTCGCGGATCAGCTTGGTGATCTTCTTGGCGTTCTCGCTGGTGATGCCCTGCTTGAGCGACCCGCTGACCTTGTAGGTCTTGCCGGAGGCCTGCGGCTCGCCGGCGTCGAAGGCCTTCATGGAGATGTCGCGACGGATCAGCTTTTCCTTGAAGACGTCGACGGCCGCCTTGACGCGTTCTTCGGTGGACGACGTCAGCTCGATAGCCTCGTCGCCCTTCCAGGCGATGGTGGTGTCGGTGCCGCGAAAGTCGAACCGGGTGGCCAGCTCTTTGGCGGCCTGGTTGAGCGCATTGTCGACCTCTTGGCGATCCACTTTGCTGACGATGTCGAACGATGAGTCCGCCATGCGTTCTGTCCCTTCATCCGGTGATAGGCGTTTGTGCTTTGTCTACTCGCTCGTTGTAACCTGTCTGGCGGCAGGTTGCCCGAGCGGCCAATGGGAGCGGACTGTAAATCCGTCGCGAAAGCTTCACTGGTTCGAATCCAGTACCTGCCACCACAATTTTTGCAGGTCAATGCGCATTTTCGGTACCGTGGAGGATGCCCGCAACCTACCGTCCGGCCGGTGCGGGCACGCTGGCAGTCCGTGACCCGTGAGTTTTCGGTTTGCTCGGCGCGTCGCTCGCGCGCTGCCAGTTGCTTCGCCGAGGGACGTTCGCCGGCCGACCGGTTCCTCCGTCCGTCGTAGGCCTCAGTGAGCAGCTTGAGCCATACCCGCTGATCGTGCCGTTGACGGCGGTGTGTGTCAGCACACCCCTGATCGCGCCACCCGGGGCTGGCGATGGCGCTGTGCGACACGTGCGCAATTTCTACGACATTAGTTGTAAAAATTTGCGCCAAACCGGTGTGGCGGGTGCCGGTGCGGGTACCGTTGTAGGAGCGCGATTCCTAGGGGGCGACATGTCCATTAGTCCCGCCACCATCTCATCACTCCGCGAGTGCCGTGCGGCACTGAGCACCGCGCGCGAATCGGCCCTCAGCGCGCAGACCGACCTGGCCGGTGTCCGCAAGGCTCGTGCCGCCGAGTTGGCCGAGAAGATCGCCGATGCCATCGCTTTCGTTGACCGGCTTTGCTTCGTCGTCCAAAGCGACCTACGCGCCGGACAGTGAGGTTTGACCATGAATGACCTCGCCACAAGACTTTTCACATCAAGACCACCACCGGCGTCAGGGCAGTGACCAAGCAGGGCACCCTCTCGGTTCGACTCCTCCAACCCATCGACCGGGAGGGTGTCCCTTGCCGTACCGCTGGTCCGCTCGGCGGGTCAGGCGCGACGCGGGACCATCAGCGGCACAAGCGGTTCCAGGGCCGCGAGTTGGTCCACCAGTAGCGGCGGGCGCCGGCCGTCAGCCCCCTCATTCGGTCGTGGGCCGATTCGGACGTCAGAACCAGGGCCCGGGGTAGTGGCCGTCCCGGTCTTGCACCATGACGATCTCCTTGCACTCGCCGTTGGACGACGGCGCGGTCTCACCACGGCACACCAGTGTCCATCCGGATATCCGCTCGAACGGGCGGATCGACCAGCTGGACGCGACGGGATCCGTTCGGGGCAGGGCGATTACCGAGAACGTCCCGCCGCCGGCGATGTAGAGGTGGTCTTCGAAGAACGCCAGTTTGGAAATCGACAGCTTGTTGGCGTCGTCCCGATTTTTCAGGAGGTCCCACTGTTGGCTGCGCAGATTCCACACCCCGAAGCCGAACGAGGGATTGTCCGAATTGTGACCGTCGACAAGCAGTTTCCCGCCGGAAAGCGCCGCGGTCAGCCCGCCACCGGGAATCCGATCCGAATCGCCGATTTTGATGATGGACTTTGCGTTGAGGTCATAGAACATCGTCGACACCGCGGGGGAGTCGTGCGGATCCCGGTGGGTGAGCTTCACCAATTTGTTTGGGCCGTCGGTCAGCTCGGCGTCCACGGACTGCACGTCGTTGTCCTGATAGATTGCTTCGCCGCTGGGCCTGCGCAGCTCGGCCCCCGAGGTCTTGGGAGGCTCGGTGTCGCGTGGAAACGCAAGAACGTCCTGCCAGACCCGGCCGGGCTGGGGATCGTCCCACATGATCGACAGGTCGGCGCCGGAGAGGACCACGGTTCGAGGCGGCGATGCGGGCGCGTGGCCGTCGGTGAAGGCGTTCACCCACGCCACGCCCGAGGCGGTCGAGGCCAGTCCCCATTCCCTCGGGGCGGCCAACTTCAGGTCGGGGGACGGCGGCCGCAGTTCTTTGACGGCGACCTGCCGCCCCGACGCCCAGTCGTAGGAATACGCGGTGGCTGTGGAGATTTCGGGCGCCGGTGCCTGCGCCGGTTTGACGGTCGTGACCACGTACACGACCTTCATGTCGTCGGCGCTGCCGGTCGGCGCGCACAGGGCGCCGGTGAGGTTTTCGCCGGGGGGCACCGCAGGGATGGCGGGGGCGACGTATTGTCCGGTTTTCGGGTCGAAGATTTTCGGCCGAATGTCCTCGAGCGCGGATTTGCCGGCCGAAAAGGTCTGCGGGCAACCGAAATACGCCGTGCCGCCGTAGCTTTTCCAGTCCTTTTCCAGCGGGCCGGTGACCGGGGCGGGCCCGGCCGCCGCGTGGGTACTGGTTTTCGACGCCGACGTCGGGGCGGTGGGGGTGAGCGGGGGCGCCGACACGGTTTCCGAGCAGGACGCCAGGACCAGGCAGGCGACCGCCGGTCCCCAGGTTGCACGCATCGAAAACCCCCATGAAGTTCGCGTAACCCCAGGAGCGTAAAGCCGACCCGACGCCGCCGCGACTCGGCGGACCACCCAGGATTGCCGCGGCGTGGTCGCCTTGGGGGCGTGAAGCCGTGGGCGCACAGTCAAAGCCGTGGACTCCCATTCGAATCAATGAGCGCACACTCGACGCCGGGAGCGCACAACCAACGCTCGAAAGCTAGCGGTCGAACTCCAGGGGCAAGCTCAGCGGGCCGCTCAGGGTCCCCATCGGCTTCCACGGCGCCGGTCCGGCGATGCGTGGATTGCGCAGGCGGCCGGTCAAGACGGTCAGCGCCTCCGCGATTTCGCGCCTGGCCAGGTTGGCGCCGAGGCAGTAATGCGCGCCGCCGCCGAACGTCAGGATGGGCGGGGCGCCCTCGCGGGTGATGTCGACGCGGTCCGGGTCGTCGTAGACGGCGGGGTCACGGTTCGCCGCGCCGGTGTTCACCAGGACCATCGTGCCGGCGGGGAACACGTAGCCGTCGACGTCGGCGTCTTGGGCCACCAGCCGCAGCGTCCCGCACACGATCGGCGAGTGACGCATGGTCTCCTCGACGGCACGCATCGCCAGCTCGGGCCGCCGGCGCAAGAGCTCCCACTGCTGGCGATGCTGGCACAGCAGGTGCACCGAGGCGGCGACCTGGTTGCGGGTGGTGTCCGTGCCCGCCAGCAGCAGCCCCCCGGCGAGCATGCGCAGTTCGGCCGCGTCGAGGCGATCGCCTTCGTCCTCGGCGCGGATCAGGTCGGACAGCAGGTCATCGGTCAGACTGTGCCGGCGACGGGCGACCATCTCGTCGACGTAGGCGTCGAGCTGGTGCCATGCGCGCATCACGACGGGCTCGACCTCGGTCAGATCGACGGTGAAGCTGAAGGCCTTGAAGACGTCGTCCGCCCACAGGGAGAACTGTTGCCAGTCCTCGCGGGGCGCCCCGAGCAGCGCGCAGATGATCGGGACGGGATACGGGCGGGCGATATCGGTGACCACGTCACAGCGCCCGGCGCCGGCCACCCGGTCGACCAAGTCGTTCAGCACGCCGACCATGGTGTCGTGCAGGCGCAGGGTGGCCTTCGGCGTGAACGCCTTCGAGGTCAGGCTCCGCAGCCGGTGGTGCGCGGCGCCCTCGAGGCACAGCAGGCTGTTGACCACCTTGTCCCACAGCGGGCCCGAAGTGATGCCCTGGACAAGGAGATTCAGGCCGGGCGGGATCTGGAAACGCGTATCCCGCAGTACGGACCGGACCATGTGGTACGAGAGCACCTCGGGGCCGTGCGGTCCCAGCGCGACGGGGGCTTGGCGTTGCGCCTCTCGCAGCCGCGGGTAGACCTGCGCGGGCGTTTCGTCGTCGCGGTAGGACAGGGTGGGTAGATCGGCATCGAAAATGCTTGGGGGAGCGGCACCGACGGTCATGACGGTCTCCTCATCGATCCCCCGCCAGTTGCGGACGACTTTCAGACAATGTATGGCCACCGCAGGGGGCTGTCAACGACATCGGCGAACCAACCCGCCAACGAAGCGGCCGTTCGGCGAAAACGCCATACACACAGGAAGAAATGCATTGCCGCGACGGGTGCGCCGCGATGCTCAATCGTGCGCGCGCAGCCGCACCATCCGCGTCGTCGACGTCTCATCCAACTCGACGACATCCGACCGCGAACGCAGAAAATCACTGAATGACCGGAAACCCAAAGACTTTTCGCTGAACGAGGGATCCATGCGCCTCATCTGTGCCTTCACCGCGGAGTTGTGCAGCCAGTCGACGTCGTCTTTCTCCAAGCCGATCTGCAGCGCCCGAGTCAGCAACGCGGTGGCGGCGACTTGCACGTCGGGCGCCTCCGGCTCCTCGGGCTGAGCCGCCTTGGCGCGCCCGCCGCGTCGTTTCGGCGGGTCCGCCTCGGCCGGCGCGGGCTCGCGTTCGAGCACCGGAACCCCCGGCAGCGCGTCGTACACGACGAACTCCTCACAGGCCGCCGCCAGCGCCCGGCTCGACGCACCGGCCACCCCGATGCCCACCACATACCGGCCGAGCCTCTTGCAGCGCTGGGCCAACGGGATGTAGTCGGAGTCGCCGGCCACGATCACCACGTGGGTCAGGTCGGGCAGCCGGAACATGTCCTCGACCGCGTCGACGGCCAACCGGATGTCGGCGCCGTTCTTGCCGTAGGCGGCCGCGGGGAACAGCTGCACCAGATCGACCGCGCGAGCGACCAACTGCCCGCGGTACCCGGCGTTGATATCCGCCGACCAGTCCGCATAGGCGCGGGTGAGGACCAGGGTCCCGAACGACGATGCGAAGTCGAGGATCGCGCCGACGTCGACCGTCGCCCGGCCCAGCCGCTCGGAATACTGCTCGAGCCCCTTGGCTTTGTCCTTCTGAAACGAATTCCGCCCATGAATCTGGTCGTAGCGGGAGATCACGATGTTGTCGAAGTCGAGGTAGACGGCCACGCGGGCCGCAACCGGTTCGGTCATGCACTAGATCATTGCTCACTCGGCGGGCATTTGCCCCGA
>NZ_JAICZA010000097.1 GCF_025933915.1 Mycobacterium sp.
ACGCCAACGCCAGGCCGCCGACGGTGACGGCCAGTTTGGCCCACGAACGCTTCATCATTTACGGACTCCCTCCATTGCTGTGCCCCCCACTCTAACGTTGAGTTAGAAGCTTGGTAGCCAGAACGGAGGCCGCCCAAACCGTCGGCAACGCGCGCGGGGCACTCAGGGGGCGTCCACCCGTCCTGCTTCCGGACCCTCGTTTTCCGGCCCCCAGCTGCTCGGAAGCAGCGGCATTCGGGGTCCGTCGTCCAGGGAATCGCCGCCGACTGTGGTCAACCCCACTGGAGCGGCATCCGCCCCGTGGGCGGTGCCGGCGAACCCCAGGGGCCCCGCGCCCCGGTCCGAGGCCGTCACCTGCGTTTTGCCGGCCGGATCCGCGTCCGAGTCCGCATCGAGGTATTCGTAGCGGCGCCCAGGGTCGATCAGGCCCGGTCGTTGGCGCCGACGGCGGTTGGCCTGCTCTCGCCGGGCCGGTGCGGCCGCTGCCGCGACAGCGGCGGGCTCGAACGACTTCTGTTCGGCCCGCGAGCCGGCGCGGATGTCCGCGCCGGCCCCGATGCCCGGCGGCCCGACGACGTACGGGTAACTGAAACCGGGGACGCCGGCCGCGGGCGTCGGCGCGGGCGCCGCGATCGATGCCGGGGCCGCCGCCGGTGCGGGCGCGGGCGCCGGGGCCGGTGCCGGGGTTGCGGCGGGTGCGCTCAGACCGGGGGCCATCGCGACGGGCGCTCCCGGGTGGGACGGAGCCGGCGCGACCGCCATGCCGGGCAGCGCGGGTGCGGGCTGGGCGACGCCGGCCAACCCCGCCAGCCCCGCCAGGCCGGCCGCCCCCGCGACGGGAATGAAGGGGGCGATCAGGCCCACCGAGAGCTGCGACAATTGCGGCACTTGGGGAATGAAGGTGTAGAGCGACTCGCCCGCCCAGTGCGGAACCTTGAGGAGTAGTGGGTCGGTCAGCAGGCTGTGGATGGTCGTAGACGGGTTGGATCCAGAGCTCAGGTCCGTGTTGAGTTCTTGGGCAACCATTTGCACGCGATCTACCCACCAGTTCAGCTGATCTGCCCCCCCGCCCGCATCTTGGTTGGGGGGGTTGGCCAGCTGGATCGGCGGGGGTGGCGCGGTGGGCGGGACCCACGTCATCGCGGTCTGGGACACCGCTTCATACATCGCCATCGCGGTGGCCGCCCGCAGCCACATCTGCAAATAGTCGAACTCGTTTTGCGCGATCGGAATCGTATTGACACCAAGGAAATTCGTCGCTATCAGTGAAGCGTTCAGGGCTTTGTTGGCTGCTATCTCCGCCAGCGTCGGCATGGCCGCCAACGCGGCCTGGTAGGCCGCGATCACGGTGTCGTGCTCGAGGGCCGCCGCCGTGGCGTTGGCGCTGTTCTGTAAGAGCCAGGCCAGGTACGGCACGTGCGCGGCCACGAAGGCCTCCGCGGTAGGGCCCTGCCACGTCCCGGCCTGCACCTCCGCCAACAAGTCGCTGAGTTCGGTGGCCGCCGTATCGTATTCGGCGCTCAACGCCAGCCAGGCCGCCTCCGAGTTCAGTAACGATGCGGGCCCCGGGCCGGTGGAGAGCGCCGCCGAATTCACTTCCGGCGGGAATGCGGCCCAGATCGGCATCGTCATCGTTGGCCACCCTCGTAGTTGCGAAACTGCGATCTCGTTCGAAGGCTCCGACGCCGATATCGCGTGGTGCCAGGTCAACTGACGCATCGATACGGGCAGCGGCGATGCGGACAATAATCCGCATGTAGTGGAGTTTACCCCGAAACAAACCGTAAATACGGAGCTGATTCCCGGCTTTCACCGGAAATGCGAAGCTAATTGTCAGCTATTGGACAGCCGGGCGAGGAACCCGTTCAGGAGCAGCGTCTGCACCAGCCCGGCCTGCTGCGGGGCGCTGAGCCCAGGCAGTTCGCCGACCCGAAACGGCTCGGTCCTCGAGGCGAGGAACCGCATCGCGGCTTCGTGGTCGGGGCCGGCATTCACCGACAATTGAGCGAAGTGCAGGACGACCCGATCGGCGACGCGCGTCACCCGCGCGTAGAGCGGTTCGTGCTTGCGCACCAGCGTCTGCGCGTCGACCCCGACCGTGTCGCTGACACTTCCGACCGGTGGGCAGCGACCGCGCCGGACCAAGACGTCCTCCAACGCGCCGAGACCGTCCGCAACGACCCCCGGTTCCTCGACCGTGCGCAGCGCGTCGCGCACCAGGTCGCCCAGGCCGGCGCGGACGCCCGCGTCGTCCAGGTGCCGCGGCGACAACCGGGTGTGCAACCCGGGATCCCGCAGGCTCAGCGCGTAGAGCGCGTGCGTGATCAGCGTCAGCACGGTGGGCGCGTGCAGCCCGATCGTCAAATGGACGGACGGCTCCGAGCGGGTTTGGGCCGAATGCACTTGGCCGCGTGGCAGATACAGCACATCTCCGGCGCGCAGGCGCACGTCGGTCGCCGACGTCAGTCCGTCGGTCCCGACCCCCTTGCGGCTCTGGATCTCGTGTGCTGGCACGGGGGCATCGGTGGACACATGCCACGTCTTGGACCCCTGGATCTGCAGGACCAGCACGTCGTGCGGGTCGTAGTGGGGGACAAAGCCCGTGGAGTCCGGCGGCGTGACGTAGGCGTTGACCCGCGTCGGAAAGTTCAGCTCGACCTCGAGCGAATGCGACAGCGCGGCCACCGTACGCAGGTACCGCTCGAGACCGTTGAGCACGATGGTGTACCCGTTCGCCAGGCCGTCGCGGGCGAGGTCCGGGTCGAGACTGCCGTCGCTGCGGCGGTAGCCGGCGGGATCCTTGTCCTGGCCGCCCCTTACCAGGCGCACGGCCGACGGCTCTGGCCGCACATGCTCGAGCAGTTCGTCGACGGTCGAGGGCCCGGGCAGCAGGCGGTCGAAATAGCCCGGATCGCGCCGCTGGATGTGGTGGTACCTGGTCGCCCAGATCTCGTCGAGGAACGTGTCGACCGGCAGAGGCTGCAGCAACCAGGCGAGCGACGGCTCGACGGCCAAATCTCCTCCCAACCCTCCCAACCCTTTCCAACCTCTGCAAACGTTCGCGGGCGACCGGTAGGGACCACAGTAGACCGGCACCCCCACGCGCCCCGCCCTTCTCGGCACGTCGTCCGCGGCTACTAGCCTGGATCTGTGCCAGATCCCGCCACATATCGCCCCGCGCCCGGGTCCATCCCGGTCGAGCCGGGCGTCTACCGATTCCGGGATCCGCATGGCCGGGTCATCTACGTCGGCAAGGCCAAGAGCCTGCGGAGCCGGCTGACGTCCTACTTCGCCGATGTCGCCGGCCTGCATCCGCGGACGCGGCAGATGGTGACCACCGCGGCCAAGGTCGAGTGGACGGTGGTCAACACCGAAGTCGAGGCGTTGCAGCTCGAATACAACTGGATCAAAGAGTTCGACCCGCGCTTCAACGTCCGCTATCGCGACGACAAGTCGTATCCGGTGCTGGCGGTCACCCTCAACGAGGAGTTCCCGCGGCTGATGGTCTATCGCGGACCGCGCCGCAAGGGGGTGCGCTACTTCGGGCCCTACTCGCACGCGTGGGCCATCCGGGAGACGCTGGATCTGCTCACTCGGGTGTTTCCGGCGCGCACCTGTTCGGCGGGAGTGTTCAAGCGGCACAAGCAGATCGACCGTCCTTGCCTGCTGGGCTACATCGACAAATGCGCGGCGCCCTGCGTCGGCAGGGTCAGCGCCGAACAGCATCGCCAGATCGTGGACGATTTCTGCGACTTCCTGTCCGGCAAGACCGACCGATTCGCCCGCGAGCTGGAACAGCAGATGAACGCCGCGGCCGAGCGGCTCGATTTCGAGCGGGCCGCGCGACTGCGCGACGACCTCGGCGCGTTGAAGAGGGCGATGGAAAAGCAGGCCGTGGTGCTCGGTGACGGCACCGACGCCGACGTGGTGGCCTTCGCCGACGACGATCTCGAGGCCGCGGTGCAGGTGTTCCACGTGCGCGGTGGCCGGGTCCGCGGTCAGCGCGGCTGGATCGTCGAAAAGTCCGCCGACCCCGGCGATTCCGGCGAGGAGCAGTTGGTCGAGCAGTTCTTGACACAGTTCTACGGCGAGCAGGCCGAATTGGGAGGCGCCGCAGACGAATCGGTGAACCCCGTGCCGCGCGAGGTGCTGGTGCCGTGCCTGCCCTCCAATGCCGACGAGCTGACGAGTTGGTTGTCCGGCCTGCGCGGATCGCGGGTGGCGTTGCGGGTGCCGCGGCGCGGCGACAAACGGGCGCTGGCCGAAACCGTGCAGCGCAACGCGAAAGAAGCACTGCAGCAACACAAGCTGAGGCGGGCCGGTGACTTCAACGCCAGATCCGCTGCCCTGCAGAACATTCAGGAAGCCCTCGGTCTGTCCGAGGCACCACTGCGTATCGAATGTGTGGATATCAGCCACGTGCAGGGCACCGACGTGGTGGGCTCCCTGGTGGTGTTCGAGGACGGCCTGCCGCGCAAATCGGACTACCGTCACTTCGGGATCCGGGAAGCGGCCGGGCAGGGTCGCTCCGACGATGTCGCCTCCGTCGCCGAGGTGACCCGCCGCCGCTTCGCACGGCACCTGAGCGAACAAAACGACCCGAATATGCTTTCGCCGGAAGGAAAGTCTCGCCGCTTCGCCTATCCACCGAACCTGTACGTCGTCGACGGCGGCGCGCCGCAAGTCAACGCGGCCAGCGCGGCGCTCGAGGCACTCGGCGTCACCGATGTCGCGGTGATCGGTCTGGCCAAACGGCTGGAAGAGGTGTGGGTCCCCTCGGAACCCGACCCCGTCATCATGCCGCGTAACAGCGAGGGGCTTTACCTGCTGCAACGTGTCCGCGACGAGGCGCACCGGTTCGCGATCACCTACCATCGCAGCAAGCGATCCAAGCGAATGACGGCATCGGTGCTGGATTCGGTGCCAGGATTGGGCGAACATCGCCGTAAGGCATTGGTAAGCCATTTCGGATCGATTGCCCGCCTCAAGGAGGCCACCGTCGACCAGATCACCGCCGTTCCCGGCATCGGTGTCGCCACCGCCACCGCCGTCCTGGAGGCGCTGCGGCCCGAGCAGACCCCCGATGAGTCCAGGGCCGGGCAATGACGGGCCCCGGGGAGTTGGCGGGGGGTCGCTCGATGGAGGCCCCGGCGGGCATCGACGTCGTTCTGGTCACCGGGTTATCCGGTGCCGGGCGGGGTACCGCTGCCAAGGTGCTCGAGGACCTCGGTTGGTATGTGGCCGACAACCTGCCGCCGCAGCTGATCACCCGGATGGTCGATCTCGGCATGGACGCGGGGTCGCGGATCACCCAGCTGGCGGTGGTGATGGACGTGCGGTCGCGCGGCTTCACCGGTGATCTGGACTCGGTGCGCACCGAGCTGGCGACCCGAAACATCGCCCCGCGGGTGGTGTTCATGGAAGCATCCGACGACATGTTGGTGCGTCGCTACGAGCAGAATCGCCGCAGCCATCCGTTGCAGGGCGATCAGACGCTGGCCGAGGGCATTGCCGCCGAACGCCGGATGCTGGCTTCCGTTCGCGCCACCGCCGATCTGATCATCGACACGTCGACGCTGTCGGTGCGTGGCTTACGCGAGACCATCGAGCGGGCGTTCGGCGGTGACGCCAGCGCGACCATCAGCGTCACGGTCGAATCGTTCGGCTTCAAGTACGGCCTGCCGATGGACGCCGACATGGTGATGGACGTGCGATTCCTGCCGAACCCGCACTGGGTCGACGAATTGCGCCCGCGCACCGGGCAGGACCCCGCGGTGCGGGATTACGTGTTGAGCCAGCCCGGCGCGGCCGAGTTCCTCGACGCCTACCATCGACTGCTGTCTCTGGTCGTCGACGGCTACCGCAGGGAGGGCAAGCGCTACATGACGGTCGCCATCGGCTGCACGGGCGGCAAGCATCGCAGTGTCGCGATCGCCGAGCAACTGATGCAGTTGCTGAACGCCCAGAAGGGTGCAGACCAGCTGTCGGTGCGGGTGCTGCACCGGGATCTGGGCCGCGAATGAGCGAGCCGATCAACCGGGGCATCGTCGCACTCGGCGGCGGACATGGCCTGTATGCGACGTTGTCGGCGGCGCGCCGGCTCACCCCGTACGTCACCGCCGTGGTGACCGTCGCCGACGACGGTGGGTCTTCCGGCCGGCTGCGTAGCGAACTCGACGTGGTGCCGCCGGGTGATCTGCGAATGGCCTTGGCCGCCTTGGCATCTGACAGTCCGCATGGGCGACTGTGGGCGACCATCCTGCAGCACCGGTTCGGCGGCAGTGGCGCCCTGGCCGGGCATCCGATCGGCAACCTGATGCTGGCCGGCCTGTCCGAGGTGCTGGCCGATCCGGTGGCCGCCCTCGACGAGCTGGGCCGCATCCTCGGCGTCAAGGGCAGGGTGCTGCCGATGTGCCCGATCGCGCTGCAGATCGAGGCCGACGTGTCCGGTCTGGAAGGCGACCCGCGGATGTTCCGGGTGATCCGCGGCCAGGTGGCGATCGCGACCACCCCGGGCAAGGTGCGACGGGTGCGGCTGCTGCCCGACAACCCCCCGGCGACAAGGCAGGCCGTCGACGCCATCATGGCCGCCGACCTGGTGGTGCTGGGCCCCGGGTCGTGGTTCACCAGCGTGATCCCGCATGTGCTGGTGCCCGAGCTGGCGGCGGCGCTGCGGGCGTCCACCGCCCGGCGTGCGCTGGTGCTCAATCTGGTGGCCGAGCCGGGGGAGACGGCCGGCTTCTCCGTCGAACGTCATCTGCACGTGCTGGCCCAGCACGCACCGGAATTCACCGTGCACGACATCATCATCGACGCCGGCCGGGTGCCGAGTGAGCGAGAACGCGAGCAACTGCGCCGCACCGCCACACTGCTACATGCCGAGGTCCACTTCGCCGACGTGGCCCGACCTGGTACACCTTTACATGATCCAGGCAAGCTCGCGGCGGCCCTGGACGGGGTCCGGGCGGCCCACAAGGCTCCGGAAGCGGCTCCGGTCACGGCCACCGCGGATATTCGGGTCGACGGCGCAAGCCCACCAACAGGTGGGAATGGACCCGCCGGCAGCGGACCAAGGGGTGACAACTCGTGGCGATGACGACCGAAGTCAAGGACGAACTCAGCCGCCTGGTCGTGAAGTCGGTCAGCGCCCGCCGCGCGGAAGTCACGTCACTGCTGCGGTTCGCCGGCGGACTGCACATCGTCGGCGGTCGCGTCGTGGTGGAGGCCGAGGTGGATCTGGGCAACGTCGCGCGGCGGCTGCGCAAAGACATTTTCGAGCTTTACGGATACCCCGCCGTCGTACATGTATTGTCCGCCAGCGGGATTCGCAAGAGCACCCGATACGTGCTGCGGGTGGCCAACGATGGCGAGGCGCTGGCCCGCCAGACCGGCCTGCTCGACAACCGCGGCCGCCCGGTGCGCGGGCTGCCCGCCCAGGTGGTGGGCGGCAGTGTCGGTGACGCCGAAGCCGCGTGGCGGGGAGCCTTCCTGGCGCACGGGTCGCTGACCGAGCCGGGGCGGTCCTCGGCATTGGAAGTCAGCTGCCCCGGCCCGGAGGCGGCGCTGGCGTTGGTCGGCGCGGCGCGCCGGCTGGGGGTCAGCGCGAAGGCCCGCGAGGTGCGTGGCGCCGACCGGGTGGTGGTTCGCGACGGCGAGGCGATCGGCGCGTTGCTGACCCGGATGGGCGCCCAGGACACCCGGCTGGTGTGGGAGGAGCGCCGGATGCGCCGCGAGGTGCGGGCGACGGCCAACCGGCTCGCCAATTTCGACGACGCCAACCTGCGCCGCTCGGCGCGGGCGGCGGTCGCGGCCGCCGCCCGGGTGGAGCGGGCGCTGGAGATCCTCAGCGACACCGTCCCCGACCATTTGGCCTCGGCCGGCAAGCTGCGCGTCGAGCACCGGCAGGCGTCGCTGGAGGAGCTCGGCCGGCTCGCCGACCCGCCGATGACGAAAGATGCTGTGGCCGGCCGTATTCGGCGGCTGTTGTCGATGGCCGACCGCAAGGCGAAGGTCGAGGGCATCCCCGACACGGAGTCGGCGGTGACGCCGGATCTGCTAGAGGACGCCTGACCAACCAGCGAATTTGCTGGGTGCGACGGGTCGGGGAGGGCTACGGTCGGGGAATGAAACGGCTTTCGAGCGTCGATGCGGCGTTTTGGTCGGCCGAAACCGCGGGCTGGCACATGCATGTGGGCGCGCTCGCGATTTGCGACCCGACGGACGCGCCGGAGTACAGCTTTCAGCGACTGCGCGAGCTGATCATCGAGCGGCTGCCGGAGCTGCCGCAGCTGCGGTGGCGGGTCACCGGGGCGCCACTCGGCCTGGACCGGCCGTGGTTCGTCGAGGACGAGGACCTGGACCCCGACTTCCACATCCGGCGCATCGCTGTCCCGGCGCCTGGCGGCCGGCGCGAACTCGAGGAACTGGTAGGGCGGTTGATGTCCTACAAGCTGGACCGTGCCCGGCCGCTGTGGGAGATGTGGGTGATCGAGGGTGTCGAGGGCGACCGGATCGCGTCGCTGACCAAGATGCACCACGCCATCGTCGACGGCGTCTCGGGCGCCGGCCTAGGTGAAATTCTCTTGGACATCACGCCGGAACCGCGGCCGCCGCAACAGGAAACGGTGGGATCGCTGGTGGGATCGCAGATTCCGGGCATCGAGCGGCGGGCGGTGGGCGCGCTCATCAACGTCGGCGTCAAGACGCCGTTCCGCGTCGCGCGGCTGGTGGAGCAGACCGTGCGTCAACAGATCGCCGCGTTGGGTGTGAGCAGCAAGCCATCGCGGTACTTCGATGCGCCCAAAACCCGCTTCAATGCATCGGTATCGCCGCACCGGCGCATCACCGGCTGCCGCGTCGAACTGGCCCGCGCCAAGGTCATCAAGGACGCCTACGGCGTCAAGCTCAACGACGTCGTGCTGGCGCTGGTGGCCGGGGCCGCCCGCGACTACCTACTCAAACGTGGTGAGCTGCCCGCCAAACCGCTCATCGCGCAGATCCCCGTGTCGACGCGCACCGACGAGAACAAGGACGACGTCGGCAACAAGGTGGGCTCGATGACCGTCTCGTTGGCCACCCATATCGAAGACCCCGGGGAGCGGCTGCAGGCCATCCACCAGAGCACCCAGAACGCCAAGCTGATGGCCAAAGCGCTGTCGGCGCATCAGATCATGGGACTGACCGAGACCACGCCGCCCGGCTTGCTGCAGCTGGCCGCGCGGGCTTACACCGCCAGTGGTTTGTCGCGAAACCTGGCCCCTATCAACCTGGTCGTCTCCAACGTGCCCGGCCCGCCGTTCCCGCTGTACATGGCCGGCGCCAAATTGGACTCGCTGGTGCCGCTGGGGCCGCCCGTGATGGACGTCGCGCTGAACATCACCTGCTTCTCCTACCAGGACTACCTGGACTTCGGTTTCGTGACGACGCCCGAGGTGGCCAACGACATCGACGACATGGCCGATCGGATCGAGCCGGCGTTGACCGACCTCGAGAAGGCCGCCGCGCGGGAGAACAGCTCCAGCTAGGCCTGCAGGCGATCTCGCGACTATGGGTCCTCGTCGTCGTCTCCGTCGCGTAGTAGCTTCTCGGGGTGGTGGAAGGTGTTGGTGCGGGGTTGTCCACGGTCGAACTGTGGTGGGGGTTTCCATTCGGTGTGGCCTTTGGCGTTTTTCGTGGTGGTCCAGCCGCCGGGTTTGAGTAGTCGGTGGTGGGTGCCGCAGGCGTAGGTGAGGTCGTTGATGTCGGTGGTGTGGCAGGTGGCGTAGTCGGTGACGTGGTGGACTTCGCTGTAGTAGCCCTTGATGTCGCGGCCCGGTGCGGCGCAGCCACGATCCTTGGTGAAAACACCGAGGTGATGCACTGCTGGCGATGTACTCGGGGACGTTTCACTTCCGCTATTAGGGTGCGGGGACCACTACGGTGGTCGCGTGCCAACATTGAACCGACCCCGCGAGTCCACCGTTCGACGGCTCTACGCCCTGTCGATGAACCGCTGCGCCTACCTGGACTGTCCTACGCAAATCGTGACGCCTGAAACCGGAGCAATAGTCGGCGAAGTTTGCCACATCCGTTCCCAGAGTGTCGGCGGCCCAAGGTACCTCGCATCGCAGACCGACGAGGAACGGCACGGCTTCGAGAACCTCATTCTGATGTGCGGAAACCACCACAAGGAGATCGATACCCCCGCGAATCTCGCGATCTACACCGAAGAATGGTTGTTCGACACCAAACGTACCCACGAAGAGAAAGCACGCGAGTTAGGCGAAATCACTGCTCCGACCGCTGCCATCCAGGCCTTGGTGTGGACCGTCGCGGTTTACGAAGCGGGATCGACTCACATGGATTTCCGAAACGCCACCTTCAAAGTCGGTGGCGAAGGAGGCCAAGGGCCAGGTAGTGCTGGTGGTTCAGGTGGTGTATTGACGATTGTGGGTATCGCCAGCCTGCCGCGTGAGATCGCACAACAAATGACAATCGACCTTGCGGGCGGGCATGGGGAGGAGCCTGGGGCTGGCGGGGGCGGCGGAGGGGTACTCGCGTTCGAGGGCCGACCAGTGACCGAAGCCGACATAGCAGATGGCCTCCAAGTGCCACTGTTTTTCCCTGCCAATAGTATCCAGGTCGCGGACAACATGTGGAATGTCTTAGGGGCTGGCTGGGAGTACTTCTGGGTGCCTCAATTCCCCTGCAGCACATACATCAATCTCGCATTCCTGGTGGAGTTTGGATCGGTTGATCCGAATGTCTTGCTCGGATTTGAGTTCTCCCTAAAGGACCCGGTGGGAAACGAACATATCCTGGGCATCGCTGACTCCGCCGTCCCGGAAGCACAAGGGATGATCAGCCGACGGTGCGAAACAGCTTCCTTTCCAGCCGGTTTCACGGAGCCAGGGTTGTACGAACTGAGCATGCATTCTGGAGTCATTCGCTTCGCGCGATACACGTTCGAGGTCAAGCTCCGCTCCCGCGACGCGCATGCATCCCGGCTTGGTTCACCTTAGTGCGCATGTCGGCGCGGATCGCAGTCGAGGTGTCGCGGAGGTGGTCGGGTAGCGGGTCGGCGGTGCGGGTTTGCATGTCGGCCCCGATGCCCACGACGCGGTGGGCGGCCGGGTAGTGTGAACAAGATTACTTATACCCCAACGTATTTGAGCTTCGACATGCTAGTTGGTTGTCGGTGGTGGTTGGGGTTGGAAGGGGTCATACCACCACCAGTCGGCGCGTTCGCCGGTAGGTCCTGGGCAGGGTGCTACCGCGGGCGGGGGTTGGGTGGGTGGGCGTGCCAGCGATCCCGGGCTCAGTAATCGGCCGTCCTGGTCGGTGACGGTGAGAGCGTCGGCGGGTCCGGTGATGGTGATCTCGCCCCGGTGGTGCAACCGGTGGTGATAGGGGCAGACCAAGACCAGGTTGGACAGCTCGGTGGGTCCGCCGTCTTCCCAGTGCCGGAGGTGGTGAGCATGCAGACCTCGGGTGGCCCCACAGCCAGGAACCGCGCACGTGCGGTCGCGGTGTTCGAGGGCGCGGCGCAGCCGCCGGCTGATCATCCGGGTGGCCCGGCCGGCGCCGATGGGCTCGCCGTGGCGTTCGAACCAGACCTCAGCGGTGGCATCACAGGTCAGGTATTGGCGTTCGGCGTCGGTGAGCAGCGGACCCAGATGCAGTGCCGCGGCGCGCTGGGCAACGTCGAAGTGCATCACCACGGTGGTGTGCTGCCCGTGGGGGCGGCGGGTGGCCTCGGCGTCCCATCCCGCCTCGACCAGGCGCATAAACGCGTCGGCGGTGCTCGGCAATGGCGGCCGCTGGTCTGAAGCGCCGCCGCCGTTACCGTGATCGCGTTTCCACTCGGCGAGCAGCGCATCACGATGAGACGCCAACGCCGCGTCGAACTTCGCCGCATCGTGGTGCGGAAGTTTGATCCGGTAACAGCTGCCCGCCTCGTTGCTGGTCGTGGTGATCGAACGCTCGGGCCCAGGCTCGGGGCGAGGTTGGGGTTGCGGTCGCGGTTCCAGCTTGACCGCGGTGCGCAGCTGATTGACCGTCGCGACCGCGGCGAGTTGCGCGTAATGCTCATCGGATCCCTCGCCTGCGTGTGCGGCGATCACCCCGACCTGATCGGCCGACAGCCGACCCTCGCGCATGCCGGCGGCGCAGCGGGGAAACTCCTCCAGCCGGCCAGCGATCGTCGTGATGGTGTGGGCATTGCCCGAGGAGCAGCCCAGCTTCCAGGCCACCAACGCCGGCACCGACCGCGCACCTGTGACGCCGCACAATTGGTCGCGATCGATCTCGGCGACGATCTGCACGATGCGCCCATCAATCGCGTTGCGCTGACCACTCAACTCCGCCAACTCCTCGAACAACACCCCAAGACGGTCGCTCGCAGTCACCACCACGGCGTCAGCGGATGCGGTCAAAGACATAACGACATCATGGCAGCCGGGTACGACAAGTTCCGGCCGTCGATCCGCGCCGGTGCTCGACCGCCCAAACCGCGGCTATCAATCCCGCGCTGCGCGCCGCCCGTGGCGGCGGCCCCGACACCGCCGCCGGTGTGTGACCCCTGAAACCACAGTGACACACGGGATCTCGCTATACGGTTTCAATATCCGAAATCTTCTTCCGCGAGAGGCGGGGGAGGCCCCTCAGTCGCGCTCGGGCGGTTTCGTCGCGTACACCCACGACAAGAACCGCGCCACGGCCTCGGCGGAGCGGTGCGCCCGCGGGGAACTGAAGATGTCGAAAGCGTGTTGGGCGTGCGGTAATTCGGCGTAGGCGACCGGAGACTTGGACACCGCGCGCAGCTCCTCGACGAAGTCCTGTGCCTCGCCCACCGGGATGAGGGAATCGTCGTGGCCGTGCAGAACGAAGAAGGGCGGTGCGTCGGCGCGCAGCCGCCGGATCGGCGATGCGTCGACGTAGATGTCGCGGTGGGCGCCGAATCTCCGTTTGACAACGAACTTCTGGAGCAAATCCACGAATTCGCGCCGGCCCTCACCCTCGGTGGAGAACCAGTCGTAGCGCCCATACACCGGAACCGCGGCGACCACCGACGTGTCGGCGTCCTCGAAGCCCGGCTGGAACGTCGGGTCGTTGGGGGTCAGCGCCGCCAGCGAACACAGATGGCCGCCGGCCGACCCGCCGGTGATCGCCACGAAGTTCGGATCCCCGCCGTAGTGGGAGATGTTCTCCTTGACCCAGGCCAACGCGCGTTTGACGTCGACGATGTGGTCGGGCCAGGTGTGCCGCGGTGAAACCCGGTAGCCGACGGAGACACACACCCAGCCGCGCGCGGCCAGGTGGCTCATCAGCGGGTAGGCCTGGGGCCGGCGCATGCCGATCACCCATGCGCCGCCGGGCACCTGCACCAGCACCGGCGCCTTGCCGTCGCGCGGGAGGTCGTGGCGGCGCCAGATGTCGGCCAGGTTGGCGCGGCCGTGCGGACCGTAGGACACCACGTTCGTCTTCTCGACATAGCGGCGCCGCG
Organism: Mycobacterium sp.; assembly: GCF_025933915.1. GTDB lineage: Bacteria > Actinomycetota > Actinomycetes > Mycobacteriales > Mycobacteriaceae > Mycobacterium. The sequence goes on from NZ_JAICZA010000097.1 coordinate 13,484, forward strand.
CCACCGTATTACCCAGCGGCAGGGTGCGACGTCCGCTGCGGGTGGGCTTGGTCTGGGGCAGCGAGTTGAGCGCCTCTTCGTAGTCGTCGCCGAGTTGGTCGCGCAACCCCGCCTCCAGCACCGGGCCGGGGGTGGTGACACCCCGGTACTTGATCACGCCCAGGATGGCCCAGGACGCCGCCGTCAGGGCCAGCGCCGCCTTCCCGCGCCGTCCCGCGAAGTCGCCGCGGCGGCCCCGCCGCAGCGCATCGACCAGCGAAGCGGAGAAGTACACGCCCGGCACCTCGGAGGCCGGCCAGCCGAACCAGAACACCAGCACCGTGCTGTAGCCCTTGCGGGCCAGCGGGCGTAATCCGTTGGCGGCGTTGGCCAATTCCAGCGCGGCGCGCGCCAGCGGCCGTGGCCTTCTGATCGCCCGGGTGAGCCGCATCAGCCGTCGACCCGTGCTCGCAGGTCCGCGCGCAGGATCTTGCCGGTGCTGCCGCGCGGAAGTTCGTCGAGGACGGTGATCTCGCGGGGCACCTTGTAGTTGGCCAGGTTCTCCCGCACGTGCTGCTTGAGAATGTCGGGGGTAGCCCCAGCGCCGGCCTCCAGCACCACGAACGCCGCCAGCCGCTGCCCGTATTGTTCGTCGTCCACGCCGATCACCGCTGCCTCCGCCACGTCGGGATGTTCCGCCAGCGTCTTCTCCACCTCGATCGGGTAGACGTTCTCGCCGCCGGACACGATCATCTCGTCGTCACGGCCGACCACGAACAACCGCCCCGCGGAGTCCAGATACCCGACGTCGCCCGACGACATGAATCCGGCATGAAAGTCCTTACTGGTGCCCGAGGTGTAGCCGTCGAACTGGGTGTTGTTGCGCACGTAGATGCCGCCGACCTCGCCGGCGGGCAGCTCGTTGAAATCCGGGTCCAGGATGCGGATTTCGGTGCCGCCCGCGGGCCGCCCCGCCGTGTCGGGCGCGGCGCGCAGGTCGGCCGGGGTGGCGGTGGCGATCATGCCCGCCTCGGTGGCGTTGTAGTTGTTGTAGATCACGTCACCGAACGCGTCCATGAACGCGGTGACGACGTCGGGTCGCATCCGCGAACCGGATGCCGCGGCGAACCGCAGGGACCGGCCGCTGTAGCGGCGCCGCACCTCGGGGGGCAGGTCCATGATCCGGTCGAACATCACCGGCACCACCACCAGGCCGGTCGCGCGGTGCCGGTCGATCAGGTCCAGCGTGGCCTCCGGGTCGAATTTGCGCCGGGTGATCACCGGGCAGGCGAACGACGCGGCGAGCAGCAGTTGGGAAAAGCCCCAGGCGTGGAACATCGGCGCCACGATCACGATGGGTTCCTCGGCCCGCCACGGTGTGCGGTCCAGGATCGCCTTCAGCGTGCCGATTCCCGCGTTGCCGCCAGACTGCTTGGCGCCCTTGGGAGTTCCGGTGGTGCCGGAGGTGAGCAGAATCATCTTGCCCTTGCGCCCGGTGCGTTTCGGTTGCGCCCCGGTGTGGGCGGCGATCAGCCCCTCGACGCTGCGCTCATGCTCGGCGTCGGTCCACGCGACGATGCGGACCGCGTCGGGCGCGCCGGCCAGCGCGCGCTCCACCGTCGCGGTGAACTCCTCGTCGTAGATGACGGCGTCGACGCCTTCGCGGGTCACCACGTCGGCCAGCGCCGGCCCGGCGAACGACGTGTTGAGCAGCAAGATGTCCGAGCCGATCCGGTCGGCCGCCACCAGGGCCTCGACGAAACCGCGGTGATTGCGGCACATGATCCCGATCACCCGGGGCTGGCCGGACGGCAGCCCCTGCAGCGCCGCGGCAAGCGCGTTGCACCGCTCGTCGAGTGCTCGCCAGGTCAGGCCGCCGCGTTCGTCGATCAGGCCCGGTGAGTCCGGGCAACGCTGGGCGGCGCTGGCGAACCCCGACGTCATGCCCATGCCTTCGCGGCGCATGGCCGCGGCGATCCGCACATAGCGATCCGGGCGCATGGGCGCGATCAGGCCGGCGCGGCGCATGGTGCCGATCAGACCGAGGGTCTCGCTGAAAGGATTTGGCATGACTCAGCCGAGAATTGGGAACCGGCGCTTGGCGGCGAGCTCGGTCAGGGCTTCCTGCATCACCGACCGCACGTACTCGTCGACCTCGTCGATGTCGGGGTCCTCGCCGAACCGCTTGGCGATGTCGATCGGTTCCAGCACCCGGGTCACGATCTTGGTGGGCAGTGGCAGATTCGGCGGGATGACGGCACTCAGGCCGAAGGGGAAGCCGAACGACAACGGCAGAATGGCGCTGCGCAGCAAGCGCTTGATTCCCAGCCGCTCGGCCAGCCAGGTGCCGCGGGTCAGGTAGAGCTGGGTCTCCTGCCCCCCGATCGACACCGCCGGCACGATCGGCACGCCGGCGTCGATGGCGGTGCGGATGTACCCCTTGCGGCCGTTGAAGTCGATGACGTTCTCCGACAGGGTGGGCCGGTAGGCGTCGTAGTCGCCGCCGGGGAACACGATGACGACGCCGCCGGATCGCAGCGCGACGGCCGCGTTCTCCCGGTTCGCCCGGATGTATCCGGTGCGTCGGAACAGGTCCGCGGTGGGGCCGGTCATGAGGATGTCGTGGCTCAGCGTGTAGACCGGCCGGTCGTAGCCGAGCTTGTCGTAGAAGTGGGCGGTGAAGATCGGGACGTCCATGGGGAACATGCCGCCGGAGTGGTTACCGACGACCAGCGCTCCGCCGGGCGGGAACGAGTCCAGGCCGTGCACCTCCGACCGGAAGTAGGTCTTCAGGACCGGGCGCATCACCGCCATCAGGCGCTGGGTCAAGACGGGGTCGAATTTGCCGATGTCCCCATCGTCGGGGTTGTCGCTGTCGGTCACGTTCCTCCCTGAACGCTCGCGCGAGGCCACTTGGGGTTTGAGGGGCCGAGTCGAGTCCCTCGATGGTAGCGACCGGGGTGGCACCTCTGTCATGGTGTTTCGGCTTTTCGCCCGGCCTGTGGTGTGGTTCAGGCCTGGGCCCTGCCGATACATTCGATGGGCCAGCTGGTTTTTCCGACAGGAACGAGGCCGCCCCATGGGATTCATGTCACCGGAACTTCCGGATGTCGATCGCAGCACCTGGCACACGTTGCCCCGGGCCACCCGGCTGCAAGTCGTGACCCGGCACTGGGCGGAACACGGCTTCGGGACGCCGTATGCGGTGTATCTGCTGTACCTGCTCAAGATCGTCCTGTACATCGCCGCGCCCGCCGCGATCATCTCGCTCACCCCCGGTCTGGGCGGTCTGGGCCACATCGGTGACTGGTGGACGCAACCCATCGTCTACCAGAAGGTCGTCATCTTCACGTTGCTGTTCGAGGTCACGGGCCTCGGCTGCGGATCCGGGCCGCTGACCGGGCGGTTCATGCCGCCGATCGGAGGCATTCTTTACTGGTTGCGGCCCAACACGATTCGGCTACCGGCCTGGCCCGACAAGGTTCCGCTCACCCGTGGTGACACCCGCACCGCCGTCGATGTCGCGCTGTATGCCATCGTTCTGATCGGCGGGGTGTGGGCGCTGCTGTCGCCCGGTCACGGCGGGCCGGTCACCACCGCCGGCGATGTCGGCCTGATCGATCCCGTCCGGGTCATCCCGACGATCGTGGCGCTGGCCCTGTTGGGTCTCCGTGACAAGACGGTCTTTTTGGCCGCCCGCGGTGAGCACTATTGGCTGAAGCTGTTCGTGTTCTTCTTCCCGTTCACCGATCAGATCGCGGCCTTCAAGCTCATCATGCTCTGCTTGTGGTGGGGCGCAGCGGTTTCCAAGCTCAACCACCATTTCCCCTACGTGGTGGCGGTGATGACGAGCAACAACGCGCTGCTGCGAGGCCGGCTGTTCAATCCGCTGAAGCACCTGCTCTACCTCGACCATGTCAACGACCTACGGCCGTCCCTGGTGCCCAAGCTGATGGCCCACGTTGGCGGCACCACAGCGGAATTCGTGGTGCCGACGGTTTTGGTCTTCTTTGCCGGCGATCAGCCGTGGCGGTGGTTCCTGATCGGGTTCATGGTGCTGTTCCATCTCAACATCATTTCCAACCTCCCGATGGGGGTCCCCCTGGAGTGGAACGTGTTCTTCATCTTCTCGCTGTTCTATCTGTTCGGGCACTACGGCGCGGTCCGGGCCATCGATCTTCACTCGCCGGTGCTGCTGGCCCTCGTGATCCTCGCGGTGGCGGTGGTCATCGTGGGAAACATGTTCCCCGAGAAGATTTCGTTCCTTCCGGCAATGCGGTACTACGCCGGCAACTGGGCCACCAGTGTGTGGTGCTTCCGTGCGGGCGCCGAGGAAAGGATCGACGCCGACATCGTGAAGAGCTCTGCGCTCGTCGTCAATCAG
>NZ_JAICZA010000032.1 GCF_025933915.1 Mycobacterium sp.
CAGGGCATCCGCCGCCAGGATCATCGCGGCGCCGGTCCAGGTGGTGCGTTCCTCGGGCCACCGCTTCCCGTCCGCGAAAACCAGTCCCGTCCAATAGGATCCGTCGTCCTCGCGAAGGTGTTGCATCGCGGCGAATTGGCGATGAGCATCGGATCGCTGGCCGAGGGCGTCCAGCGCCATCACCAGCTCGCAGGTTTCGGCGCCGGTCACCCACGGGCGATCGCCCACACACCGGATGCCCAGACCGTCGACCACGAAGTCATCCCAGCGCTGCTTGATACGCGCGGCCGCCGCCGGACCTCGCAAGGCGCTGCCGAGGATGGGGTAGTACCAGTCCATCGAGTAGCGGTCTTTTTCGGTGAACGCCTCCGGGTGGTCGGTGAGGGCGTGGCCCAGGCGGCCCAGCGCCAATTCCCACTCCGGCTGCGGATCCCCGACGAAGGCCGCCAGCGCGAGCGCGCAGCGGATGCTGTGAAACACGCTCGAGCACCCGGTCAGCAGGGCTTCCGGCAGCAAGCCGGCTCCGCTTCGAGCCCAACCGATCTCGCCGTTGCCGACCTGCATGTCGATGACGAAATCAATCGCCTTGTGCACCACCGGCCACATCTCGGCCGCGAATGACTCGTCGCCCGTCACCAGCACGTGGTGCCACACGCCGGCGGCGATGTAGGCGCAGAAATTGCTGTCGCTGTTGGCATCCTCGATCACGCCCGCCCGGAACTGGATGGGCCAGGAGCCATCGGACCGCTGGGTGCGGCGGCTCCAGTCGAACGCCGCCCGCGCCGGCTCCAGCAGGCCGGCGGCGGTGAGTGCCATCGCGCACTCCACGTGATCCCACGGATCGGTATGCCCGCCGTCGAACCAGGGGATGGCTCCCGACGACTCCTGCGCGGCGGCAATAGACAGCGCGGTCTGTCGGCACTGCTCGGGAGTGAGTACCCCCGCAACCGCTGGCAGGTTAGACCGATGCAACTGAATATCCTGCAGTCGCTTGGCTTTCCGCCTCCTGCTGTTTGACGAAGTACATCGCCACGCTCTTGCCCATCAGCGGGTTGAGCATCGACTCGGCCAGCCGCGTGATCTTGGGCCGCTGCATCAGGTCCCAGACCAGAAGTTTGTGGTAGGCGGTCACCGCCCGGTGGTCGGTGTTGGAGACGCCCAGGGCGCATTTCAGCCACCAGAAGGGTGAGTGCAGTGCATGCGCGTGGTGGGTGTGGGTCAATTCCATTTCGGCATCGAGGATCTTGCCGCGTAACTCACTGGCACGGTAGATGCGTACGTGGCCGCCCTCGTTGGCGTGGTATTCGTCGGACAGCAACCAGCACACCCGCTCGGGTAGCCAGCGGGGCACGCTGACCGCCAGCGTGCCACCGACTTTGAGCACTCTGATCAGTTCGGCGATAGCGACGTCGTCTTGCGGTATGTGCTCCAGGATCTCCGAGGCGATGACGCAGTCGAATGTCTGATCGGCGTAGGGCAACGCGAGCGCATCCCCGGCAACCACCTTCGCCGACGATCCGGCCGGCGCCTCGCCATTCTCGGCCATCGCGCGCAAGATGGTGTCGACCGACCGCAATTCGGCCTCGTCGCGGTCGAAGGCGACAATATCGGCACCACGCCGATACGCTTCGAACGCGTGCCGCCCAGCGCCGCAACCGACATCGATGACCTTGCACGACGGCCCGATTCCCAGCCGGTCGAAATCGACCGTCAGCATGGCGCCGCACCTTGCGCGTGGCGGGCGATCGCGCGCTCGTAGACCCGAACCGTTTGGGCGGCCACCGCCTCCCAACTGAACACGTCGACCGCGCGGGTTCGTCCCGCCTTGCCGAGGTTGCGGCGCTTTTCCGGAGAATCCAGGAGCTCACCGAGTGCGCGGGTCAGGGCGTCCACGTCGGCGGGCGGCACCAGTTCGGCGCACGCGCCGTCCGTCCCAAGGACTTCGGGCAGCGCGCCCACCCGGCTGGCGACGATCGGGGTGCCGCTGGACATGGCTTCCACGGCCGGCAGCGAAAACCCTTCGTAGAGCGACGGAATGCAGGCCACCTCCGCGGACGCGAACAAGGCCGCCAGCTCGGCGTCGGAGAGCCCGCTGGCGATGTGCACGATGTCGGAGATTCCGAGTTCGGCGATGAGTTTATGTGTCGGGCCGTTGGGTTCGACCTTGGCGACCAGCCGCAACTCGAGATCCCGGACGACGCGCAGCCTGGCGATCGCGTGCAAGAGGGTACGGACGCCCTTCAGCGGGGTGTCGGCGCTGGCGATCGCGATGATTCGACCGGGCTCTCGTGGGCCGGATCCCGGTTTGAACAGATCGGTGTTCACCCCGAGCGGCACCACGTGTAACTGGTCCGGCGAAACGCCGAAGTCGCTGATGATGTCGGCGGCCGACGATGACGACACCGTCAGCAGGTCGGGGACGTGACGGGCGACCTCTTGCTGCATACCCAAAAACCCATACCAGCGGCGCACCAACGGTTTTCGCCACCATCGCGCCGCGGCCAGATCCAATACCCGATCGCGGGTGATCGGGTGGTGCACGGTGGCCACAACCGGCAGCCCCGCGCCGGCGATACTGAGCAGCCCGGTACCCAGGCTCTGGTTGTCGTGGACGACGTCGAAATCGGCTGTCCGCTGGGCCAATAACCGGGCGGCGCGCATCGTGAACGTTCGCGGTTCGGGAAAGCCGGCCGTCCATGTGGTGAGCAATTCCAACAGGTCGATGGAGTTGCGAATTTCGCTCGGCCGCGGCACCCGGAAGGGGTCGGGCTCCCGATAGAGATCAAGGCTCGGAACTTCGGTGAGCCGGACCCGGGGGTCGAGTAGGTCGGGATACGGCTGCCCGGAAAAGACCTCGACGTCGTGACCGAGTTCCACCAGGCCGTGGCTGAGATGGCGCACGTAGACGCCCTGTCCGCCGCAATGGGTCTTACTACGGTAGGACAGCAGGGCAATTCGCATACTCAACTCTTCTTTGCTGGAAAATGACCGCGGTAGGGCGCCGAATCCATCGCGCTTAACGGGCTCCCGAACTCCGTGGCAGCAAACTGGACATGTGTCCAGACTATAGTTCGATCACCTAAGCGAGCGCAACGAGCCTGAAATCCACTGTCCCGCGGGTAGCCGGCCCTCGGGATGTCCGACACGCGACGATCATGCCACCGGCGGATGGCCGCCATCGTTTCGACCGGTAGGTTCCGGAGGCGCGGTCTGGAGGCGCGGGCTGGCGGGATCTTCCGGCTCTCGGGCGCCGCTGCCCAGCGCTGACCGGCCACAATAAGCCGCTGAGGGGTTTTGTTACCATCGCGCGGTGCGGGATTCGGCTGCACCGGCGGGACACGCGCCGCGATCTGTTTCCAGACGCGACGCCCTGAAATACGCGTTCGCCCCGGCGCTGCTGAGTCTGGCCGCGGCGGGCGCGATTACCGACGGGCCGAAAGCGGCGGCCGCCGGTCTGACGCTGATCGATTTCGCCGAGAAGAGGATCGCGCCCGACGAGATCAAGGCCGCGGGATACGGCGGCGTGGTCAATTACGTGTCGGAGTCACGGCCGGGCGCGAACTTCGAGGCCAAGCCCATCACCCGCCAGTATGCGGACTCGCTGCGCGCGGCCGGCCTTCAGATCGTCAGCAACTTTCAATACGGCAAGCCGGGTTGGCCCGACCCGTCGGACTGCACGCGCGGGCACGACGGCGGCGTGGCCGACGCCCAGACGGCATTGAGGCTGCACGCCGCGGCCGGGGGACCGGACTCAGCGCCGATCTTCTTCAGCATCGACGACGATATCGACGTCGACACCTGGAATAGCGTTGCCGTCGACTGGTTTCGGGGGATCAACTCGGTGCTGGGCGTCGGTCGCACCGGTGTCTACGGGCATGCCAGGGCGTGCGGGTGGGCGATCCGGGACGGCGTCATCGGGAATTCGAGCACGCCGGGGCACCGGTGGGCGTGGCAGACGCGATCGTGGTCGCACGGGGAGCGCGAACCCGCGGCGGTTCTCTACCAGGCGGTGGTCAACAGCCCGGCGAACCCGGGTCCGCTGCTCGGCGGGATCAACGTGGACGTCGACGATGTCCTCGCGCCCGACTACGGGCAGTGGGATTTGGCTCGCTGATCCCGGTGATCCTCGTGTCGACCGTGGGGCCTATGCACGAAATCCGCCTCGACTCAGTGCATCAGCCCCACTCTCGATGGTGGGCGGTGGCCCACCCACGGAGCACGACACCCCGCGAGCCGACCGCCCGCGGGGTGTCGCTTGCCATCCGGCCTTACTTGAGATCGAACCGGTCGTTGTTCATGACTTTCACCCACGCCGCGACGAAGTCCTCGACGAACTTGCCGTGGGCGTCGTCTTGGGCGTAGGCCTCGACCAGTCCACGCAGCACCGAGTTGGAACCGAAGACGAGGTCATTCGCGGTCGCGGTCCACTTGAGCGCGCCGGAGGCCCGGTCGTGTCCTTCGTAGACGTTCTCCGCCGTCTCCGACGCCTTCCACTCGGTGCCCATGTCGAGCAGGTTGACGAAGAAGTCGGTGGTCAACGCGCCCGGCTTGTCGGTGAACACCCCGTGCTTGGTGCTGCCGTGGTTGGCACCGAGGGCACGTAGGCCCCCGACGAGCACGGTCATTTCCGGACCGGTCACGCCGAGCAGGTACGCCCGCTCTATCAGCAGCTGCTCGAGGGGCGCCTTCTCGCCGGGACGGATGTAGTTGCGGAACCCGTCGGCCCGCGGTTCGAGCACCGCGAACGACTCCACGTCGGTGCTCTCCTGCGTGGCGTCGGTGCGCCCCGGCGCGAAGTGCACCGCGATCTCGTAGCCGGCGTCCTTGGCCGCCTTCTCGACGGCCGCCGAGCCCGCCAGGACGATCAGGTCGGCCAGCGAGACCTTCTTGCCGCCGGGTGCCGAGGCGTTGAAGTCCTGCTGGATCTTCTCCAGCACCGGCAGCACCTTGTCCAGCTCGGAGGGCTCGTTGGCCTCCCAGTTGCGCTGCGGCTCGAGGCGCAGCCGCCCGCCGTTCGCTCCGCCGCGCTTGTCGGTGTTGCGATAGCTCACCGCCGCCGACCACGCCGTCTTGACCAGCTGCGGAATGGACAGCCCGGAGTCGAGCACCTTTTTCTTCAGCGCCGCGACGTCCTTGTCGTCGACCAACTCGTGGTCGACGGCGGGGACGGGGTCCTGCCAGAGCTGCTGCTCGCCGATCCACGGGCCCAGGTAGCGGGTGATCGGTCCCATGTCGCGGTGCAGCAGCTTGTACCACGCCTTGGCGAAAGCGTCGGCCAGCTCGTCGGGGTGGTCCAACCAGCGCCGCGTGATGTCGGCGTAGATCGGGGACTCCCGCAACGAGATGTCGGTGACCAGCATCGTCGGGGCGCGGCCCGCACCACCGAACGGATCGGGGATCGTGCCGGCGCCCGCGCCGTCCTTGGCGGTGAACTGCCAGGCCCCGGCGGGGCTCTTGGTCAGCTCCCACTCATTGCCGTACAGCGTCTCCAGGAAGCTGTTGTCCCACTTCGTCGGGGTGGGCGTCCAGACGACCTCCAGGCCGCTGGTGATGGCGTCCTTGCCCGAACCGCTGGCATACGAGCTCTTCCAGCCGAGCCCCTGCTGTTCGATCGGGGCGGCCTCCGGCTCGGGGCCGACCAGGTCGGCGTCACCGGCGCCGTGGGTCTTGCCGAAGCTGTGCCCCCCGACGATGAGCGCGGCGGTCTCCTCGTCGTTCATCGCCATCCGGCCGAACGTCTCGCGGATGTCGATCGCCGCGGCGATCGGGTCCGGCTTGCCCTCCGGGCCTTCGGGGTTGACGTAGATCAGGCCCATGGTCGTCGCGCCGTATGGCTGCGCGAGATCGCGCTTACCGGAGTAGCGCTTGTCGGTGCCCAACCATTCGCCCTCTTCTCCCCAGAGGATCTCTTCGGGCTCCCACACGTCCTCGCGACCGAAGGCGAAGCCGAAGGTCTTGAACCCCATCGACTCCAGGGCGACGTTGCCGGCAAGGGTGATCAGGTCCGCCCACGAGATCTTGTTGCCGTACTTCTTCTTGATCGGCCAGAGCAGCCGGCGGGCCTTGTCCAGGTTCGCGTTGTCCGGCCAGCTGTTCAGCGGGGCGAAACGCTGCATGCCCTGGCCGGCGCCGCCCCGGCCGTCGTGAATGCGGTAGGTGCCGGCGGCGTGCCAGCTCATCCGGATGAACAGGCCGCCGTAGTGGCCGTAGTCGGCCGGCCACCAGTCCTGCGACGTGGTCATCATCGAGATCATGTCGGCCTTGAGCGCGTCGACGTCGAGCTTGGCGAACTCCGCCGCGTAGTCGAAGTCGTCGCCGAGCGGGTTGGACTGCGGCGAATGCGGGTGCAGCCTCGAGACGTCGACCTGGTCGGGCCACCAGTCCTGGTTGGTCCGTGGGGCATGGGCCTTCGGCTGCGGTGAAGGGATCGCTGGGTTCTCGCTTTCGCTCGTGCTGGCCGTCCCGGTGTCTGGCTGGGGTGGACGGCTACTGGATGTATCAGATGACACAGCATTCCTTTCGAGGGTGGGTGAATCGGGCTGCGATCACGGGCTGTGACCTAGGAGCCTGCCGTCGAGCAATCGGCGCACAGGCCCCAGTAGATGACTTCGGCCTCGTCGAGAACGAAGCCATCAAGAACGTTCTCGTCGTCCGACGGTGTCAGGCAGGGCGCGTCACCGACGGCGCAGTCGATGTCGGCGATGGTTCCGCAGGACCGGCAGACGACGTGGTGGTGGTTGTCGCCGACCCGCGACTCATAGCGCGCGACCATGCCCAACGGCTGGATCCGCCGGACCAGGCCCACCGCCGTCAGCGCGTTGAGGACGTCGTACACGGCTTGGCGGGAGACGTCGGGCAGGCCCATCCGCACCGCCGAGAAGATCGTCTCGGTGTCGGCGTGCGAATTGGCGTCCACGACTTCCAGCACGGCAACCCTGGGGCGGGTCACCCGCAGATCGGCCATCCGCAACCTGTCCGCGTAATCGGCCGTCGATGACACCGCACCAATATGACGCACTTATCTGGAACCAGTCAAGAGTTTCTTGTGAAATGGGGCACAATCCCGGGTGACAAATGAGCTGAGTCACTTCACGGCGACGTCAGGCTGACTTCACGTGGGCTTGAGCGCACTGCCTTTGCGCCACTGGTCCCAACCGAGCGTCCAATCGCCGTTCTGGGCCAGGGCCAGCGGCGGCCCGCCACTGTTGCGGACCTCGACCACGTCACCGGGCACCGAAAAGTCGTAGAACCATTTCGCGTTGTCGGCGTTGAGGTTCAAGCATCCGTGGGAGGTGTCGCGGTGCCCCTGCGCCCACACCGTCGCTTCGAGCTCATGCAGGTAGATGCCGTCCGTGCTGATCTTGGTGGCGTAGTTGATGGTTTCGCGGTAGCCGAGCCGGGAGTTTTTGGGCAACCCGAACGTCGAGGAGTCCATGACCACCGGATTGCCCTTGTCGAGCACGGTGTAGACGCCGGACGGGGTCCACAGGGAGATCTTGCGTCCGCCGACGTCTTCGGTGCCGCCCATTCCCATGCTGGTGGGCATCGTGCGCACCAGCGCTCCGTTGTCGAAGACGCTCACCTGTTTGGTGGCGTCGTCCGCGATCGAGACGTGCGCATCCCCGATCCGGAACGAGACCCGGGTGTCGTCTTGCCCAAAGAGCCCGTCGCCCAAAGCGATTCCGTAGATTTGTGCCTCGGCGGTGATCTGTGTCCCCGGAGCGTAGTAGTGCTCTGGCCGCCAATGCGCATTTTGGCCGTCGACCCAGAACCACGAACCCTGGACTTTCGGGGTGGTGGTCACGGCCAGGTGTCGCTCGGCGGCGGCTCGGTCGGCGATCTGCTCGTCGAAGTGCGCGACGATGACCGTTCCGACACCGTAGGCGGCGCCGTCTCGCAGCGCGGACTCCGCCGTGGTGGTGAACGACACCTTGGTCTGGTTGGACGGCCGCAATGTGGTGAACGTCGAGGCCTGTTCGGCCACAATGCCATTGGTGCCGCGGCTGGTGACCGTCAGCGTGTAGGTGCGCCCGTAGCCCAACGCTACGGTGGGCTTCCACACCAGGTTGTCCGGCGTCATGACGCCCTGGACCGGATGACCGGTGTCGTTGACCATGTCGACGCCGGCCAGGGTGCCCGCCTCGGCCTTGACCATCACCGGGGCGACGGGGTCGACGTCGCGCGCATCGGGGCCGGGTGTGAACGCTACTCGCGCCGGTCCGGGCGTGGTCGCGGCCGTCCCGGAGTGAGGACCCCGCGATGCGATCTGGATCGCGCCGACCACCCCGACCACGAGAAACACGGCCAGCAGGAGCCGGTGAGACCAACTGATTGTCATGTTGTGCCCCTGATAACCCGCGGCGTGCTCTCGGTAAACGTGAGACGCCATGCGCCGGCCGAAGCCGGGATGGACCGCGCGCGGCGTTTCCTCCTGCCGGGTTGGGGTATCAGCACAGCCGTGACTTCTTTGTGGATGACCGACCGAACCGAACGGCCTTGGGCTGCAAGCCCCCTTGACCATGGTCCCGCGTCCGCCGATGTCATCGTCGTGGGCGCCGGCATCACCGGCCTGATGACGGCGGTTCTGCTGGCCCGTGCGGGCAAGGACGTGCTGGTGCTGGAGGCGCGCACGGTGGGTGCGTGCGCCACCGGGAACACGACCGCCAAAATCAGCCTGCTGCAAGGCAGCCAGCTCTCGAAGGTGCTGCCGCGGCACGGCGAGGATGTGGCGCGCGCCTATGTCGACGGCAATCGCGAGGGCCAGGAGTGGGTGCTGGGGCACTGCGACGCGCACGGTGTGGCGGTGCAGCGCGAGGACGCCTACACCTACGCCCAGTCGGCTCGGGGCGTCCCGTCGGCGCGCGCCGAGCTCAAGGCGTGCCAGGCGGCCGGCCTGCCGGCGGTGTGGGAAGACGATGCCGACGTGCCGTTCGAGTATCACGGCGGTGTGCGGCTGGCCGACCAGGCGCAGTTCGACCCGATGTCGTTCCTCGACTCGTTGGCCGTCGAGCTGCTCAACCGCGGCGGGCGCCTGGTCGAGCAGGCCCGGGTGCGGCGGGTGTCCTCGCGCGGCAGGGGCGTGCGCGTGCATGTCAACGACGCCGCCCGGCAAGACGTCGAACTTCAGGCCGCCAAACTGGTGCTCGCCACCGGGATCCCGATCCTGGACCGCGGCGGGTACTTCGCGCGGGTCAAGCCCAGCCGCTCCTACTGCCTCGCCTTCAAGGTTCCCGGCAACATCACCCGGCCGATGATGATCTCCGCCGACTCGCCGACGCGTTCGGTGCGCTACGCGCCGGTCGCTGACGGCGAGAGGCTGATCGTGGGCGGGGCCGGGCACACGGTGGGCCGCGCGAAGAGCCCGTCCGACGCGGTGGACGAGCTGTCGGCGTGGACGCGCAAGCACTATCCCGGCGCCGTGCAGACCCATTTTTGGTCCGCGCAGGACTACACGCCCATCGACCACCTGCCGTACGTGGGGCCCATCCTGCCAAATAGCGAAACCATCTTTGTCGCAACGGGTTTCAACAAATGGGGCATGACCAATGGTCCTGCTGCCGCGTTGGCGCTGTCGAGCCGGATCCTGGGCGGCCGGATGGACTGGGCCCGGGCGTTCGCGAGCTGGAGTCCGCACGAGCTGTCCGGCCTGGCGACAGCCCTGCAGGCCAACCTCGAGGTCGGCTTCAATCTGACCAAGGGCTGGATCACCCCGGCGACGCGGATCGGCCGTCGCAGCCCCGTTGACGACGAAGGCGGCGTGGTGAGCGGTCCGCCGTGGCGCCTGGAAGCCCGCTGCCGCGTCGACGGCGTCGAGCACCGCGTCTCACCGGTGTGCCCGCACCTCGGGGGAATCGTGAACTGGAACGACGCCGACAAAGCCTGGGAATGCCCGCTGCATGGGTCGCGCTTCGCACCCGACGGCACCTTGTTGGAAGGGCCGGCTACTCGCGATCTGACCGCATAGACGTGCTCGGCGCCAAACGGGATCAGCCCGTCTTCTGAAAGACGAGCCAGCGCAGGTCGATCGGGCAGTCGTCGCGCTCGACGTCGAACACATCGATGCCATTGGCCCACCCCTCGAACCAGGCCGTGGGCGGCCACGCGTCGGCGGGCAGCCGCGCCTTCTCGTATTCGTAGGCGGAGTCGTCGGCAAGGGACTCAAGGGGCAGGCCGGCCGCCGCATCGCTCACCTCCGCCCGGGTGAAGATCATGCTGTTGCACTGTTGGCTGAGTTGCACCGCGGCGTCGTCGGGCACGTAGCCCTCGCGGGCCAGGAAGGTATTGAAGACCAGGCGCCCACCGGGGGCCAGACACTCCGCGGCGAGTTCGAACATGCCGCGTAACTCGTGGGGAGTCCGGAAGTCGGGCACCACCTCCGAGAGCACCATCAGGTGGTACTTCGCGTGAGCACCCTCCAGCGCCGTGAACACATCGCTGTGGATGACGTTCACGCGCAGCGATTCGCTGTCGGCTTCGGCGCGCATGGCTTCGGCGAACTTGGCGGTCATCTCCACCGCGTCGACCGGATGGCCGCGCCGGGCCAGGGCCAGGGCGTTGCGCCCCGTTCCCGCGCCGACGTCCAGGACCCGGTGGGTGGCGGGGTCGGCCGCTTCCGCGGCCAGATCCAGCACGCGCGCATCGGGTTCGGTGCCGAACAGCGGCGCCGGGCGCACGCCAATCCACTGCTCGTAGTCGGCCTCGATCGTCCGGGCGTCGGCCTGGATGCGGAAGTTCACGCCGCCCGACCCGAACGGTGCGTGATACGAGATGACCACGTCCGACCGGGGGGAGGCCTTGAAGGACTTCGCCAACTCGGCTTCCAGCGCGGCCCGCAGGTGTGCGGACTGTTCGGGGGTGTACCAGACGCCCAGCGTGGCGCAGACGTTGCCGCACAACTGCACGTACTCGTCGATCAGATCCGGCACGGCCGGCACCCTGATGTGGCCCTCGGCCGACGATCGGCGATACATCCGCCTGATGAGCGCTTCGCGCAGCATCGACGGATCGAATGATCCACTCGGCGGTTCGTGCACCAGAACCTTTTACACGACCGACCGGCTTTGCACCACCGCCCAGCCGATCAGTCCGGCCGCGCCGTGCGGGCGGCGTCCACGAGGAGGTCGGCGGCGCGGGCAACGCTCTGGGTGGATTTGATCATTTGGGCGGCGACCTCGCGGGCTCGGCGGAGGTAGCGCGGATCCAGCACTCGGCGCAGGTCCGCGACCAGTGAGTCCAGGGTAGAGGCCGAGAACGCCCGCCCCAGGCCGACTTCCAACGCGTCGACGGCCTCGGCCCACATCGGCTGATCGAGCCAGAGCCACAGAATGAGCATCGGCACCCCGGCCCGCATGCCCGCGGCGGTGGTGCCGGCCCCGCCGTGGTGCGCGATCACGCGGCAAGCCGGAAAGACGGCGGCGTGATTCACCGCCTGCACGATCTTCACGTGGGCAGTGGGTGGGATATGGGCGAAATCGTTTGGGCCGCTGCAAATCAACGCCCGCTCGCCCAACCGCGCGCACGCCGCGCTGATCACGGCGACCGTCTCGGCCGGGGACGTGACGGGCGTACTGCCGAACCCGAAGTAGATGGGCGGCGGCCCGCCGGCGATCCAGGACAACACCTCGTCGTCGGCATCGCTAGGCAATTCCAGCGTCAGGGAACCGACGAAGGGCCGTCGGCACTCCGGGCTGGCCCATTGCTTCGCCAGCTCGGGTACGCACAGCTCGTCGTAGGCCTGAATCTCGAGCGCCGGCCGCGCCGACGGTCCGGCTTCGGCGGGCAAACCGAGCGCGTGACGTTGCGCGCCTTCGGCCGCGCTCGTGACGTGTGACTGCAACCAGCCGAGTTCCAACCTGTCCGCGGGAAAGAAGTGCAGCACGGCCAGCGGAATGCCGAACCGCTCCGCGACGTTGGCGGCGAGCCGCTGCTCGTTCATCCCGGCCACCAGCAGATCAGCACCGGCTGCCAGCGAGGCCAGGGTTTCGCTCTTTTCCGTCCAGATGTCGGTGGCACGCTCCACGAGGTGCGGCAGCGCGCTGATCGGATCCCGCGCGTGGCGCACGAAATCGGTGGCCCTGTCGAGCTGCTCGCGGCTGTCGGGCCCATAGGCGACCGCGGTAAGCCCGGCCGAGTCGGCCAGGGCCAGTTTGTCGGGTGGCAGCGCGATCACGACGTCGTGGCCCCGGCATCGCAGCTCCCGTGCGACGGCGGCGCAGGGTTCGACGTCGCCGCGGCTGCCGTAGGCGGTCAGCACAAATTTCATCGACGGACCTCACTCGCGGTGGTGCCACGAATCCAAGCAGAGCCGACGATGCCTCACCCGCTGGGCGCGAGCCCACCGTCCCACCACCAACGCGCCGAACCCTTGTGAGTTTCCTGTGTCATGCGCCGGTAACCTATCGTTAACCCATCGCAACAATTTCGCTGTATTCGTTAACGTGGGCCACACCTGCGAACGGGTGAGACCGATCCCTCAGCAGTCGGGACGGTCTCATTAGGCCGTCTTCGTTCGCGGTGCCGGCAACATCAGAGGGATTGCGATTTGTTTGCTGCACGGCTGGCTACCCCCATACGACGCGCACCGCAGCCGTCGATGCTCCCGCAGCCATGAAAGCGATCGGAGGAGAACGACATGGACTTCGCAGTACTACCGCCGGAGGTTAACTCCGCGCGGATGTACGCCGGTCCGGGGTCGGGACCGATGCTGGCCGCTGCGATGGCCTGGGACGAATTGGCCGCCGCCCTGCAGTCGACGGCGAACTCGTACCAGGCGGAGATCACGGCCCTGACTTCCGGTCCGTGGGTTGGCCCGTCGGCCGCGGCCATGGCCGCGGCGATCGCCCCCTATCTGGAGTGGATGCGGACCACCGGCGCGCAGGCCGAAGAAACCGCGACCAAGGCCAGAGCCGCGGCCTTCGCCTACGAGACCGCGTTCGCCGAGACGGTGCCGCCGCCGGTGATCACGGCCAACCGCACCCTGCTGGCGGCCCTCGTCGCGACCAACGTCCTCGGGCAGAACACGCCGGCGATCGCCACGGCCGAGACCGACTATGCCGAGATGTGGGCACGTGACACCGCGGCGATGTTCGGCTATGCGGGTTCCACGGCCTCGGCAACCACGCTGACACCGTTCGCCGAGCCGGAACAGACCACCAGCTCCGACGCCGATCAGTCCCAAGCCGTGGCCCAAGCCACCGGCACCGCCGCCGGGAGCACGCGCAACGCCGTTACGCAGCAATCCTTCTCGGCGGTACCCAACATGTTGACCAGGGCTGCAGTGAGTCCGAATGCAGCCGCCGACCCGTCGGCGCTCAACGCGCTCGACCTTGAGGCCGACCTCATCACGATTTTCCTGGACGCACCGGGCAGCCTGGTCGGGATGGGCGTCGACGCACCCACGGCGACGATTGCCCTACCCTTCGACATCGCCGGTGCGCTGACCGGTTTTCACACCGATGACATCGTCAGTGGCTGGGCCGGGATGCAGTCCTGGCCGGGAACGGGCGCGGTGCCGCCGTCGCCGTTCCCGGTCATCACGAATCCAGCGGGCGGATTCGGATCGTTGGCGTCGGCAGGCCTGGCCGAGGCGAACACCGTCGGGGGCTTGTCGGTACCGCCCGGGTGGACGGCCGCCGCCCCGGCGATACGACCCGCCGCCCTGGCATTGCCGGCCACCAGCGTCGGTGCCGTGGTGGAGGCCGCGGCCGCGGCCGCTCCCGGCGGCACCGGGAGTCTGTTCGGCGAGATGGCGGTGGCCAGCATGGCCGGACGCGCGATGGCCGGCACCGGCGCCTTGGGCAAGGAGCGCAGCGCGGCAGGCACGGCCAAGGTGGCGCGCGACCCGAAGAAACAGAAGACGGACGAGTCGTCAACCACCCCGCAGGTTCCACCGGGCGGACCGATCACGAGCATCGCCGCCGAGCTGCGCGAGCTGGCATCGCTGCGCGACGCCGGAATTTTGACGCAGCAGGAATTCGAAGAGCAGAAAAAGCGCCTGCTCCCGGGCTGACCCGTCAGTCGATCGTCGTGACCGCGCCGCCCGGCTGATCAGTGGTGGCACCCTGCGGTTTCGGGCACAGTGGGCAGTGACGCTCGAGTGAAGGTGCCTATGGATAAGTCGACGGACGGCAACGGTCCCGGTGCCGTGCAGATGCGGGTGCAGGCTTTGCGCCGTTATCCGGTGAAGTCGATGCTCGGCGAAACGCTGGATGCCCTGTCGGTCGACGAGGGCGGCGCCCAGGGCGACCGGCGGCTGGCCCTCGTGGACGGCGAAACCGGACATGTGGCCAGCGCCAAGAATCCGCGGCTCTGGCGTGACCTGTTGACGTGCACCGCCCACGTGGATGCCGAGGGGGTGAGCATCAGATTGCCCGATGGGACGAACGTGGCCATCGATGACCCCGGTGTCGACGAGCTGATCTCCCGATTGACCGGACGACGCGTCCGGCTCGTGGCGCAGCGCCCCGACGGGGCCACGCTGGTACGCCCCGATCCGGAGAAATTGCTCGAACTCGGTCTCGACGCCGAGGTCGACGGGCGTGTTCTGCGGATCGCTCAGGCCACCCCGGGCGACTCGTTCACCGACGAAGCTCCACTGCACGCGATCACGACGGCAACCCTCGAGCACATCGGTGTGGAGGCGCTGCGCTACCGGCCGAATCTGGTGATCGCGACGCCGCCGGACTATCCGCCGTACGCCGAAAACGACTGGGTGGGAGGCGATATCACCGTCGGTGAAGCGAGGCTACGCGTGCTGACGGCCACGTCGCGGTGCGTGGTTCCCACGCTGGAACACGGCCCGCTGCCGCGGGCCCCGCAAGCGCTTCGCATACCCGCGACTGAAAACCGTTTGAACACAGGCGGTCACGGGGCGCAGCCGTGCGCGGGGGCCTACCTCTCGGTGGTGACCAAGGGCGTTATCCGCGTGGGTGACCCCGTCACCATCGGGCCGTAGCGGAGGCAAGCGCAATCGCCGTCGCCGACGGCGTTTCTAGCCGGTGGGCCTCGGCGACTTCTTCTAGGCGCACGTGCAGGACGGCCGGCACCGGGCCCGTCGGGGCTCAGACGCGCGGCGCCGCTTGGTTGATCTTGTCGGCCGCGAACGTCGCGGCCTGAGCGGTCATCCCGGCGTCGATGTAGGAAACGTGCGCCATGATGTTGCCGCCACCCGAGCAGATCGGGTCGTCGGGGGCGCACAGGCTGATGGCCTTGGCGCCATACGCCGGGTTGATCGTCGGCAGCGGTTGGCCGCCCCACAACATGGTGGAGAAGCCACTGGACGGCTCGCCGAAGAGGGCGACCGCGGCAACGTGATCGGCCGTCGGCGCCGGCATCGCGTTGGTGGCGAGGTCGATCACCGTCGAGCCCTGCGAATACCCGCCGAGCACGATCCGCGAGTTCGGGCAACTGGCCACGGTGTCCTGAATGTGAGCGCTCGCGTCGTTGGCGCCGGCGTTCGCGCTGTTGTGGTAGTCGTCGTTGGCGGGGTAGTTAACGGCATAGACGTCGACGGATCGTCCACCGAGCTGCGACGTGAGCGAGTCGACGAAAGCCTGTCCGATGTTGCCGAGGCCGGGCTCCTGATGGGTGCCCCGGGCGAAGACGACCGAGACGTCCGAGCACGGATCAGCGGCGGCGGTAGGAGTACCGATGGGTGCGCTCAGCAGCGCCCACGCCGTCACAACCGAGAGACCAACGAAGCGAGCAAGTCTGCGTGCATTCATCCCCGAATCCTGACATATGGCTCGCCACGCCGGTGCCGGTGGCTGGTTCTGCGGCATCCGTACGCCTCAGCGGCCACGCCACTGCGGCGTGCGCTTCTCACGCCACGCCCGAATACCCTCGGCCACGTCTTCGGTCGCGCCGGCCACCTTGCGCATCGTCTCACCGAAACGCACCGACTCGATCCAGCCCATGTCCGCGGCCCGCCACGCCACCTCCTTGGTCGCCCGCTGGGCCAACGGAGCGGCCTCGGTGAGGGTGCGGGCCCAGGCCTGGGCTTCGGCCTGCAGCTGGTCGGGCTCGACGAGCTTCCAGACCAGGCCGACCTCTTTGGCCCGCTCGGCGCTCATCGGCTTCCCGGTCAACAGCAGTTCCATGGCGTTGGCCCAGCCCACCCGCTGCGGCAGACGGATCGCCCCGACGATGGTGGGCACTCCGATCGACACCTCGGGGAAACAGAACGTGGCCTCGGTGCTGGCGATCACGAAGTCACAGAACAACACCCCGGTCACCCCGTAGCCGATACACGGACCGTGCACGGCGGCGATGGTCGGCTTGAACAGTTCCATCCCGCTCTCGAACGAGTTGATCGTGGGTTTCTCCCAGAAGGTGCCGCCGAAGGTGCCGACCGAGCCCTCGCCGTCCTTGAGGTCGCCGCCGGCGCAGAACACGCTGCCGTTGGCCGTCAGGATCCCGACCCATGCATCCAGGTCGTCGCGGAAACGATCCCAGGCCCCGTTGAGGTCCTGACGAAGCGCGCCGTTGATGGCGTTGCGCGCCTCCGGGCGATTCAGGGTGATGGTGGCGACGTGATCTTGCAGCTCATAGGTGACCAGACTCATGACTGCACACTATTGCGCCGGATACGACGACTCGCCCTGAGCCGGACATAGGCCTTCCTCAGGGTGTATCAGAGCGGCGCGAGTCGTCGGAACCCCCAAGGCGTCCAATGGTTTTCGCGGGAACGCTCCTGACGTCATCGAACCGCACGCTGACACGCTCGAAGACCTTGACGCGTTCGGCCTTGACCTTCTTGGTGTAGGTCCTGCGGTCGGCCGGCGTCAGATCCGCGTCGTCGCTGAACGCGCTGAGCAAAGCGCGCGGGTAGAGCTTTTCCACCAAGACGACGTTGATTTCGGCACACATCACCAGGGCCATCGACGCGAGGAACAGAAAGGCCAACGCCCCCAACACCAATGCGAACACGCTGTTGGTGGCGCTGGCCCGCTTCACGGTGTGCGCCACATAGCCGGCGCCGAACCACTGCAGCATTTGCCAAATGAAGGCCGCGGCAACCGCGCCCGGCAGCACCTGCCGGTATGTCAGTGCTCGGGCGGTGGTCACGCGGAAAGCCACCAAGCAGATCAACGCGTTGATCGCGACTGCGGCAAGCGCGAGGCCGACCTTTTCGACAATGCCGACTGCGCCGGTGGCGTGACCCGCCGCGGCCAACACGGTCGCCGCGATGGCCGCCGAACCGAGCACCAACAGCAGCAGCAAGCTGCGCAGGCGGGATCGAATCGGGTTGGGCCGCTTGTGTTTCGGGACCGCCCACACCGAATCCATCGCGTTCTGCAGCGCCTGTCCCACACCCAGGCCGCCGTAGAGTGCCCCGAGCAGGCCGATGACCACGCCCACCGTTCCTCCGCTGAGTCCCTCAGGGTGATGCAGCTGGCCGCCGAGGACGGGGAACTGGCTCAGCGTGCTGTGTAGCACCTGCGCCTGCAGATCGGGTCGCCCGGCCAGCACCACTCCCAGGCCCGTGGTCAACAGCAGCAGCAGCGGAAACAGGGACACCAGCCCGTAGTAGGTGATCAGGGCAGCGAGGTAACCGCCCTGGTCGTCGTTGTATTTGTAGATGACGGCGATGATCACGCCGACGGTTCGATTCCGTCGCTGCAGTTCGTCTAGCCAACCGACCATCGTCGATCACGTCCCCCGCACAAGCCCGCATCCCCGTTCGATGCGCTCGCGAGGTCATACCCGAATTCGGCTGCCGCCAATCGCGTTGGCCGGGGCGCCGCATGCCCGATCCGGACCTGCCCACCGCTGACGGTTCGAGCCGCCCGCCGGGGGTGACAAGAGCCGAAAAAATGGGTGACTTGTATTGGCGGACGCACGGTGTATCGTGCGTGTTCCCCTGATCGTGAGCAGGAAGCACGCACCGTGGATATGGCAAGCGACCAATCGTCGACACCGCCGCTGAGCTGGGCCGAAGCCCAACCCCTGCTGAGGCCGGTACTGCGGCCGCAAAGCTACGTCGATCACCTGGTCAACAGCGGGGCGCAGCCCTGGGTGCGCCCGGTGTTTCCCCACATCAACGAGATGGTCGTCGTCGACCTGCCCACGGTGCGGGCCATGGTGACACCGGCGGAAACCGGCGCCTGGGGCATCACCGGTGACCAGGCGTTCGCGGTGGCTCGGGAGAATCTGTCCGCTCGTCAGCAGACCTTCACGCCGGGCGAGAAGTACCTGCTGAAGGACGCCGATGGCGACAGCTACATCGACTCGATGATCTTGGCCGCCGGGTGGTTGGGTTCGCTGGCGGTTGCAGGCGGCCCACGACCACTGGTGTTCTTCCCCGGGAACGGAACGTTGGTGCTGGGCACCGACGCGCCCGACGAAGTGCCCGAACTCTTCGAGGCCGCCGAGCAGGTGTACGTCGAGGCCGAACAGCCCATCTCGCCACAGGGTTACACGATCGAAGGCGCCGTCATCGTGCCGTTCGATCACGCCGGACCACACCCCCTGCGCAGTTTCGGCCTGACGGCTCGAAGCCTTTTGGCCGCAAGGGAATACCACCATCAAACCCAATATCTGCGCGAGCACTACGAGCGCGAACTATTCCCGCAATACGTCGGTGAGGCGCAGATCATGGACACGCCGTGGGGCCGGCGCACCACAACGGTGTGGGGCGACGGCCCGTCCTGGGAGTTGCCGCACACCGATTACATAACGTTTTTGATCGGCGACTCGTCAAATGTGTCTGACAGGTTCACCGTGCCGTTCGCGACGGTGGTGGACGTGGTGGGCATCCTTCCCGTCTCGGGAATCACTCCGAGTCGATACCGCGCCGACGAATGGCCGGCACCGGACATGCTGGCGACGCTGAAAGCTCATGCCATAGACCTGCCCAGCCGATGACTCGCTAGTCCGGTGGCTCGTTATCCGAGCCTCGGACGGAGGCATGGTGCCGGTCGCTGGGCCTGCCGGGAACTCCTTCGGCTTCGCGGTCCTCGGCAACCTTCTCCTCGAGCTGATCGACGATGTTCTCCAGCTCCTGAGCGCGGCTCAGTGGGTCTTTGTCGGGTTTTGTCATGTCGCTTTCCATTGGCTTGTGGGGCCGGCGAACCCCGCTGCCGGGAGCCCGCCGCTATCCCATACCCGATCGTGCGATCGCTAACCGAGCGGCAACCGGGCAACACACGCGACAGGGCGCCGTGGCGGTGGAAGTATCGCAGGAGTGGCCACCGCGAAACCCCAGACGATCTCGTACCCGGCGCCCGACGCACGCCCACGTCGCCACCACTCCGATCCGCTGGACCCCCACGTCATCGTCGTTTTCGGCGCGACGGGCGATCTGGCCAAGCGGAAGCTGATCCCGGGCCTGGCGTACTTGGACCAGTCCGAGCTGGCACCGGACATGCGCATCGTCGCCACGTCGCTGGAAGATATCAGCGACGACGAATTCCGCGACCTCGCCAAGAACGCGATCGAATCTTTCGGAACACACAAGCTGACGCCCGACCAATGGGCGAACTTCGCGAACATCATCACCTACGTCCCGCAGAGCGCCGGACCCGAAGCGCTGGCCGCCGCGGTGGCCGAGGCCGAAGCCGACCTGGGGCCCAACGTCCGGCGCCTGCATTACCTTTCGGTGCCACCCAAGGCCGCGCGCGCGGTGATCACCCTGCTGCGCGACGCCAAACTGGTCGAACGTTCACGGGTGGTGATGGAGAAGCCGTTTGGCACCGATCTGGCCAGCGCGGTGACGCTCAACGATTTCGTGCACGAAACCTTCGAGGAATCCCAGATTTTCCGCATCGACCACTTCCTCGGCAAAGAGGCCGCCCAGAACATCTTGGCGTTCCGCTTCGCCAACGGTCTGTTCGAACCGATCTGGAACCGCAACTTCATCGACCACATCCAGATCGATATCCCCGAAGCTCTGGGCCTGGATCAACGGGCGAGTTTCTACGAAGAAACCGGCGCATACAAGGACATGGTGGTCACCCACCTGTTCCAGGTGATGGCGTTCGTGGTGATGGAGCCGCCGACGGCGCTCGAACCGTTTGCCATCAGCGAAGAAAAGAACAAGGTGTTCCGGTCGATGCTGCCGGTCAAGCCCTCGAATGTGGTTCGCGGTCAATTCCACGGATACCGCGACGAAGCTGGGGTGGCAAGGGATTCCGACACCGAGACGTTCATCGCCCTCAAGGTCGGCATCGACAACTGGAGGTGGGCCGGGGTACCCATCTACCTGCGGACCGGCAAGAAGATGGCCGAGGGTATCCGCGTCATCTCCATCGCGTTCAAGGAGGCCCCTCGCACGATGTTCCCACCCGGATCCGGGGTGGGAACCCAAGGTCCCGATCACCTCACGTTCGACCTCGCCGACAACTCGAGGGTGTCCCTGTCCTTCTATGGCAAGCGGCCCGGCCCCGGCATGAAGCTGGACAAGCTGTCCATGCAATTTTCCTCCCAGGAGATCGAGACCGTCGTGGATGTGCTGGAGGCCTACGAACGACTCATCCTCGACGCGATGCGCGGCGACCACACCCTGTTCAATACCGCGGAGGGCATCGAATCTTTATGGGAGCGTTCGCAAGAGCTCCTCACCGACCCGCCCGCGGTCAAGTTGTATCAGCCAGGGACCTGGGGCCCCAACGCTATTCACCAGTTGATCGCGCCGAATGCGTGGCGGTTGCCGTTCGAGCGGGAGTGGCGCGAAGCCACGCCCTAAAAGCCGCGGGTGCCGGTTCAGCTCAGTTCGGCGGTGAGATAACTGATGGCGTGGCGGAATTCCTTGAGGATCTCGTTGTCAGGCACCACGAAACCGTAGTCGGCATAGACCTGTTCGGTGGGGTGGCGGGTGACCCTCCAGCCGGTGGCGGCCAGGTGTTCGGCGGCCGGACGGCGTTCACCGAGCCAGACCAGTTCGGCGACGTCGATGTCGAGCCCGTGCTGACGCCAGTTGTTGCGCATCGCCCGAGCCCGTTCGTCGGTGAACACGCTCATATCGGTGATGTTCTCCGTGGCCAGCCGGCTGCCCGGCGCGCTGAGCGCGGTGATGTTGTCCAGCAGTCTGTCTTGGGCTTCCGGCGGTAGGTAGGGCAGCAGGCCTTCGGCGATCCAGGTGGTGGGGGAGGTGGTGTCGAAACCGCTGTCGCGCAGTGCTGTTGGCCAATCGTCGCGCAGATCGATAGCGACAGTGCGGCGCTCGGCGGTCGGTTCCGCGCCGATCTGGGCGAGCGTGTCGGTCTTGAAGGCGATGACCTCGGGCTGGTCGACCTCGAAAACCACGGTGCCCGCGGGCCACGACAACCGATAGGCCCGGGCATCGAGCCCGGCGGCCAGGATG
Source organism: Mycobacterium sp. (assembly GCF_025933915.1). Taxonomy (GTDB): domain Bacteria; phylum Actinomycetota; class Actinomycetes; order Mycobacteriales; family Mycobacteriaceae; genus Mycobacterium. Next base: position 21,302 of record NZ_JAICZA010000032.1, read on the forward strand.
ACGGCCTGGCGGGCGCCGGCGGCGGTCGCGGCACGGAAGAAATCGTCGAAGAACCTGGTCCGCACCGTCATCTGCTCGCGCCGCTGCTGCAGGGTCATCGGCGCGTCGTCGTCGAGCGGGATTTGGCCGTCCAGCATCCGGGTGAAGAAGGGGTGTCCGACCGCCCGCACCAACGGCTCAGCGAACCTGTCGTCGAGCAGCGGGTCCGGCTCGCGAGAAGCCAGCGCGCGGGAGGCCGCCACCATCGTCGCGGTCGCGCCCACGCTGGAGGCCAGGTCCCAACTATCGCCCTCGGTACGCGCCGAATCAGTTGATGACATCCGTTTTCCCCTTCCGGGATCCAGCCGTCGCGGCGGCCGATTCGACCCGATTTGCGTGACGGGCCCTGGCCGCCACCCGCAACTACACCACCGGTACCGAAGGGTACGTTCTGCCTATGCCGCGGTCACCATGCGCCCACCGCGTGCAGTTGACTCCCGCCCCCGCAAAGCTCGACGACAGGAAGTGAATCACGTCATGGCACCGACCCTGCGCCCGCGCCGGTCCGCCCTGTACCTGCCCGGCAACAAGCCCCGGGCGCTGGTGAAGGGCAAATCGCTGCCGGCGGACGTGCTGATATTCGACCTCGAAGATGCCGTAGGGCCGGATGCGAAGGCCGAATCGAGGGCAACGGTGTGCGAGGCGATCTCGTCGGAGAGCTACCGGCCGCGTGAGGTCGTGGTGCGCATCAACGGCCTGGATACCGACTGGCACAACGACGATCTGGCCGCGGTGGCCGCATCGGCCGCCGACGGGGTGCTGGTGCCGAAAGTCGAGACGGGCCAACAGGTTCAGGCGCTGGCCGACGCGATGGACACGCTGCGCGCATCCGAGTCGTTACAGCTGTGGGTGATGATCGAGACGCCGCGGGCGTTTCTGAGGGCCGAGGAGGTCGCTTCGGCCAGCGACCGCCTGGCCGGGCTCGTGGTCGGCACCAACGACCTCGTCAACGAGCTGCACGGCCTGCACGTCCCCGGCCGCGCGCCCGTCGTGCCCGCGCTGGGCATGGCCCTGTTGGGAGCGAGGGCGGCCGGAAAAATCATCTTGGATGGCGTGTTTAACGACATCACCGATGAGGGCGGATTCCGGGCCGAGGCGCGGCACGGCCGTGAAATGGGATTCGACGGCAAGACGCTGATCCACCCGTCACAGATCGCCCCCGCCAACGAGCTGTTCGCCCCCTCGCGAAAGGAGCTGGACGACGCCCGCAAGGTCGTGTCGGCCTACGAGGAGGCGCAGGCAGCGGGCACCAGCGTCATCACCGTTGATGGCCGCATGATCGAAAGCCTGCACGTGCGCGACGCGCAACGAATCCTTGCCCTCGCCGATTTGATCTCGGAGATGGGATCCACGTCCTAGCGCCGAGTGGCCCGGGCCGGGCGATCAGGGTCCGTCGCACGGTAGGTTGTACGCGATTCCCGACGACTCGAGAGGAGACAAGGGTGGGCGAAACCGCGGCCATGGCCGAGGCCGACCGCGCGTGGATGGTCGACACGCTGCTCGCGCTGCTGCAGACCCCGAGTCCGGCGGGGCGCACGGACGCGGTGATGCAGGTGATCGGCGATATCCTCGACGACTTCGGTGTGCCGTTCACGCTGACGCGGCGCGGGGCGCTGACCGCGGAACTCCCGGGTGAGTCGGCGACCACCGACCGGGCGCTGGTGGTTCACTCGGACACCATCGGCTGCATGGTCCGCGACCTCAAGGACAACGGCCGCCTGCAACTGGTTCCGGTCGGCACCTTCTCGGCCCGGTTCGCCGCCGGGGCCCGCGTGCGTATCTTCATCGACGACCCCGACGAGTTCATCACCGGCACCGTCATGCCGCTCAAGTCCAGTGGCCACGCGTTCGGCGACGAGATCGACACCCAGCCCACCGACTGGGAGCACGTCGAGGTTCGCATCGACCGCAAGGTGTCCTCGCGCGAGGACCTGCTTCGTCTCGGCCTGCAGATCGGTGACTTCGTCGCCTTGATCACCAGTCCCGAGCTCACCGCGGATGGCTTCATTGTTTCTCGTCATCTGGACGGGAAGGCCGGTGTCGCCATCGCGCTCGCACTGGCCAAGAACTTCTCCGAGAACAAGGTGGTGTTGCCGCACCGCACCACGATCATGGTCACCATCACCGAGGAGGTCGGTCACGGGGCCAGCCACGGGCTGCCCGCGGACGTCGCCGAGTTGGTGTCGGTGGACAACGCGGTATGCGCGCCCGGCCAGCACTCTCTCGAGGACGGCGTGACGATCCCGATGGCCGACATGCACGGTCCGTTCGACTACCACCTGACCCGCAAACTCTGCCGGGTCGCCCAGGAGCGCGGAATCCCGTTCGCCCGCGACATCTTTCGCTATTACCGATCCGATGCCGCCGCGGCAATCGAGGCGGGAGCGAACACCCGCGCCGCACTCGTCGGCTTCGGGCTCGACGGCAGCCACGGCTGGGAGCGCACCCACATCGATTCGCTGGAGGCCGCCTACAACCTGCTGCACGCGTGGCTGCAGACACCGTTGACGTTCGCCCAGTGGGACGCCAAACCGACGGGCAAGCTACGTGACTTTCCGTCGTCGAAGCAGCCCGCACCCAGCGAGCGGTGGGTGCCACTGGCGCGCGGCGAGTACGAAAGCCCCGGCGAAGCGTCACCCGGGACGCCCTGGCCACCGTCGGAGGGACCGCAGGCCTAAGAGCGGCGGGCCATCCGCTCGGCACACCAAAGTCCGTTATAGCCCCCGGCGAGTGATCCGATGCGCTTCACCACAGCGCGCTGTGATTGACGAGCGCATCGGCGATGAGTCCGACTCCGAAAACGAGAAACAACAGTCGGACCGAGATCGGGCCGTAGCGGGTGAGCGCGCGGACAATCCTGCGCTGAATCCGCTTGGCACGCATGGTTCGTCGCATCGACAGAGCAAGGATCGCCAGCGATGGTGACAGAGCGACCGCCCAGTAGGCGATGATGACCAGCGGCCAGAGCGGCGGCCGCGGGTGCAGAGCGGCCAGCATCGCCAGGCCCGTGAGATACGGCACCGCGGTCGGCGCTTGTCCGCTTCCCACCGCCAGGCCGAGGAATCCGAGCAGCCACGGACGTTTGCGCATGGCGGCCATCGCCCAGCCGGGAGCTGACGATTGCGCGGTGAGCGGGAAGTACGCCAAGCAGACGAGCGCGATTCCCAACAGCAGTTCGCCCCGAAATCGGATGGCCGGCGTGACGTGAAAATCAAGTGCCTCGGTGAGGAAGCTGATACCCAGCACCGTGCACAGGCCGAAGGTGGTCGTGACGGCAAACACGCCCGCGACGAAGCTCAACGCGCCCGGGATGGGGGAGCGTCGGCTGAGCCGACTATCGAAGATGACCGCCGAGACGACCCCCACGTTGAGGACATTGAGCGAGTCCAGAAATGCCAGTCCAGCAAGGGCAAGTATCAGAGTTGTTGTCACGCGCCTGTACCGGGCCTAGTGTGCGGGCTCGCCGGCCGCCCGAAAGCGGTTAAGCGCTCGCCATGGCGACACGATCAAAGCGGCGATCATGCTGCAGACAATACGAGTCAGGCGGGAGCGGGGTCGGTGGAGGCCGCCCGTTGTGCGTGCTGACCGACGATCACGCAGGGGTGGCGGCATTAGCGCGGGCGATCCACGGCATTATCGAAGCGTCGGCGACGCGGCTGACGCATCCACATCGCGACACCACATCGAATCCCGAGAGGCCCACCGATGACCACGTTTACACCGCAGGATCTTCGCGAATACCTCATCGGGGCTTGGACGTTGGGGTCTTATCAAAGCTCCGATCTGGACGGCACGAACATGCGCTACCCGCTGGGGCCCGACGCCCGCGGCATCATCATGTACACCGCCGATGGATACATGTCTGCCCAGATCATGCGCGCGGACCGCGCACCGTTTGCCCGTGGTGACCTGCAGACAGCCGACACCGACGAATTGGCCGCGGCGGCCAAGGGATACCTGGCGTACACCGGTCCTTACAGCGTTCTCGACAACGGGGTGATCGCGCACCACGTCGACGTCAGCCTGCTACCGAACTGGGTCGGCGGAACGCAGTACCGCGCCGCCCGCACCGGCGACGACCGCCTGGAACTCAGCCCCGCCGAGCCGGTCGTCATCAAGGGGAAACCACGCCACGGCGTCCTGCTGTGGCGGCGGGCAAAACCCGCCAAATAACATACTTCGCAAAGGAACTCGTCAGGAGAACTGGATGGGACTGCTCGAGCGCAAGACCGCCGTCGTCACGGGCGCCAATTCCGGGATCGGGCTGGCCACCGCCGAGCGATTCCTCGCCGAAGGCGCCGAGCGGGTCTTCATCACCGGCCGGCGCCAGCCCGAACTCGACCGCGCGGCAAGCAAACTGGGGCCGCGCGCAACCGCTGTGCGCGGCGACGTCGGGATGCCGCAGGACCTGGACCGGCTCTACACCGAGGTTGCGTCCGCCGGCAGGGGCCTTGACATCGTCATGGCCAACGCCGGCTCGACCAGGGTGGCGCGCCTGGGGGAAATCACCGACGATGACCTCGACGCGCTGCTGACCACTAACGTCAAGGGAGTCGTGTACACCGTGCAGAAGGCGCTGCCGCTGCTCAACGATGGTGCCTCCATCATCCTGACGGGCTCCACCACCGCCGACCGCGGCCGCGCCGGGCTGAGCATCTACGCCGCGACCAAAGCCGCCGTCCGGTCGCTGGCCCGCGCCTGGGCCAACGAACTCGCCGGCCGCAGCATCCGGGTCAACGTCATCGTCGCCGGATCCACCGCCACGCCGGGAAGCGACGCGTTGGCCGCCCAAACCGATCCCGATGTCTCCATCGAAGAGTTCCGCGCCGGTCGCATCGCCACCATTCCGTTGGGCCGCTTCGCCGATCCCATCGAGATCGCCAATGCCGCACTGTTTTTGGCGAGCGATCTGTCCAGCTTCATCACCGGGTCCACGGTGACCGCCGACGGCGGATTCAATCAGGTCTGAAGGGTGTCACGGCCAGTTCTTTGGTGCCGAGGCGTCGCTAAGCGCTTCGTATACCTGCGGTGATTGCACGAAGCCGAACGCTAACGCTCGCGGCCATCTACAGTTCGACAAATAGCGAACGATCCGCGCTGACACCTAAGGGAAGACGATATGGCGAAAAGTGTTGCAACCAAAAACGACAACGAGAAGGTGGTGGTCGAATTCATACATGCCGCTTACGGCGAGGGCATGAACGTCGACGCGATGACCGCGCTCATGGCCGACGACTTCGTGTGGCAACTCCACGTGCCCCTCTCTCCGATCGTTCGGGGACGTGACGCGGCGCGCGCAGAACTCGAGAAACACAACACGCTGTCTACCGGCATGATCGAGGGGAGCGAAATCCGCACGATCGTGTCCGACGGCGATACCGTCATCGTCGAAAGAGTCGACGTGAACTCGATGAATGGCGTGGCCGTCACGTTTTACGTCACAGCGATTTTCGAGGTTCGCGACGGTGCGATCGCTCATTGGCGAGAGTATTGGGACACTGCCCACGTCGCGCAGCAACTCGGCATCGATCCCGCGTTGATGTTCGCGCCGTTGACTGATTAATCGGCGGCGCAGGAGATTTGGTGCGCCGAATCTAGGCCGAGGCGCTGAGGATCTTGATCGCGAAGACAAGCGTGTCGCCGGGCCGGATTCCGGCGCTGGGCTGACCTTGGGGATAGCCATCGGCGGGGACCATCGCGACGGCGACCGTGGACCCGACCTTTTGTCCCGCGATGGCCTTCTGGAAGCCCGGCACGACTCCGGTGAGGGGGAAGTCAACGGGGGCGCCGCGTTCGTAGCTGCTGTCGAACACCGACCCGTCACGCCCATTGACACCCATGTAGCAGACCGAGACCTTGGCGATGCTCGAGACCACCGGTCCATCTCCGGCGTGCAGCGTCTGCACTTGGGTCTGGGTCACGCTGAACGGTGTCGTCACGCTCACGCGCGGAGCCGTCGTATCCGTAGACCCGGTGACCGCGACGCTGCCGGTGGTCCCGGCCAGGGTCCAGTCGGGCGCCCCGCCGCTTTGCGGCGCTGCGGTGGGGCACGATCCGGCCGCGTTCGCCGTACCTGGTCCAGCGAGCAGCAGAACGGTTGCCGCGGCACTGGCCGCGAGCGCCACAGACGAAGACATGCGGAAGGAGTTCACGGCCGTCACGCTACAGCGACGTGTCGGGTCCCCGACTGATAGGCCGGGTTGGGACCGCCCATCATCGAGGGTTGCGTGCCGTTTCGTCTGCTGTTGCTTCGATCTTCGTGATCACCAGTTGGCTGGGGAAGTTTTAAGCGTTACCGGATTGCACCGGAGCGACCATATTTATCGGTTGCAATATCTGGACAAAATATGCGAAACCTGGGAATTCACAATCAGACAAATGTGCAATAACATCGATACGTGGGATCCGTGCCAACCGGTAAGGAAACTTTCAACGGGGGAGAGGCTGCCTTCCGCGCCATTCTCGGTGGTGTGATGTAACTAACATTTTCGTTTCGACCCTAGTATTGCCGACATTAGCGACTGTACGCTAACGCGAGCCTCGAAAGCCCCTCTGACGTGCGCGTATGATCGGCTTCTCATGCGCTGCCATTAGTAGGCATTCGTGGAATACCGCCATCGGTATGACCGAGTGGCCCTTAATAGACATTTGTTAAATAGTCGTCCGTAGGTGCCACCTCCCGTTGGGTATGGTGCCCGAATCGCTGCGGCCGTCCGGTAATTACGCCGCGCGGCCACGAGGAGGTTTTGTGGTCACGTTTGGGACGGTCCATAACTGGGATCCAGGAACCGGGTCGGTTATTTCTTGGCATGCGACACCCGCAGCGCACCACAAAGCTCGACTGGCACCAATAAATGACGTTCCGGCAAGTTATCAGCAGGTTCAGCACCTTCGGCGATTCAACGAACAAGCGACCCGCGGACTGGATATGGCGCGTCTGAACGTCGGCGCTTGGGATATGTCCGGCATCTGCGACGTCCCCACCATGACCGAGGCGATCAACGCGCACCTGCGACGGCATGACACCTACCACAGCTGGTTCGAGTGTCGAGCAAGTAGCCGCATCGTCCGGCACACCTTCAGCGATCCCGCCGACATCGAATTTTCACCGCTGGTGCGGGGCGAAATGACGCCAACCGAACTGCGCGCCCACATATTGGCCACACCGAGTCCACTGCGGTGGGACTGCTTTACCTTCGGAGTTGTCCAGCACGCGGATCACTTCACGTTCTACATGAGCGCCGACGATCTGGTCATCGATGGGATGTCGGTCGGAGTGATCTTCCTCGAAATCCATTCCATGTACTCCGCGTTGGTGGGCGGTGGAGTTCCCGTGCAGCTGCCCGAGCCGGCCAGCTATCACGATTACTGCGTCCGGCAGCACCAGCACACCGCAGCGCTGACGCTGCAGTCCCCACCAGTGCGGGCATGGATTCGCTTCGCCGAGAATAGCGGGGGAACTCTGCCGAGTTTCCCGTTGCCACTTGGTGATCCGGCGGTGCCGTGCGGGAGCGGCGTGGCCGTCGTGCCACTCATGGACGAGGATCAAGCAGAGCGGTTCGAGACCGTTTGCACGGAGGCGGGTGCCCGCTTCAGTGGTGGTCTGTTTGCCTGTGCCGCGTTCGCCGAATACGAGCTGACCGGGTCGGAGACCTACTACGGGATCACGCCATACGACACCCGCAGCACGCCAGCCGAATTCGTGACGCCGGGCTGGTTCGCCAGCTTCATCCCGGTTACCGTCCCGGTCGCGGGAGCATCTTTTGGTGGCGCGGTCGCCGCCGCGCAGGCTTCATTTGATTCGGGAATCGACCTGGCTGATGTCCCCTTCGAGCGGGTCGTGGAGCTGGCGACCTTCGGAGGACCGATCAGAAAGTCCGCGGGCAATCTCCATATGCTGTCGTACGCCGACGTACGAGGGATTCCGCTCAGTTCTGAATGGGACGGTCTGAATGCCGGTATCTACGGCGACGGCAGGTCGTCGGATGACGTGCGCATGTGGGTGAATCGATTCGAGGGCAGGACCACGTTGACGGTCGCCTTTCCGCAAAATCCGGTTGCCCGTGATTCGGTTGAGCGGTACATCCGGGCGCTCAAGACCACGTGCCTTCGCGTCGCGGCACATGGCGCCGCAGTGGTACCCAACCGCCGGCGCCGAGCGGCGGCGCTCAATGCGTCGGCCGCCAGATCGACCGCGAACCGCGCCGATGGCGCCGGTCGTCTGGTGCAAAGCGTGGGTCTCAACCTGTAACGCAGGCGCGCCGCACGACTCCCGACGGCGACCCCGATGGTGCGCCCGGCCTGTGCTCGCGCTTCTGGGATCGATCGGCACAAAATGGCCGATTCACACAAAATAGACAAAACGGCTAGACTGACGGGTGTGCAGACCAAGGAGGGGAGCGCCATGTCCACCGTGTCGTTCCGCAATCGTGACGGCAAGCTGGTCGATGTCCCCTCGGTGACCGCCAGCCGCCTCAAAAATGAGTTCGGCACCGTCTTCGATGAAGCCGCGGTCAGCGGGGCGGTGGTGATCACCAAGCACAACACTCCCAGGGCGGTGTTGCTGTCGTACGCCGAATTCGAGGCTCTGACCGCCTCGGCCACACCCGCGCTCGAGGATCTCAGTGAGCGATTCGACGAGCTGCTGGCCGCCATGCAGACACCGAAAGCCAAAGCCGGAGTCGCCGCGGCGTTCGACGCCGCACCGCATGAGCTGGGCGCCGCCGCGGTGAAGGCGGCGCGCACCGCGCGGCCGCGCTGATCCGGCGCGCCCATGGCTCGCACGACGACGATGCCGGCGCAGATACACGTGTTGGCAGGCGTCAACGGGGCCGGCAAGAGCAGCGTCGTCGGCGCGACGATCCGCGATAAGGGCGGTGAGTACTACAACCCCGACGAGGCCGCGCGAGCGATCATGGCGGCCAACCCGGGATTGGGCCAGACCGAGGCCAACGCGGCGGCATGGGACCAGGGCCGGAGGCTGCTGCAACGGGCGATTGATCAGGGCCTCGATTTCACCTTTGAGACAACACTCGGCGGCAACACGATGTCGGGCCTGCTGGCCGAGGCCGCCGGGCGTGGCATCGAGGTCCGCGTCTTCTATGTCGGGCTGGAAAGCGCTGATACCTGCATCGAGCGTGTGCGAAAACGGGTTCACGGCGGCGGGCATGACATCTCCGAAGCCGACATCCGCCGTCGCTACCGCCACAGCCTGATCAACCTCGTGAAATTACTACCGCTGCTCACCGAACTGCGGATGTATGACAACTCGGCAGCCGCCGATCCCGCGGCCGGGCAGGCACCGAAGCCGGTCTTGGTGTTGCACATGGACCGCGGGCGCATCGTCGGGCCCTCCGATTTGACCTCCACGCCGGCCTGGGCCAGGCCCGTCGTCGCGGCCGCGCTGGAGCTCGCCGCGGGGACGTAACCGGGAACTCGCATTTCGGTGTCTCGTATCCCTACTCGGCGACCGAAACCCGTTGAGGAGCTAACTGTTCACGATTTGCCACGAGGTCTTGACCTCGATGCCTCGGCTCGGTTCGATAATGCACATACCACGAGGGAAAGGCCCGCAAATGAAGGCATTCGTTCGCCGTCTTGTTCCCGCCATCATGGTGGCGTTCGCGTCGATGGCAGCCGTGACGATCGCGACACCGGCGATCAGCAAGGCCGACTGCGCCGACGGCGAGTGGTGGGATCCGACGGGCAAGGTCTGTCGGCCGCTCGGGGTCGGACCACAACCCCTGGCGTGCGACCCGGGTCAGTGGTGGGACCCAACGGCCAATGTCTGTCGTCCACTCGGTGTCGGACCACAACCGCTCGCGTGTGACAACGGCTGGTGGTGGGATCCCGGCGCCAACGAATGCCGTCCGCCGGCCGGCCAGTAGCAATACATCACTTGTGGGTCGCTGAGCAGACGATAGCGATCGCTGAAGGCGAGTAACCGAGCAACCAAGCTCCGGTGCGTCGCGTTCATCCGTCAGAGGTGGGGGACGGGGCGGCCGCGGTCCGGCCCAGGGCTTCGATAAATGTCTGCCGCGCGCACGTGCCGTTACTCTCGCGCCACCGTCACATATCGGTGCCCGATTCCGTCTAGCGATCAAGGACGAGAAAAAGCATTGTCGGAAGGGCAGCATGATGAATCGCTTGAGTACACCGGCGCGGATCTACCTGGTCGCCGTGACAGCGGTGGTGGGGATCGTTACCGCTGGGATTGGGATCTGGTGCCTGATCGATCCGAATTCATTCGCCGATTCCGTCGGATTTGAGGCGCATCGGCACTTCTTGCATGACGTCGGTGCGTTCCAGCTCGGTCTGGGCGTCACACTGCTTCTTGCACTGATCTGGGCCGACGCGTTGGCTACCGCGCTCGCCGGATTCATCGTGGCGAACACCGTGCACACGGTGAACCACTTTGTAGACCTCGACGTGGGTGGTTCGCCCGCGCAAGCGTGGATCCTCGGTGCGGTGTCGGTAGCACTGGTCCTGGCGTTCGTGCTGCGGCTCCGCCAACTCGGTTATGTGCTGGGCACCGTTGGTACGGCAACCAATTCGACGTTGGTGCCGTTCGTGCGGCAGAAGACGATCTCGCTCACTACCTTTCGTAAGGACGGCAACCCAGGTTCCAGCCCGGTCAGCATCGTGGTGGACGGGGACCGCGCCTACTTTCGGAGTTTCGAGCGGGCGATCAAGGTGCGCCGGATCCGGCGTGATCCGAACGTCGAATTTGGGGCGGCAACGGCATCGGGCAAACCGACGGGATCGACGCTGCCTGGCACCGTGCGTCTGCTAGATGGGGCTGAATATTCAAAGGTGGGATGTCTGCTGCGGCAGAAGTATCCGTTCCTGCACGGCGTGTTGGTGCCGTTGGCACACCGGGTCATGCGGCCCAAGTACGGCCGCACCATACACGCCGAGTTGACCCCGTCGTCTGAGTCTCGCGCTACCAGAGGCTGATTGACTCGGCGGAACAGAGCCAGCCGCATTCGGCGACATGAAACCGTGTGGTGCAGAGACTAAAACATTATGGGCTCGGTCGAGGAGTCGTCGTTCGTTCGCAGCCGCTAGAGGTGACTCGCAGCAAAATCCGCGCCCTGGTCGACCATGCCGTTCGCCGCATAGAGCGTGTGGGCGATGCCGGGCGGCCCCGGAGGAGCGCCATTGCAAATCGTGTCATCGGCGGCACACAACTGGATGGTCTTGGCCGCGTACAGCGGGCCGATCGTGATGGGCGGCGCGCCCGCACCGCGCAAGAACTCGTTGGAGGGAGTTCCGAAAAGGACTACCGCGGCCACATGATTAGCCACCGCCGGTGGCATCGGCTGAGGTACGTAGGACACGAACTCCTGTGGCACTTCCTTGGGCACGGCAGCCGACGTGACGAAGCCGGCCACGGCGGCACCTTGGGAATACCCACCGAGCACCACTCTGGTATTCGGACAATTCGACGCCGTGGACTCGATGTGAGCGCCGGCGTCCCTAATCCCGTCCACGAAGGTTCTCGCGAAATCGATACCTCCGTTGAAGTCGCCGCTCGCCTCATAGTTGACCGGATAGACGCCCACCGACTTGCCGCCTACCCGTGATCCCAGCGCATCGACGAACGCCTGGCCGGCCCCGCCGACCCCGGGTGGCTCGCCGGTACCGCGGGCAAACACCACCTCCACGTCCGGACACGGCTCGGCGGAGGCCGCCGGGGCGGGCAGGCCCACCATCGACGCCCCAGCCGCCACCGCGGCGGTAGCGACAAAACGGGCAAATCTTCGCACGCTCATTGCCTGCGAATGCCCAGCCGTCAGCTAGTCGAAACCGACGGTTTTCGGCGTTAGCCGATGGAGCCCGTCTGGGACCGGTAACTACGACGTGGTCGATGGGCGCGGCGCTTATCTTCGCACCCGCCCGGGTCTTGACCACGAGCCGAAGCGGGCGGCCTCAGCCCAGGAGTCCAAGGGCGATTAGTTCCGCCATCGCTTCGAGTCTGTATCCCAAACACACATCAACGCGCTCGAGGACACATCAATGACTACTACCTATACCTTCGACGTCTTTTCCAGCCTCGACGGCTTCGGCGGGGTCAGCGGCGGCGACTGGGGTGGCTATTGGGGCAAGCAAGGCCCCGAACTGCTTGACCACCGCCTCGCGTTGTATGGCAAGAAGCAGCGAATGGTGCTCGGCGCCAACACATATCGGCTATTCGCGCAAATGCTGGCCGAGAGCAGCGAGGATTCCGAGGTGCGCGACCTGTGGGTCACCCGAATGAGGCACCTGCCGGCGACGGTGGTCTCAACCACCCTGGATGGACCTCTCGACTGGCCTGACGCGACCGTCGCGTGCGGCGACGCCGTCGAGATCGTCGCGCGGCTCAAGGAGGAGTCTGAGGTGCCGTTGCGCTCGCACGGCAGCCTGTCGATGAACCGAGCGCTGATGGCTGCCGGCCTGGTCGACCGCGTCCAGGTGACGATCTTCCCTGTGATCACCGGTCAGACCGGTGATGACCCAATCTTCAACGGCGGGGCCGACTTCGACCTCGAGCTGATTGACGGCCGGACGCTGGACGGCAATATCCAAGAGCTCGTCTACCGGCCGACCCTGCACGTCTGATTTCGGCGGGTGGGGCCAAGCCACCGCCTCGGGCGCCCGAGCGGGACGACCGTTGAACCGTCGAGGGTCAAGGATCGTGTTGACGGTTGTGCTGCTCGGTTTGTCGTCGCGCATCTGAGCTTCGCGCGGCCTCGGACTTGTGACGACGTGTCTGCCCGGTCAGACGAATGGGGGTTTCCGCCATGCTCAGTGTTGCGATCCGAGACGAGTTGGCCGCCGGCCTCGCCCAAGCCGAACGCAGTCGCGAGCCCATCGCTCCTTTGATCGTCGCCTACCCGGACATCGACGTCGTCGACGCCTACGAGATCCAGCTCATCAACATCCGCCAGCGGGTGGCCGAAGGTGCGCGGGTGGTGGGCCACAAGGTGGGACTGTCGTCGTTGGCGATGCAGCAGATGATGGCGGTCGACGAGCCGGACTACGGCCATTTGCTCGACGAGATGCAGGTGTTCGAGGATATCCCGGTCGAGGCGGCGCGCTACCTGTACCCGCGGGTCGAGGTCGAGGTGGGTTTCATCCTGTCCGAGGACCTTCCCGGCGCCGGTTGCACCGAGGACGACGTCGTGGCGGCCACCGGGGCCCTGGCACCGTCCATCGAGTTGATAGACACACGCATCACCGACTGGAAGATCGCCCTATGCGACACCATCGCCGACAACGCCTCCTCCGCGGGCTTCGTGCTGGGGGAGGCGCGGGTGCCGCCACACGATCTAGATGCCAAAGCGATCGATGCGGTGTTGACGCGCAACGGCGAGATGGTCGCCGAGGGCCGCGGCGACGCCGTACTGGGCAACCCCGTTACGGCCGTGGCGTGGTTGGCCCGCAAGGTCGAAAGTTTCGGTGTGCGACTGCGAAGAGGGGACATCGTCTTACCCGGATCGTGCACGCGGGCGATTGACGCGTGCCCCGGCGACGAGTTCGTGGCCGAGTTCTCGGGCCTCGGTTCGGTCCGCTTGTCGTTCGAATGAGTCCGGTGAGTTCGCAATCCGATACAGCGCTGCTTGACTCCCAGACGTGAACGCGAGCGAAAGGCACTGGTTCGCGGCAAAAATGTCAGGACGGTTTCAGTTGAGCAAAGGTACTGCAGCTCACCCGCGATGCCACGGTCGCCGTTGCCTGTTTGGCTTTAGTGTCGGCTCTATGGCCCGACTTAATGATTACGTGAAGCGCTGGCGCACAGCGCTTCATGTAGCCGTGTCGGCATTGATGGTTGCCATCGTCGGACTCGCCATCAGCCCGGTAGCTCATGCGGCTGCGGCCACGGCGACGTTGTCGGTCGCGCATACGTGGCAGACGGGGTTCATCGCCAATTTCACCGTCACCAACTCGAGCGTGGCACCGCTGTCCGATTGGAGGCTGGAATTCGACATGCCGGCCGGGCAATCCGTCTCGCACACGTGGAACAGCACCATTACCCAATCCGGCACGCACTTTGTGCTCACCCCCGCGAACTGGAATCGCGTCATTGCGCCGGGCGGTTCGGCAACAGGTGGTCTACGGGGTGTGCTGAGCGGTACCTACTCGCCACCGGCGAATTGTGTGCTCAACGGGCAATATCCCTGCACCTAGCGGCGATTACGCACTGAAGCTCGACCACTCCGAGACCCGACCAACGCCAGGCCGCATAGGGACGGGACCACAAAACTTGGTCCCTCTTGCGAATCCCCCTGCGGGGGAGCGGCGCTCGCCCAACGACTCCCGCCCAAGCGATGGCGAGTGACCAGCCATCAAAAAACGGTCGCAGAGTCGTTGCATATATTTCGCCGTTCATGAAGTGCCGCTTCGGCGTTCGGCGCGATGCAGCTTCACCCCGCTGCGACACCGAGGGGTGGTTCCACGCCGGCCGTGGGAACGCATCCCGTGGCCGTTACGGCGGTAAATGCGAGGATCGCGGCAACGATGATCTTCGTGGCTTGACGTGACATGACGACTCCGTTCTTCCGGCCCCCTGTCCGAACTGTAAATGGAGCGGGCATTTATTTCAATGAGTATTGAAATACTGATAGTTTGCGGGCATAGTTCCTATGCGATAGATCAATCGGCCGAGTAGCAGGAGCGCTCAGGTGAGCACTTTTTGGGCCCGTTGGTATGTTCGGTCTGCCGGGTGGGTCGCCTGCCTGGCGCCAGCATCGGCGGCGCCGTCGTTCCTGTCCGAGCGCAGGAGAGGACTCAGCCACGGAACGCACCCGTCGTGGCGAAGCTGAACCAGAAGGGTAGTCACTTGACGTCAAGGGTTCCGCCGGTCACGGTCGCGCGAGCCGTCGATCGGGTCCGCCATCACCTGTCGCGGCTGCGCCAACGCTCAGCTCCGCCTGCGGCGGCGATGATGGAATTGATCCTGAACGCCTGGGTCGCTCAGGCGATCACGTCGGCAGCGGATCTCGGCGTGGCGGACGCCCTGGCAGATGGACCTCTGTCGGGTGAGCAGCTGGCAGACCGAGTCGGCGCCAACGCCGACGCACTGAGGCGACTCATGCGCGCGTTGATCGGCATCGGGATTTTCCGCCAGCGAAGCGACGGGCTTTATGCACTTACCCCGCTCGCGGAAACGCTGCGCAGCGACGCCCCCGTGTCAATGGCCGGGATGGCGCGGTGGGTCGGGTCGCCTCAGCATCGCGAGCACTGGAGCCACCTGACCGGCGCGATCCGGCGCGGGAATCCGGTGCTCCCGGAGCTTCGCGGCAAACCGGCATTCGAGTACCTGGCCGACGAGCCGGAGCTAGGTCGAATTTTCAACTCGGCGATGACCAATGTGTCCGAATTCGCGACCGTGCCCCTGACCGCGGCCTACGACTTCGGCGCGTTCGGCACAATCGTCGATGTCGGTGGGGGACACGGTCGGCTGTTGGCGGCGATCCTGGAGACGGCCCCGAAATCGCGCGGCGTGCTGTTCGATCTCCCCGAGGTCGTGGCGGACGCCCCCGAGTTGTTTCGCAAGTACGGTGTTGACGACCGCGTCCGGATCGAAGAGGGCTCGTTCTTCGATTCGGCGCCGGAGGGCGGCGACGCGTATGTGCTCAAGAACGTCATTCACGACTGGCCTGAGGAAGACGCGGTGCGCATCCTGAAGAACGTCCGCGCCGCGGCCCCGCCCGGTGCGCGACTGCTGCTCTGCGAGTTCGTCATTCCCGACCACGACCGCGACTTCCACGGCAAGTGGGTGGACATCGAGATGCTGGTCGTCGCCGGCGCGCGCGAACGTACCGCGGACGAGTACGGCCGGTTATTCGACCAAGCTGGTTTCCGGTTGAACCGCGTCGTCGACACCGTGTCACCGCTCAGCATCGTCGAGGCGACCGCGGTGTAACCGAGGCTACATCGATGACTGCGTTGCGGCCACGGACCCCGGTCGGCGCACCAGTGGCGAATTCTCGGCGGCGAGAGGGTCACGAATCAGCCCACGCAGCAACACGATACGCAATTTTGCGTCCATCTCTCTGTCCGGCCGCAGCAGCCATTCTCGTTTTGTTCATCCCCGAGGCCGCGCGGGGAGATCGCGGCACGGCGAAATATGCGTATTCACCGTGTATTTCGGCGCTGCGGTGGAGTTACTCCGACGACCGCTCCAACCCGAGCTCGTCGGCGGGGACGGTTAAGAACCGATGCACTGCAGGCCCCACCAACCGGACCACCTCATCGACCCCGAGCGACGACAGGGGCGGCACACGCATGATGTACCGCAACATCGCGATGCCGACGAGGTTGGTCGCGGCCAGCATCGCGCGCAATCGCGCTTCGTCCCCGCCGCCCAAAGCGCTGGACACCGCAGTGAGCAGATAGTCGTGCAGGAAACCGCGAAACGCATCGTTGGCATCGCTGTTAGACGTCGCCGACTGCACTATCGAAGCCATGCTCGCGGCCGTATCGGGCTGCTCCCAGATGCCAAGGTAGGTCCGCACCACGCGGCAGCCTAAGTCGCCGTCGCTCTCGGCGATCGCGGTCGTCAACAGGTCAGACGGCAGCACCAACTTCATCGACTCGCGAAACAATGCCGCCTTCGAGCCGAAGAGATAGAGGACCATCGCCGGATCTACTCGCGCATCGTCGGCGATCGCTCGCAGCGTCGCTTTTCCATAGCCATGCATAGCGAACTGTCGCTTTGCCGCGCGAAGGACCAAGTCGCGCGATACCGGCTCGCCTTGGCGTCTGCCGCGCCGCTTTGCCATTTCCCCAGGTGGCGACACCTGCGCACGATATCATTTCAACCCAGCCTGAAAAGACGCTCCAACAGTTCCGAGTGTCCGTCGCGACGCGCCCCATGAGGATGGCGTTCGGCTTTCCCCGTCC
>NZ_JAICZA010000289.1 GCF_025933915.1 Mycobacterium sp.
CCGACAGCGTGACGGCCAGCGCCAGTTCCCGGCCGTTGAGTTCCTTGTAACGGCCCTGCACGGCCAGGGCGAGGCGGGTCGGGCGCCAGCGCCCGGGGGACAGGCGCTCGACCACCGGATGGCCCATCGTGCCGGCCTAGATGGTTAGTTCCAAGGGGTCGCGGACCGCGCGACCGTCCACCACGTAGCGCGCGAGAGCGCCCAGGATCGGCGATGTCGAACACACCCTGATCCTGGAGGACCGGGCATGAACGCCGATCTGGACGCTCTCGCGACCGAACTGTACGTGGCGATCGACGACATCTTGATTGCCAACCCTGACCTGGTTCCGTCTCGCCCGAAGGTCGGGATCGCGCCACAGCTGTCCGACGCCGAGCTGGTGACCTTGGCGGTGCTCCAAGCGCTGCTCGGCCACAGCGACGAGGCCCGCTTCATCCGCTACGCCCATGTCCACCTCGTCAGCCTGTTCCCATACCTGCCCGAGCGGCCGGCGTACAACAAGCGCCTCCGCCGCTCCGTGGCCATGCTCCATGGCGTCATGCGCATCCTGGCGACACGCACCACCGCATGGCACGACGACGTCTGGCTCATCGACTCCACCCCGGTGGAATGCGGACGCTCCCGCGAAACCGCGCAACGATCCGACCTCGCCGGCACCGCCGGCTACGGCTACTGCGCCAGCCACTCCCGCTACTTCTGGGGCCTGCGCCTGCACCTCATCGCCACGCCCGCCGGGCTGCCCATCGCCTACGCGTTGACCCATCCGAAAGACGACGAACGCCTCGTCGCCCGCGACCTGCTCGAAACCGACCCCGACCTCCTCGCGCAACGCGCCGGACAAACCATCATCGCCGACAAGGGCTACCGATCGGCCGAACTCGAAGCCACACTCGCCGACCGGGGCGCCACCCTCATCCGACCCGCGTTCAAGACCGAAGCAGCCCGACCCGGCCAACGCTTCCTGCGCCCCCTCCGCCAGATCATCGAGTCCATCAACCACACCCTCAAAGCCCAACTCGACCTCGAACGACACGCCGCCCGCAGCCTCCCCGGCGTCGCCGCCCGCGTCCTGCAACGACTCCTCGCCCTCACCGCCGTCATCTGGCACAACGAACAACGCGGCGCCCCAACCCTCCGATCGCTCACCGCCTACGACCACTGACCACAAGGGCTTGGAACTACTCATCTAGAGCCGGACAGATCGCCCGAATCGGCTCAGGGGATCTAAGAAGAGTGGGCCGGTTTCGTTACGATTGAAGGAATTGAACCGCCTCGGTCGAAGAATGCCGCGCCGGACGCCCCCACGGTCCGGCAGTCGATCAAGGAGGTCGAAGCGATGCTTCGCCGATTCCTCGTTCCCGCGCTCGCCGCCGTATGCCTCGCCCCTCTGGCGCTGTCGCTTCCCTCGCCGGCCGGAGGGTCGGTCCTCGGGACCGGCAACTACATCGTCGTCCTCAAGGACACCGCTTCCGCCCCCGCCGTGGCCGCCACGGCCACCAATCTCGGCGCCACCATCGACAGCCTGTTCGGAGCGGTGAACTCGCTCGTGGTCTCGCTCCCGGTCTCGCAGCTCAACACCCTCCGGCACGACTCCCGCGTGGCCTACGTGGCGCCGAACCGGCCTGTCCACCTGCTCGACTCCGGCGAGGGCACGTCCGTGCCGGCTGTGCCCACCGGCGTCGAACGCATCGGCGCCGCCCCGGCTTCCAACGCCGACGGCACCGCTGCGACCACCAACACCAGTGCCAGCGCCACCTCAGCCAAGAAGGCGGCCGTCGCCCTGCTCGACACCGGCGTCATGACCCGGCCCGACCTCAACGTGGTCGGCGGCTACGACTGCGCACCGTCCTCTGGCGGGGGCCTCCTCGGGATCCTCGGCCCCTCGGAACAGACCGCGTCCAACGGTGACGCCAACGGCATCCCGGCCGACGAGAACGGGCACGGCACCCACGTCGCCGGCATCGTCGGCGACACCGGCATCCCCGGCGTGGTCGGCGTGTCACCGGGCACCCCGATCTACGCCGTGCGGGTCTTCGGCGCCGACGGGTCGGGCGACATCTCCAACGTGATCTGCGGCCTCAACTGGGTGGCGCAGAACGCCGCCGCCGACAACATCAAGGTCGCCAACATGAGCCTCGGCGGTGAGGGCACCAGCGACGACAACTGCGGCACCACCGACCAGGATCCGTTCCACACCGCCGTCTGCCAGGTGTCTGCCGCCGGCGTGACCGTCGTCGCCGCCGCCGGCAACGACGGGGGCGACCTGGCCCAGTCGACCCCGGCGGCCTACCCCGAGGTCCTGGCCGTCACGGCCATGTCCGACTTCGACGGCCAGCCCGGCGGCCTGGCCACCACCGCCGACTGCTCCGACGGCGCCCGGGAGCAGGACGACACCGCCGCCAGCTACTCCGACTACGCCGCTCCCGGCTCGGCCGACGCCAACCACACCATCGCCGCTCCGGGCACCTGCATCACGTCGACCTGGAACGACGGCGGGATCGCCACGATCTCCGGCACCTCGATGGCCTCGCCCCACGTGGCCGGCCTCGTGGCCCGCTGCATCGACGCCGGCCCCTGCGCCGGGATGACCCCGGCCCAGATCATCTCCAAGCTGCGAGCCGACGCCGCCGCCCGCCCGGCCGCCCAGGGATTCGTGGGCGACAGCCACACGCCCGTCCCCGACCGGTACTACGGCGACCTCGCCGACGCTCTCGGCTACTGATC
>NZ_JAICZA010000314.1 GCF_025933915.1 Mycobacterium sp.
CTCTTCGTCGCGCTCCGATTCGGCCTTGTCGCCGATCGGGTCGGTCTGCCGCGGGTCGGGCGCGGCGGTGTAGTCCGCGGGTTCGTCTTGGTCCAGGGGTTCGTCTTGGTCCGGCGGTTCGCCGCCGAGCCAGTGCCTAGCCATGAATGACAGCGCCCCGATGCACGGTTCGCCGGCACTGCGGTGGGGCATCGTCGGGGCCCACGCGGGGCAATGCGGGCACTCGGGAACGCGGATCGGTCGACCAGCGCTGCACGGTGTCGCGCGGCGCATGAACCTCCAGCTCCCCGGCCTCCCAGATGACGTACGACGCCGGCGCACCCGGCACCAATGTGCCCGCGTCACCGTCGCGGATACCGCCCGCCCGCCAGCCGCCGCGGGTGGCCGCGGCAAACGCGGCCCGCGCCGAGATCGCGCTGCCCGTGGTGCGATGGTTGACCGCGGCGCGCACGCTCGTCCACGGGTCGAAACCCGTCACCGGGGAGTCGGAACCTAGCGCGAGGGGCACGCCTTGGGATGCTAACAGCGCAAAGGGGTTGAGCCGACTGCCTCGCTCGGCGCCGAGCCGCCGCGCGTACATGCCGTCGGGGCCGCCCCATAGCGCATCAAAATTGGGCTGCACGCTGGCGATGACGCCCCACCGACCCAGTTTGGCGGCTTGATCGGCGTTGACCATCTCGACGTGCTCGAGGCGGTGCCCGCAGCGGGCGACGGCAACCGGCCCGAGATCCGCGGCGACCCGCTCGAAGGCATTCACCACCGTGGCGACGGCGGCGTCACCGATGACGTGGAATCCGGCGGTGATCCCGGCCTCGGTGCATGCCCGCACGTGCGCCTCGACGGCGTCGGGGTCCAGATAGCAGGTTCCCGTGTGGTCCGGCGAGTCGGCATATGGCTCGTGCAGCCAGGCGGTGCGCGATCCGAGTGCCCCGTCGACGAACAGATCACCCGCCAGCCCGCGGGCGCCGGTCACGTCCATCAACTCCCGCGCCTCGGCAGGGGTGCTCACCGGTTCACCCCAGTATCCGATCACCTCGACACCGTGATCGACGGCACGCAGCCGCAGCCAGTCGTCGATCCCGCCGATCTCGGGTCCCGCGCATTCGTGCACCGCGACGATGCCGGACGCCGCGGCGGCCTCGAGTGCCACGGCGCGGGCTTCGGTGAGCTGTTCGGCCGTCAGCGAGTCCCGGGCTACGGCGCGCACCAGATGGTGTGCGTCGCCGACAAGTGGCCGCTCGGCGCTGAAACCGGCCGCCGCCGGGAGTTTCGCGACGAGCTGTCGCAGGCCCGTCGAGGCCAGCGCGGAGTGCACGTCCACGCGCGCCAGGTAGGCGGGCCGGTCACCGAGGACGGCGTCCAGGTCACCGGTGCTGGGCGGCGTGTTTTCCGGCCACGACGTCTCATCCCAGCCGTGCCCCCACAGCGGTTGGCCCGGGTGGGCGGCGGCGTAGTCGGCGACCATCTGGAGGCATTGCGCGCGCGAGCCGGCCGGGCGCAGGTCCAGCCCGCTCAGGGTCAGCCCGGTGGCGGTCAGATGGATGTGGCTGTCCACGAATCCCGGCGCCACGAAACCACCGTCGACGTCTTCGATTTCGGCATCGGGGAACATGCTGCGGCCGGCATCGTCGCTGCCCAGCCACGCGATGACGCCGCCGCGGACCGCCATCGCGGTCGCGTCGGGTTGGGCGGGGCTGTGCACCCGGCCGTTGACCAGCAGTGTCACGGGGGCGGGACTATCGGTCACGTCCCGCGACGATGCAGGCCGTGAAGCGGCCTGAGGAGGGGCGGGACTATCGGTCACACGCCAAAGCTACGTGTAACTGTTCGGATGGCGATAACGATCAG
>NZ_JAICZA010000318.1 GCF_025933915.1 Mycobacterium sp.
CCGGGGGCGTTGTTCCGAGGGTCCTGGTCGTCGGGGAGTGATGGCAGCGGTCAGGCTGGGGGTTGGAGTTCTCGGATCTTGGTGAGCACGCTGGGGAGCAGGCGCTGTCCGGGCGGCAGTCGGAGGGTGAGGGTTCGTCCGTGGTGGACCAGGCGGGCAGGCACGCACAGGAGTTCATCGCGGAGTCGAGCGCCGTGTGCACGGCCGTTGGAGTCGAGGCCGGTGAGGGCTTGCAGCAGGGTCGAGAGGTTCCCGGCGAGCAGCGCGGCCCACATCCACACGGTGTTGACGGTCTTGTTCCCGGAAGGCAACCGGCGCAGCGCGGCTCCGTGTTTGGCCTCGCGGATGCGGTCCTCGATGTCGGTGCGGCGGCGGAACCACGCCTCGATCGCCACGATGGAGTCCACGGCTGGCTTGGTCTGGTCGGGCTGGTCGTTGGCCGGGATGTTGGTGACGATGAATGAGACCGCGTAGGCGTGGGTGGCGGTGCCGTCCAACGCGAGCGTGAGCTGGTCGGGGTCAAGGGTGCGGCGCCGCCGCGATCTGGGGTCGGCCGAGATCTGCTCGGCCTCGACACGGACTCGCCGCACGATGGTGTAGCTGCCGTCGGGCCAGCCGGCGGGGGCGTAGTCGACCGCGGCCACCTGCGCGCCGGTCATGTCGATCGCGTCGGCCCAGGCCGCTTCGGGGATGGAGGCGTAGGCGCGCCACATCGCGGTGTTCCGTTTCGCCGCGATGGCGAAGTCACAGCCCGCCTCGACGGCGGCGATCGCGAGGTCGGCGGTGAAGTAGCCGGCGTCGGCGCGCACCCGCAACCGGTCCTGGCCGGCGGCGGTGACTCGAGCCCTTTCGGGGATGCCGGCCAGGGCCCGGGTGAGCATCTCGGCGGCGCGGGGTCGGACGTCGTCGTTGCCGGCCATCAGCTCCGCGGCCACCGTCACCCCGGCCTCGGCCCAGGTCGCCAGGTGCGCCCGACCGCAGCGTTGCCCGGCGTAGTTGTAGGCCACGCCTTGCTTGCGGGAGCCGTAGACCTCGACGTCGGTGGAGTCAAGATCCACCGTGACCCGCCCGGACAAAGCGATGCGTCGCGTCGCGGGCAGCGACGCGAACGCCCGGCCGGTCAAGTCCGCGACCCCGGCCTCGACCCCGGCCAGCCGGTCGGCGTCCAGACGGCGGGCGAGCCCCGCCGCTGTCGTCGACGCCATACCGGGCACCGCGGACAGCTCGACCGTCGCGACGTCGGCACGCTGCCGATCCAACGCGACCAGCGCGTTGCCGCCCAACAGTTGGGACTGGGCAAGTCCGACGAGCAGCTCGCCCGCCCTGACACCACGGTTTCGTTGCTTGATCGGCCCGACCCTGCGATCCAGGATCCCGATCACGTCGAGCTTCTCGACGAACTCGGCCACCGCGGCGACACCAGAGGTGGCGGTCAACGAAGGGTCCGGGGCGCCGATCCTGACGCGCCTGCGGACATGCTTTCGGGCGGGCTTGCGACGACGTACTCTCTTCACCGACAGGGTGCACTTTCCGCTCGGACGATCCACGGCTTCGACAACCGCGATTCTCCAAGCAGGCAAGGCACCCTGTTGC
>NZ_JAICZA010000202.1 GCF_025933915.1 Mycobacterium sp.
TCTCGCCCCACACCAAGACGCGCTGCCGGAGATCGTCGACCGCGTCGAGGACGTCGGATTCGGGGGCGCGGTCACCGATCAGCGACAGCAGCTTCGCCGTCGGCACCGGTTCCGCGTCGGCCTGCAGCACCAGTAGTGCGTCGAGCACCGCCAGCCGCAGGAAGTCGAGGTCGTCGGTGGCAGCCTTGATCGACTGGCGGGCCTGGGCTCGTGCTGCCAGTGCGGCGATGCTGCCGGGCGGGGGCTGGGCGAGGTCCGGCCGTGATTCCAGCAGTCGGATCAGGCGCTCATCGGATAACTCGGCCAGCCACGACCCCAGCGGGATATCCGGGGTGTTGTCGGTCATCGCTGACCAGCGTAAAGCAGGCCGTGGGTGGCGAGCAGATCGCGAAGCGGCGGCAGCGCAGCGACGCGAACCTACGGTCTTGCGCCACGCGCTCTCGGGTCACCTGTCAGAATGGATCTCGTGGCTGACACTGAGGGCAAAGCGCGCAAAACCAAGTACGTGGACAACGGCTGGCCGACGACGGACCCCGACGACCACGCGGTCAGTGAACTCGTGACCGACCGGACGGGCGCGCTGTCGCCCTTCGGCGAACTGGCGTTCCCGCTGCCCTCCACCGAGCTGCCCTACCTGCACCCGGTCACCGTCGTCAATCGGTAGGTCACCCATGGCTAGGGCCTCTGAGGCCTCGAAAGCCTCGGCGACCTGGGCGTCGGGAGAATCCGGCCCGGGCGCGCTGTCGCACGTGGACGACCAGGGGGCGGCGCACATGGTCGACGTCAGCGAGAAGGTGGCCACCAAGCGGACTGCTGTCGCCGCGGGTGCCCTGCGCACGTCGGCGCACGTGGTGGCCCTGATCTCCACCGGCGGCCTGCCCAAGGGCGACGCGCTGGCCACCGCGCGGGTGGCGGGTATTCAGGCGGCAAAGCGCACCAGTGACCTCATCCCGCTCTGCCATCAGCTCGCGCTCACCGGGGTCGACATCGACTTCGCCGTAGCGGGGTCGGACATCGAGATCACCGCGACGGTGCGAAGCACCGACCGCACCGGGGTGGAGATGGAAGCGCTGACCGCCGTCGGGGTCGCGGCCCTGACGCTCTACGACATGATCAAAGCGGTCGACCCGGCCGCGCGGATCGACGACATTCGAGTCCTGCGCAAGGAAGGCGGCAAAACCGGAATGTGGACGCGGTCATGAGCACCCGATCGGCCCGTGTCATCATCGCCTCGACCCGGGCGTCAGTCGGACAATACGAGGACCGATGCGGGCCAATCATCGCCGAATGGCTGACGCAGCGGGGCTTTTCGCCCGGGCAGCCGGAGGTGGTCGCCGACGGCCCGCCCGTCGGTGACGCGTTGCGCAAGGCGATCGATGACGACGTCGACGTCATCCTGACCTCCGGTGGCACCGGCATCTCACCCAGTGACAGCACGCCGGACCAGACCGTGGCCGTGATCGACTACCTGATTCCCGGCCTGGCAGAGGCGATCCGCCGGTCGGGCCTGCCGAAGGTGCCGACGTCGGTGTTGTCGCGCAGTGTGTGCGGTGTGGCCGGGCGGACGCTGATCGTCAACCTGCCGGGTTCACCCGGTGGGGTGCGCGACGGGCTCGGGGTGCTCGCCGATGTGCTCGACCACGCGCTCGATCAACTCGCGGGTAAAGACCACCAGCGATGACGCTCGTCGTGCGCGCAGCTGTGACCGAGCACCCGATTCTGCTGGCCGAGCATGAAGAACTGGTGGGCCATCAGTCGGCCGGGGCCGTCGTCGGATTCGTCGGCATGATCCGCGACCACGACGTCGGGCGCCGGGTGGTGCGGCTCGAATACTCCGCGCACCCCTCGGCGACCCAGGTCATGGCCGATGTGGTGGCCGAGGTGGCGGCGCAATCCGACGGCGTACGCGCCGTCGCCGCCAGCCACCGCATCGGTGTGCTGCACATCGGTGAGGCGGCGTTGGTGGCGGCCGTCGCCGCCGACCATCGGCACGCGGCATTCACCACCTGCGCACACCTGGTGGACACCATCAAGGCGCGGCTACCGGTGTGGAAGCACCAGTTCTTCGGCGACGGCACCGAGGAGTGGGTGGGCTCGGCCTGACGCCGTCGCAGCCTCAGCCCCGGGTTGGTGCGCCGTGCCCGACACGCCCCGAGCAGGAGGGTTTTCGGGGCGTGCGGGGAATCTGCTGGCGTCAGCGATTCAGGCGCTGAACGACGGCTGCGCCAGGGCGTCCAGCGCGTCGTTTCCCTGAACGTCCTGTGCCCGGATCGCTTCCCAGAGTTGCTGGGTGTAGTCGGCGTCGGAAGCAAGCTCGGGCATGCCGATCGGTACGAATCCGTGGAAGTCCGAGTCCGCGCCTGGCGCGTCCGCGGGGGGCGCGGGCGGGAGATCGGCCGGGGGTGCGGCGTCCGCGGGGGGTGCGGGTGGCAGATCGGCCGGAGGCGCCGACAGGTCGGCTGGCGGAGCGTCCGGCGGTGCCGGACGGTCAAAGGAGGCCAGTTGTACCGGGGCGGGCGGCGGAGCGTCCTGCGCGGGCGGGGCCAGGGGCGCCGGTGCGCCGTTGACGCCGGGCGCGTCCAGCGGTGCGTCCAGGCCGGCCGGGACGGGCGTCTCGCGCGGGCTGGGACCCGACAGCGGGCTACCGCAGACGGGCCAAGCGCCGCGACCCTGGGTCGCCAACACCCGCTCGGCGACGGCGATCTGCTGTTCCTTGGAGGCAAGTTCGGCCGCCGGGGCGTATTCGCCGCCGCCGTGTGAGGCCCAGGTGCTGGCGCTGAATTGCACACCGCCGTGGTAGCCGTTGCCGGTGTTGATGCCCCAGTTGCCGCCGGACTCGCAACGGGCTACCTGATCCCATTCGCCGTCGGTGGCCGCGACCGCCTGGCCGGCCAGGGCGATGCTGCCGCCACCAAGCACTGCGCCGGTAAAGGCGATCTTGGCGACGCTGACGGTGGATGCGGTGGGCTTACGGTGACGTCCGCTCATACGCGCCGGTGTATTCCTCTCTCGTCACGCGCCTGCGAGGTCAGCTGTCGGGTTCGGGTTGGAGAGGCCACCCGGCCGACGTGGTCTTCGAAGCGACGACGCCGGCTTCACCCCTAGGAGCCGCGAGCGGCCCCAGTCCGATCACGGTGGACCGGTGGGTCCCCCGTCTCCATCCATGAGTTGGTTGCCCCCGCCTATTGGATGGAGCTCGGCGCGATAGGGAGGGGAGGTCCGCCAATCGGGATGGCTGGCGAGCCTTCGGAGACGGTAACGGTTTCCGTTGGTCTCGTCACGTCTTGCGCATGCTGGCGTTTCGCTCTCGGCCAGCTGCGAAAACCGCAGCAAGACACGGTGTTTGCGCAGGTCATAACGCTCGAGATCGCAGCGTGACCGCGTCGTTATCGTTCCGTTACGTGAGATATTTCACAGTTTCAGCCGCCGGAAAATGGTGGCAGAACGTCGATGGTGTCACCGGGTCGCAACGCCGTGGTCTCGTCACGGACGACGACGCCGTCGCACAGGTAGGAGCATCGGCTCAGCACGCTGGCAAGGCTGGATCCTCGAACGGCGAGCCGCTCGACCAGCTCGGACACCGTGGTGCCGGGGCGCACCACCAGCGTCTCCGCCTCGACACCCGCCGCCGCGTGGGCGGCCGCGAAGTAGCGCACGGTCACCTGGATTCCCGTTGTTTGGGCGGGGGTCGGACCCATGTTGCTAGCCACCGATCGCACTCATCGGCCGGTCGGGCTGGACGAAGTTCGGGTCGTTGATGCCGTGACCGGCGGGCTTGCCCCACATCGCGGTACGCCACGCCGCCTCGATCGCCTCGTCGGGCGCGCCGTTGCGCAGTAGCCCCCGAAGGTCCGTTTCCTCTTTCGCGAACAGGCAGCTGCGGATCTGGCCGTCGGCCGTCAATCGGGTGCGGTCACACGTCGAGCAAAACGCGTGCGAGACCGATGCGATGACACCGACCTTGCCGCCCGGCGTGTCGGCGCTCTCATCGACCAGCCAGAGCTCGGCGGGAGCGGAACCGCGCGGCGCCGGGTCGGGCCGCAGCCCGAAGTGCGGGCGGAGCGCCGCCAGCACGTCGTCGGCGGTCAGCGTCTCATCGCGGCGCCATTGGTGCCCGGCGTCCAGCGGCATCTGCTCGATGACGCGCAACTGATAGCTGCGCTCGAGGCAGAACCGCAACAGCTGCACCACGTCCTCGCGTCCGGTCGCGGGATCGAGCACGGCGTTCACCTTCACCGGCGCCAAGCCGGCCTCGTGGGCGGCGGCCAGGCCGGCCAGCACGTCGTCGAGCCGGTCGCGGCGCGTGATGGCCGCGAAATGCTCCCGGTCCACGCTGTCCAGCGAGATGTTGACCCGGTCTAGGCCCGCCTGGGCGAGCCCGGCGGCGCGCCGCGCCAGCCCGACACCGTTGGTCGTCAGGGAAATTTCGGGGCGGGGCGCCAGGGCGGCCGCCGCGGCGACCACCTCCTCGAGGTGGCGCGCCAGCAACGGCTCACCGCCGGTGAACCGCACGCTGGTGACCCCCAACCGGGTGACCGCGATGTGCATCAGCCTGGTCAACTCGTCGGCAGTCAGCAGTTGCTCGCCCGGCAGCCAGTCCAGGCCCTCGGCCGGCATGCAGTAGGTGCACCGCAGGTTGCAGCGGTCGGTCAGCGAGATCCGTAGATCGGTGGCGATCCGCCCGTAGGTATCCACCAGCGGGCCGGCGGACGGCGCCTTTCCGGGAACGACGCGGTCGCCGGCGGGGCGATCAGGGCGGCTCCGCACCGTCGGGAAATTTAAGGCTGTCAGAGTCATGCGGCCACCGGCGGCGCGTGGTGAATCGGCCAGTCGGCGGGAACGATCTCCTTGCCCAGCGGCATCAGAGACACCGGAATCAGTTTGAGATTGGCCAGCGCCAGTGGGATGCCGACGATCGTCAGCGCCATCGTCACCGCGCTGACCAGATGGCCGACGGCCAGCCACACTCCGAACAGCACCACCCAGATGATGTTTCCGATCAGGGCGCCGGACCCTGCGGTCGGCTTGTCGACGATCGTGCGGCCGAACGGCCACAGCGCGTAGGAGGCGATGCGCAGCGACGCGAAGCCGAACGGGATGGTGATGATCAGCAGAAAGCTGACGAGGGCCGCAACGAGGTATCCGGCGGCCATCCAGAGGCCGCCGAACAGAAGCCAGATGATATTAAGGATCAGGCGCATGTCTCCTCCGCGGGTTGATACCAAGCTTACCGAGTGACAAATAGCGGGGGTGCTCGTCAGGCACGCATCCGAGTAGGATCAGACTCTTAATACGGCGTCCTGCGCAGGCGGGACGCTTATTGTGTTGCCTTTTGCTATTGATCCGTTAGACAAGCAGGTGAGACCAGTGCCGACCGGCAAGGTTAAGTGGTACGACGCTGACAAGGGCTTCGGCTTCCTGTCGCAAGAGGACGGCGAAGACGTCTACGTCCGCTCGTCGGCGCTGCCCGCCGGGATCGACGGGCTCAAGGCGGGCCAGCGGGTGGAATTCGGTATCGCCTCCGGGCGGCGCGGGCCGCAAGCGTTGAGCCTCAAGCTGATTGAGCCGCCGCCCAGCCTGACCAAGGCGCGGCGCGAGGTGCCTGCCGAACACAAGCACAACCCCGACGAGCTGCACGGCATGGTCGAGGACATGATCACGCTGCTGGAAAGCACCGTGCAGCCCGAGTTGCGCAAGGGGCGCTACCCGGACCGCAAGACCGCGCGTCGGGTATCCGAGGTCGTCAAGGCTGTGGCGCGGGAGCTCGACGGCTAACGCGGGGAACACAGCCAATTTGCAGGCGACGGCTCGGTGACGAGCCGCAGATGGGGTACTCACCCCTCACGGTCGTCTAGCAAGGAGGCTGCGATGGCACAGCAAGCCCAGGTCACCGAGGAACAGGCGAGAGCGCTCGCCGAGGAGTCTCGCGAAACCGGTTGGGAAAAACCGTCCTTCGCGAAAGAACTATTTCTCGGCCGCTTTCCGCTGGAGCTGATACACCCGTTCCCCACACCCACTGAAGCCGACGCGGCCCGTACGCGCGCGTTTCTCGACAGCGTGCGCGGATTTCTGGACACCGTTGACGGCAGCGTCATCGAACGCGATGCACAAATTCCCGACGAATACGTGAAGGGTTTGGCCGATTTGGGCTGCTTCGGCATGAAGATCCCCTCCGAATACGGTGGCCTGGGCATGTCGCAAGTCGCCTACAACCGGGCTCTGATGATGGTGACGAGCGTTCATCCCAGTCTTGGTGCGCTGCTGTCGGCCCACCAATCCATCGGGGTGCCCGAGCCGCTCAAACTCGCCGGAACTCCGGAGCAGAAACAGAAGTTCTTGCCGCGGTGCGCTGCCGGGGCCATATCGGCGTTCTTACTCACCGAACCCGACGTGGGCTCCGATCCCGCCCGACTGGCGTCGACGGCGAACCCCATCGACGACGGGCGGGCCTACGAACTTGACGGCGTGAAGTTGTGGACCACCAACGGGGTGGTGGCCGAACTGCTGGTGATCATGGCTCGGGTGCCCAAGAGCGAAGGGCACCGCGGCGGCATCAGTGCCTTCGTCGTCGAGGCCGACTCACCCGGAATCACCGTGGAGCGACGCAACCAATTCATGGGCCTGCGCGGCATCGAAAACGGCGTGACCAGACTGCATCGCGTTCGGGTCCCGCGCGAA
>NZ_JAICZA010000185.1 GCF_025933915.1 Mycobacterium sp.
CAGAGGGCATTCGATGGCGAAAAGGCTCCCCGACAACGCCTTCACGTCGCCCCATATTTTGGATCCCGGTCTTCGCAAGGTGGCTCGATTCGTGCCTCGGGGCTACGCCTTGCACCGGGGCCTGAAGCTGCAGCGCGCCCTCATGAACCTGATGGGCAACGCCGGCCGCATCCGCAGCGTGCCGGTGGCCGCGGTCAATGAGCACGTCACCGTCCGTCTGCATCGTCCGGCCGGCCTTCCGGAGCGCGCACCCGCGCTGCTGTGGATCCACGGCGGCGGAACCATCATGGGCCACGCCGCCCAGGATGATAAGTATCTCCGTCAGCTGTCTGGGCGCACCGGTGTCGCGATTGCGGCGGTGGAACACCGGTTGGCACCCGAACACCCCTACCCGATACCGGTCGAGGACTGTTATGCGGCCCTGCTCTGGCTGGCGCGCCAGCCATGGGTGGACCCAGATCGAGTCGCCGTCGGCGGGGCCAGCGCCGGTGGGCATTTCGCGGCCGCGGTGACGCAGCGCGCGCACGACCGCGGCGACGTCAAAATCGCCTTCCAAATGCTGGTGTATCCGATGCTCGACGATCGCACCGGTGCCCGTCGCGAGGGCCCCAGGCGCATCATGTGGACCGAATCCGACAATCAATTGGCCTGGCAGTGGTACCTCAACGGGGCCGATCCCGAAGAGGCGGCGCCGGCCCGCCGGAAGGATTTGTCGGGATTGCCGCCCGCCTGGATCGGCGTCGGAACGTTGGACCTCTTTTACTCGGAGAGTCTGGAGTACGCGCGACGACTGCGCGAGGCGGGCGTTCCGGTGCAGGAGGAGATCGTTCCGGGTGCGTTTCACGCGTTCGACCAGATCGCGGACAAGGCGCCGATATCGGCGAAGTTCTTCGACAGTCAATGCGACTATCTGCGGGGCGCACTCACACCCAGCGAATGACGCGCGCGCCCAGCGCTTTCATCACCTTGTCTGATCGAATAGTGCTGCGCAACAACGTTTCTGGCGCGGTATGCCTAAAGCCCGGAATGTGGCCCCACGGCCCTGCGCGGGCCCGGCCGTCGGCGCCTCCCCACGCTGATCCGGCACCTTATGACTGCAAACTGTGCACAACGTGCAACTATAGGGGTATGGCCAATCCCGTAGGGCTACGCGAGCGCCGTCGACGCCAGACGAGCGCCGACATTCGCGACGCCGCCGTGCACCTCACGCTGGAACGGGGATTCGACAAGGTCACGGTCGACGAGATCTGCGCCGAAGCCGGGGTCTCGACGCGCACGTTCTTCAACTACTTCCCCAACAAAGAGTCCGCGCTCGCCTACGGCCCCTCGGACATACCCGCCGAGCTGGCGGAGGATTTCGTCGCCGCCGGGCCCGCCCCTTACTCCGTCGTCCTGGCAGAGCTGATCACCCTGGCGGCCCACCACCTGCGCGACGTGCCCCCCCAGCGCGAACACGCGGCGCACATGCTGGAACTCGCCAAAACGTCCCCCGCCGTCTTGGCGGCGTTCCTCGCCGATCTGGAGCGATTCCAGAATCATTTGACCGACATCATCGTTCGACGCCAGGCGATGCAGCCCGGCGACGAGATGGCGGCGCTGATCTCCGCGCTGGCGCTGACGGCGGTGCGGTCCGGCCTCGAGCGGTGGGCGCGCGGCGAGGCGAGTGAAACCGCCGACACGCCGATGCCCTATGTTGAGCGTGCCGCGGCGCTGGTGAACAGCATCTTCACGAAGTGAGCTGAAACACCACGGGCAAATGTTGCATACACTGCAAGATATGCACATCATGTACTATGCGCTGGTGGCGGTGCCCGGGGAGGCTTCAGCAACAAGGTGAGCCGGGTGTCGGCGGCGACGCGTGGAGACGGCCAAGGTTCACCGCGTGTGACGGTCGAGCGCGCACGAACCATGGCAATCGACGTAATTCGTTCTTGATCGGTGCGACTTGTGGGCACTCATCTGCCCACGACCTCCAGTCGCGCAAACGCTGATCCGCGTCACGACCGCGTGATGGGGAAGGGATCACCTAGGTGCAGATATCGAGACTTGTGCGCAACGCCTGGCTGCCGCTGTTGATCATGGCGGTTGTGCTGGTCGGTGGATTTGCTGTGGTTCGGGTCAAGTCGTTCTTCGGCGCGCATGACACCGGCATCATGACGAGTCCGCGGCTCGATGATTCCAAGCCGTTCAAGCCCAAGGTCATCAAATACGAAGTCTTCGGCTCGGCCAGTCACGCCAACGTGAACTACTTGGATCTGTCCGCCGACCCGAAGCGGGTCGACGGCGCGCCGCTGCCGTGGACGCTGGTGCTGTCCACCACCGCGCCTTCGGTCTTCCCGAACCTCTCGGCACAAAGCGACGGCAATTCCCTCGGTTGCCGCATCACCATCGATGACGAAGTCAAGGACGAGAACATCACCCACGGCGTACACGCCCTGACCTTCTGCATGGTGAAATCCGCATGAGCACAACGTTCAACGACACCCGTACCACCGAGACCATCCCCGTCGTCAACGAACCGGTGCGGGACAAGATCCCGCGGTTGATCAGAACGTTCGCCGTACCGCTCATCCTGGGCTGGATCGCGCTCATCGCGGTGCTCAACGTTGCCGTCCCCCAGCTGGACGAGGTCGGCAAGATGCGCTCGGTGTCGATGGCACCCGACGATGCGCAATCCGTGGTCGCGACCAAGCGCATGGGTGCGGTGTTCGACGAGTACAAGTCCAACAGCTCGGTGATGATCGTGCTCGAGGGCCAGAATCCCCTGGGCGCCGACGCCCACGCCTACTACGACGAGATCGTCAAAAAGCTCAATGCCGACACCAAACACGTTGAACACGTTCAGGACATGTGGAGCGACCCGCTCACCGGTGCGGGTGCGCAAAGCAACGATGGCAAGGCCACCTATGTCCAGGTTTACCTCGCCGGTAACCAGGGCGAAGCGCTGGCCAATGAATCCGTCGAGGCCGTGCAGAACATCGTCAAGAGTATGCCTCCGCCCAAGGGGGTGAAGGCCTATGTCACCGGGCCCGCAGCGTTGTCCGCGGATCAGCACATGGCCGGCGATCGCAGCCTGCAGCTCATCACAGCGGCTACGTTCACCGTGATCATCGCGATGCTGCTGTTGGTCTATCGGTCCGTCGTCACGGTGTTGCTCACGCTGGTGATGGTCGTGCTCGAGTTGTCGGCCGCGCGGGGAATGGTCGCGTTCCTGGGCTACTTCAACCTCATCGGACTCTCGACATTCGCCACGAACTTGTTGGTTACGTTGGGGATTGCGGCCGCCACTGACTACGCGATCTTTTTGATCGGCCGATATCAGGAGGCCCGGGCTATCGGAGAGTCCCGAGAAGACGCGTACTACACCATGTACAAGGGCACCGCGCACGTGGTGCTCGGGTCCGGCATGACCATCGCCGGTGCGACATTTTGCCTGCACTTCACCAACCTGCCCTACTTCCAGACGCTGGGTATCCCCTTGGCGATCGGCATGGTGGTGGTCGTGGCGGCGGCGTTGACGCTGGGTCCCGCGGTCATCTCGGTGGCAACGCGCTTCCGTAAGACGCTCGAACCCAAACGGACGCAACGGATTCGCGGGTGGCGCAAGGTCGGCGCACTCGTCGTCCGGTGGCCCGGCCCGATCCTGGTCGTCACCATCGGGGTGGCCCTGGTGGGTTTGTTGACCCTGCCCGGATACCGCACCAACTACAACGATCGCAACTATCTACCCGCGGACCTGCCCGCCAACGAGGGTTACGCCGCCGCGGATCGGCACTTCTCGCAGGCGCGGATGAACCCCGAGGTGCTGATGATCGAAAGCGACCATGATCTGCGTAACTCGGCGGACTTCTTGGTGATCGACAAAATCGCCAAGACGATCTTCCGGGTTCCGGGCATCGGCCGTGTGCAGGCCATCACCCGACCGCAGGGCACGCCGATCGAGCACACGTCGATCCCGTTCCAGATCAGCATGCAGGGCGTCAGCCAGCAGATGAATCAGAAGTACCAAGAAGATCAGATGGCCGACATGCTCAAGCAGGCCGACATGATGCAGACGACCATCGACAGCATGGAAAAGATGTCCAGCATCACCGTGCAGATGTCCAACGACATGCACATCATGGTCAAGAAGATGCATGACATGACCATCGACATCAACGAATTGCGCGACCACATGGCCGATTTCGAGGACTTCTTCCGGCCGTTCCGCAGCTACTTCTACTGGGAGAAGCACTGCTACGACATCCCGGTGTGCTGGTCCATTCGGTCGGTCTGGGACGGCCTCGACGGCATCGACACGATGACCGATGACATCGAAAGCCTGCTACCCATCATGGATCATCTCGACACCCTGATGCCCCAGATGGTGGCGCTGATGCCCAGCATGATCGAAAACATGAAGGCCATGAAAACGACCATGCTGACCATGTATTCGACCCAGAAGGGTCTACAGGATCAGCAGAAAGAGGCGCAGAAGAACTCGAGCGCCATGGGTAAGGCGTTCGACGCCTCCAAGAACGACGACTCCTTCTACCTGCCCCCGGAGACCTTCAACAACAAAGAGTTCAAGAAGGGCATGAAGAACTTCATCTCCCCCGACGGGCACGCCGTGCGCTTCATTATCAGCCATGACGGCGATCCGATGTCCCAGGAAGGCATCTCGCACATCGGTGCCATCAAGAAGGCCGCCTACGAAGCACTCAAGGGCACGCCGCTGGAGGGCTCGAAGATCTACCTCGCGGGCACCGCGTCGATCTACAAAGACCTCGGTGACGGTAACACCTACGACCTGTTGATCGCCGGAATCGCTTCGCTGTGCCTGATTTTCATCATCATGCTGCTCATCACCCGAGGCGTGGTGGCCTCAGCGGTCATCGTCGGCACCGTCTTGCTCTCGCTCGGCGCATCCTTCGGGCTTTCGGTGCTGATCTGGCAGCACCTCATCGGCATCGAGCTGCACTGGATGGTGCTGGCGATGTCCGTCATCATCCTGCTGGCCGTCGGCGCCGACTACAACCTGCTCCTGGTGGCCAGGTTCAAGGAGGAGATCCACGCCGGCTTGAACACCGGCATCATCCGGTCGATGGGCGGCACCGGCTCGGTCGTGACGTCGGCGGGGCTGGTGTTCGCGTTCACGATGATGACGATGGCGGTCAGCCAGCTCACGGTTATCGGCCAGGTGGGCACCACCATCGGTCTGGGCCTGTTGTTCGACACCCTGATCGTGCGGTCGCTGATGACGCCATCGATTGCCGCGCTGCTCGGCAAGTGGTTCTGGTGGCCGCAGCGGGTCCGGCAACGCCCGGTCCCGTCACCGTGGCCCCAACCCACCAAAGACCGCGAGACTGTAACCGCCGCTACGTAACCCACTCCGCGCGAGACTGCAACTGCCGACACGTTTCTCGAGTAGCACCGTCGGTAGTTACAGTCTCGCGGAAGAACACCTACGTAACCCACTCCGGTTGCGCGTCGGTCTCGACGTTGGAGAAATCCTTGTGTCCCAGGCCGGCGGTGGTGCCGCCGTCGACGACGAACTCCGAGCCGGTCGAGTAGCTGGACTCGTCGCTGGCCAGATAGACCACGAGGTTAGAGACCTCCACGGGCTGGGCGGCGCGGCCCAGTGCACTCTGGAAGATGTCGTCGGGAACCCAGTCGGTCATCGGCGTCTTGATCAGCCCGGGGTGAATGGAGTTCACCCGGATTCCGCTCGGCCCCAGTTCCAGGGCGGCCGACTTCGTCAACCCCCGCACCGCGAATTTGGTTGCGGTGTAGCCGTGGCAAGCGATGGTGCCGGCCATCCCCTCGATCGAGGAGATGTTGATGATCGATCCCCGTCCCGCTTCCTTCATGGGTTTGACCACCGCGCGGATACCGAGGAACACACCCGTCAGGTTGATGTCGAGGATTCGCTGCCACTCCGAGAGCGCGTAGTCCTCCAGGGTGCCGATGTTGATGATGCCCGCGTTGTTGACCAGCACGTCGATGCGGCCGAACTCGCCCAGGGCGGTGGCCACCGCCGCATCCCAATCCTCGGGCTTGGTCACGTCGAGGTGCAGATAGCGGACGGCGTCACCGACCTCCGCCGCCACCGTCTTGCCCTCGTCGTCGAGGATGTCACCGAACACCACCTTGGCTCCCTCGCCGACCAACGACCGCACGTGTGATGCGCCCATCCCCCGGGCGCCACCGCTGATGAGGGCAACCTTTCCCGCCAACCGTTCTGCCACCGTGCGTCTCCTGTCGTGTCCGTGCACCGATAGGCGCTTAGGAGCACCATACATATGGCGGATGATGTATGACCAGGGCTCCGTGAAGAGCTCATGAGCGATAATTGCCGATCGTCTTTGCGGACCGCGCGTTCGGCAGCCGGCTTGCAAGCTGTCCGACAATATCTCGCGCCATTCCGCGTTGGGCAGAAGATGACGGATGGCGGCTCATCGCCTCGCGCCGCTTGCGTTGATGCTCCTGAGCCGCCGACCAGGCCGGGTGCGACTGTAGGACAATGACTTTGGCCATGACTGCGGGTGCCATGGCTGGCTGCTCCTCTCGGCGGCATTTCCCTTGCCCAAACCCATCTCTACAACAAATATCGCGTGGCCACGTCCATCAACAGAGGCTGAAGTCTCTACTGCGAAGGCCGTTCGTCCACTCCCCCAAGAGAACAGCGATTGCAGCGCGGTTAGAACAGCGGAGCCACCCACCGCAGCCGGGTGCCCCCGCCAGAGGCGCCACCGACGTCGAGGGTGCCCCCGAACGATTCGGCTCCTCGGCGCAATTTCATCAGGCCGGCTTCGGTGATGTCGTCGGGCAGGCCTCTACCGTTGTCGACAACGTCGATACACAACTCGTCGGCGACCTCGACGGCGATGGTCAGCTTGGTGGCCGCGGCGTGCTGTACCGCGTTGCTGATCGCTTCCGTGACGACGGCTTCGGCTTCTTCGGCCAACGCGCCCTCAACCACCGAAAGCGGCCCTTTGTATTGCACGGTGGTAGCCAAACCTTCCGACAGCCGGCCGATCACTTCATCTAAACGATGGCGCAGCCCTGCCACGTCGGTAGCTTTGCGGCGCAGGTCGAAGATTGCCGTGCGAAAGTCCTGCACCACGCCGTGCAGGTCGTCTACCGCCGTGTTGAGACGCTGCTGCACCTCGGGCGAGCGCGCCCGCGGGATGGTGCCCTGCAGCGCGAGACCGACCGCGAAGACGCGCTGAATCGCGTGGTCCTGCAGGTCGCCGGCGATGCGGTCACGTTCGGCGAGCACTTCGGCCTGGGCCCGGGTCTCGGTGAGCTCGGCCTGGACGGCCAACTGCTGGGTGATGTCGCGGATGGCCGCCGACACCATCACGCCCTGCTCGGTCCGCAGTGGGCTCAGGCTCACGTCAACCGGGAACACGGTTCCGTTGCAACGCAGCCCCCAGAGCTCTAGGCCGGCCCCCATGCGCCGGGCGTCCGGGTGGGCGAAGAAACCGGTGCGATGCCCCTCGTGGGCGCCGCGAAGCCGCGGCGGGATCAACATCTCGACTTCCCTGCCGATCAGATCTTCACGCTGATAGCCGAACAGCTTGTCGGTTTGGGCGTTTGCGAGCATGATGCGTCCGTCAGGCCCGACGATGACCATCGCGTCGGGGGCCGATTCCAGCAGGGCGTGGAACATGGTTTCGGCCCGCAGATGCTCGGCTGTCACGTCTCGCATCACTTTGGTAAATCCGGCGATGGCGCCCGCGTCATCTTCGAGCAGGGCCAGTACGACGCCAGCGCGAAACCGCTGGCCGTTCTTGCGCACTCGCCAGCCTTCGTATTCGACGCGCCCCAATTCGCGCGCCGCGGCCAACTCCCGTTCAGCCAGTCCGGCCTCTCTGTCCTCCTCGGTGTAGAACGTCGACACCGGCCGGTCCAGTACCTCAGCCGCCGAGTAGCCGGTCATCACCTGGGCGCCCGGGCACCAGCGCACCACGTCGCCGTTC
>NZ_JAICZA010000140.1 GCF_025933915.1 Mycobacterium sp.
AGGACACGGTGTTCGCCCGGCTGTGTAAGGCGATGGGGCGCCCGGAGCTGGCCACCGACGACCGGTTCGCCACGCACGTCGCACGCGGCCGCAACCAGGACGAACTCGACAACATCATCGGCTGCTGGGCCGCCGAACGCCAGCCCGGTGAGATCATCGAAACCCTGTCCGCTGCAGGGGTGATCGCCGGGCCGATCAACACGGTCGCCGAGGTCGTCAACGACCCGCAGCTGCGGGCCCGCGACATGTTGGTCGAGCACTTCGACGAACGGCTGCAGCGCAATGTGCTCGGGCCCGGCATCGTGCCGGTGCTTTCGGAATCGCCGGGCCGCCTGCGCAACGCCGGTCCCGCGCGCCCGGGTCAGCACAACGACGACGTCTACGGCGGGCTGCTGGGCAAGACCGCCGAGGAGCTCGAGAAGCTGCGGGCCGAGGAGGTGCTATGACACGCACCGGCGACGATGCAGAGCGGCAGCGATGAGGAGGAGCGGTGCTATGACGCACGTAGTAATCCGTGAGGTGGCGCTGCGCGACGGCCTGCAGATCGAGTCGCCGATCCCGTTGTCGGCCAAGCTGGAACTGCTGGCGGCGGTGGCGGCCACCGGGGTCCGCGAGGTGGAGGCCACCGCGTTCGTCTCCCCCACCAAGGTGCCGTCGATGGCCGACGCCGCCGAGCTCGCCGCCCATCTGCAGGACTACCCCGACATCGAATTCTCCGCTCTGGTCGCCAGTCCCAACGGGGCCAAGCGGGCCGTCGCCGCGGGGCTGCGGTCCATCGAGTACGTGGTGGCCGCCGACGACACGTTCAGCCAGGCCAACGTCGGGCGCACCAGCGCCGAGGCCACCGAGGCGATCGACGAGATCGTCACCATCGCCCACCACAGCAACGTCACCGTCGAAGTCGTCATCGCCACCGCATGGGATTCACCCTTCGAAGGCCCCACCCCGCCGCAGCGGGTCCTCGACATCGCCGCGGCCGCGCGCGACCGCGGCGCCGACCGCCTGTCGATCGCCGACACGATCGGCACAACCACCCCGGGCCGCGTGAGTTCGCTGATCGCACAACTGCGTCCGGTGATCGGGGACATGCCGCTGGGCGGTCATTTCCACAACACCCGCGGCTCCGGGCTGGCCAGCGCATACGCGGCGGTCAGCTCCGGGGTGACCCGGCTGGACGCCTCGGTCGGCGGGCTGGGCGGGTGCCCGTTCGCGCCGGGCGCCACGGGCAACATCGCCACCGAGGATCTGGTATACCTGCTGCGCGACAGCGGTATCGACGTCGACGTCGACCTGCAGGCCGCCATCGGCGCGGCGGGCGTGGCGAAGTCGTTGGTGGGCCACGATCTGCCGAGCGCCCTGTTGCGCGCCGGCGACCGGATGCGGAACTGATGTCCGCCCCGGAGGCAACCCGCGAGCTGACCGCCAAAGGCCGCCAGACCAGGCAGGCCATCGAGCAGGCGGCCCGTAAGCTGTTCGCCGAACGGGGCTTTCACGGCACCACGTTGGCCGACATCACGTCGGCCGCGGGGAAATCGCCGGCGGTGTTCTACCGGTACTTCGCCGACAAGGAAGACCTGCTGGCCGCGCTTGCGGAATCATTCCTGCACGAGGTGGTGACGCCGTCGGGTTTGAGCGTGCGGCTGCCGGATTCCCCCGACGACGACGCCTTCTTCACCTCGGTCGTCACCGGCTACTGGAACATGTTCAAGCAGAACATCGGCATCATGATCGCCGTGGCCCAGCTGGCCGCCACCCAGCAGCGCTTCGCCGCCGTGCAGAACGAATTCCGCCGCTTCGGCATGGATCTCGTGGCGGCCTCGGTGCGCCGCGCCCAGCAGCAGGGTTACGGTGCGGAGCTACACGCCCAGCACACCGCGGCGGCCATCGCGTTGCTGTTCGAGAACTTCACCACCGTGTTTGTCGGGCCATCCGGCCCTACGGGGCTGGGCGTGGACATCAGCGACGAGGACGCCATCGCGACGTTGTCGACGGTCTGGAAGAAAACCTTGTACGGCGGCC
The DNA here is from genome assembly GCF_025933915.1 of Mycobacterium sp. Lineage (GTDB taxonomy): Bacteria > Actinomycetota > Actinomycetes > Mycobacteriales > Mycobacteriaceae > Mycobacterium. Next base: position 2,020 of record NZ_JAICZA010000140.1, read on the forward strand.
TGACGAATTCTTAGGAGGAAACGTGGATTTCACCCTGCCCGAGCACCTTCCGGGTGTGCTCGCCGAGATGGACGAGTTCATCGAAGCGGAGATCAAACCGCTGGAACGCGAGAACATGCAGTATTTCGACCAGCGTCGCGAGCACTCGCGCACCGATTGGGACAACGACGGCATCCCGACCCGCGAGTGGGAGGACCTGCTCGCCGAGATGCGCAGGCGCGCCGACAAGGCGGGCTGGCTGCGCTACGGATTGCCGGCCTCACTGGGTGGCCGCGACGGCACCAACGTCGACATGGCCGTCATTCGGGAGCACCTGGCGCACAAGGGCCTCGGCCTACATAACGACCTGCAGAACGAGTCGTCGATCGTGGGGAACTTCCCACAGGTGATCATGATGGAGCGCTTCGGCACCGATGAGCAACGCCGGGCGTGGTCGGAAGCGTTGATCACCGGGGAGCGTTCGATGGCGTTCGGGCTGACCGAGCCGAAGCACGGTTCGGATGCCACCTGGCTGGAAACACGCGCCGAACGCGACGGTGACAGCTGGGTGATCAACGGCGCCAAGCGGTTCAACACCGGTGTGCACCGCGCAACCCACGATCTGGTCTTCGCGCGGACCTCCGGTGAGCCCGGGGGTGCGGTGGGCATCACCGCGTTCCTGGTGCCGACCGATACACCCGGATTCAACGTTCCCTACTACTGGTGGACGTTCAACATGCCCACCGACCACGGCGAGGTCGAGCTGACCGACGTCCGGGTGCCCGCCGATGCGGTGCTCGGCGAAGTGGATCGCGGGCTGGAGGTGGCACAAACCTTCTTGCACGAGAACAGGATTCGGCAGGCCGCCAGCAGCCTGGGCGCCGCACAGTACTGCATCGACCGTGCCGCCGAATACGCCGGCGGCCGCACGGTCTTCGGCAAGCCCCTGTCGGTCAACCAGGCTGTGCAGTGGCCGCTCGCCGAGTTGGCGACCGAGGCGCAGATGGTGCGGCTGCTGGTCGCCTACGCCGCCTGGCATTTGGACCGCGATCACCACATGGAGGTCTCCGACAAGGTGTCGATGGCGAACTACCGCGCCAATCGGCTGGTCTGCGACGCCGCTGACCGCGCCATGCAGATCTTCGGCGGCCTCGGCTACAGCCGGCACGAGCCGTTCGAGCACATCTACCGCCACCACCGTCGTTACCGGATCACCGAGGGTGCCGAAGAGATTCAGATTCGCCGGGTGGCGCAGCGGCTGTTCAAATTCGGCAAGCACTGATGCAAACCGATGAGCTGACGACCGAACTCACCGCCAAACTGGGCACGGTGCTCACGGCGGCCATCGGCGCCGACACGGCCGTCGAGAAGCTGCGCGCGCTGACCGGCGGCGCGAGCAGAACCACCTGGGCGTTCGACGCCGTCACCGGCGGGCAGCGCCGCTCGCTGATCTTGCGCACCGGCCCACCCGACGACGTGCATGCCGGCATGGAACTCGAGGCCCGGACGCAGGCCGCCGCAGCGGCCGCCGGCGCACCGGTCCCCCACGTCCTGATCGCCGACGATTCGCCTGCCGCACTGGGTAATCCGTTCCTGATCTGCGATGAGATCAAGGGCGAGACCATCGTGCGGCGCATCCAACGTCAGCTCGACGGCGCCGACCAGCGCGCGAGCCGCACCCGGTTGCTAGAGCAGTGCGCCCAGGCGATCGCGGCCATTCACCGCGCCGACCCGGACGTTGCGGGCCTGACCCACGAGGATCAACTCGTCGAATGGCGCCGGCGCCTCGACGACATGGGCGATACCACCGCCGCATTCGAGTGGGGGTTTCGCTGGCTGGCCGCCCACCGGCCCGAGCCGTCGCCGGCGGTGTTGGTGCACGGCGACTTTCGGATGGGCAACCTCATCGTCGACGGATCCGACCTGGCCGCGGTTCTGGACTGGGAGATGGTGCACGTCGGCCAGGCCTACGAAGACCTGGCGTGGTTCTGCATCCGGGCGTGGCGATTCGGCGCCCCGGCCAGCCTCGGCGCCGGCGGCCTCGGCAGCATCGAGAGCTTCCTGCGGGCCTACGAACAGGCCAGCGCGACTACCGTCAACCGGGTGGCGTTTCACTGGTGGCTGGTGCTGGCCACACTGCGCTGGGGTGTCATCTGCCGATTCCAGGCGGAGCGGCACCTGAGCGGGCAGAACCGCTCGGTCGAGCTGGCCACGATCGGGCGGCGCGTCTGCGAGACCGAGTGGGACCTGCTCAACCTGCTCGAGGCGGCGCGGTGAGCGGCGCGTACGGCCGCCCGCTGGCAGCCGAGCTCGTGGCCGCGGTGGCCGAATTCCTGGAGACCGATGTGCGGGCGGCGACCGACGGTCAGGTCAACTTCCACGCCAGGGTGGCCGCTAATGCGCTACGCATCGTCGAGCGCGAACTGCTCGATGAGGGCGAAGCCGAATCGCGTGCCGCACTGGCCGGCTTGGGCGTCGCCGACGAGCAACAGCTTGCGGCCGCGATCCGAGCCGGTGAGATGGACGGACGGGCGGCTGACGTCACCGCCTGCCTGCGAACCCTGGTACGACGCCGGTTGGCCGTCGCCCACCCCGGGTACGACAACGAATAGCCCGGCGATCACAGAGGAGCCAAGTGCCATGCCCGCTTCCAGCGTCCAGACGGTCCTCGACGCGGCCAACCGCCTGTTCACGGCGATCGAGCGGAGCGATGTCGCGGCGGTCGACGCCATGTGGAGCGACGGCATCGCCGTGTGGCGCGTCGGCTCGCGCCGCGACGACGACAAGGCTCGTGCGATGCGGGTCATCGAATGGTTCATCGGCGCGACCACCCAGCGTCGCTATGAAATTCTCGACCGTCAGTTCTTCGACGACGGGTCGGCTCAAGGCTTCGTCCAGCAGCACGTCTTGCACGCCACCGGTCATGCCGGGCAATCGATCTCACTAAGGGTCTGCATCGTGATCAGGGTGGACAGCCACGGTCTGATCGAGCGCATCGACGAATATTTCGACCCCGCCGGGATCGCGCCGTTGATGGATTGAGGCTAGATTCGCCACGATACATGGGGTGACGATGACGACTTTGGAGACACTGCTTCACGATCCCGACATGGCCGGCGTGTGGGACCTGGTTCCGGATCGCTCGGCCATCACGTTCAGGGTCCGCAACATGTGGGGCCTGGTGAACGTCAAGGGCCGCTTCACCGACTTCACCGGCGATGGCCGACTGACCGGCAAGGGAGCGGTTTTCGGGCGCGTCGACATCCGGGCCGCTTCGCTGGACACCGGGATCGGCCGGCGCGACAAACACCTGCGTTCGGACGACTTCTTCGACGTCGACCGCTTTCCGGAGATCAGCGTGGTCGTCACCGCGCTGCAGCCGACGAAGGGCAAGGGCGCCGACGTTCGGGCCAACGTCACCATCAAGGGCGTCACCGCAGAACTGCCGCTGCCCGTCACGATCTCCGAGCTCGACGACGGCTCGATCCGGATCACCGGCGAATCCACGTTCGATCGAGCCCGTTTCGACCTGGGTTGGAACCGGCTCGGCATGATCAGCTCGACGGTGACCGCGGCGGCGGAAGCTATCTTTGCGCGGGAATCACGACGAGATTCCGCGGGCACCCCGATGAACTCGTAGCAACAGCAGTAGCATCTGCATCGTGTCCGACTCCATCCCCCAGTCCAGCGTCGCCCTGCGGATCCTCGTCTACAGCAGCAACGTCCAAACCCGCGAACGGGTGATGCGGGCGCTGGGCAAACAATTGCACCCCGATTTGCCCGAGTTGAGCTACGTCGAGGTGGCGACCGGCCCGATGGTGGTGCAGACGATGGACGAGGGCGGCATCGACTTGGCCATCCTGGACGGTGAGGCCACCCCGACCGGCGGCATGGGAATCGCGAAACAGCTCAAGGACGAACTCGAGACCTGCCCGCCACTGGTGGTGCTCACCGGGCGTCCCGACGACGCGTGGTTGGCGTCCTGGTCGCGCGCCGAGGGCGCGGTGCCGCATCCCATCGATCCCATCGCGCTGGGCCGCACGGTTCTTGGTCTGCTGCGGACTCCGGTTCGCTGACCCACTCGAAGCCGCATCTTCGCGAGCGGCTTTTGCCTCCCGGCCACCGCTTGCAGCGGTTCTGACCACTTCCGGCGTCGCCGTGCTGCAAAACGCCCACCCCGGGCAAGCGCACCGCATGCCGCGACGCTATGTTGAAGATCACTGTGACGGGCTACAGACCCAGTTCGTCACAGCAGCCCCGTTACCGCCTGGCCGCTGCAGGCGGCTCGTACGACGGATCATGGAGCGAATTGAACGTCTACATACCCATCCTGGTGCTAGGTGTGATCGCCACCGCCTTTGCCGTGGGCTCGGTGGCGATCGCGAGCCTGGCCGGCCCATCACGTTTCAACAAGTCGAAGATGGCGGCCTACGAGTGTGGGATCGAACCCACCGAGACATCGGTGAGCGGCCCGCATGCGACGGCGGGGCAGCGGTTTCCGGTGAAGTACTACCTGACCGCAATGCTCTTTATCGTCTTCGACATCGAAATCGTGTTCCTGTATCCGTGGGCGGTCAGCTATGACGCGCTGGGCATGTTTGCTCTGGTCGAAATGGTGGTGTTCATGCTCACGGTTTTCGTGGCCTACGCGTATGTGTGGCGCCGCGGCGGCCTGACGTGGGATTGAGGTAAGACGTGGGTGTTGAGGAACAGCTGCCTGGCGGGATTCTGCTGTCCACGGTCGAGAAGGTTGCGGGCTACGTCCGCAAGAACTCGCTGTGGCCCGCGACGTTCGGGTTGGCCTGCTGCGCCATCGAGATGATGGCAACCGCTGGGCCAAGATTCGACATCGCGCGGTTTGGCATGGAGCGCTTCTCGGCCACCCCTCGGCAGGCCGATCTGATGATCGTCGCCGGGCGGGTCAGCCAGAAGATGGCGCCGGTGCTGCGGCAGATCTACGACCAGATGGCCGAGCCGAAATGGGTGTTGGCCATGGGCGTGTGCGCGTCCTCCGGCGGGATGTTCAACAACTACGCGATCGTTCAGGGTGTGGATCACGTGGTTCCGGTGGACATCTATCTGCCCGGATGCCCGCCGCGGCCGGAGATGCTGCTGCACGCAATCCTGAAGCTGCACGAGAAGATTCAGGAGATGCCGCTGGGCGTCAACCGGGAAGAAGCCATCGCCGAAACCGAACAAGCGGCGCTGTCGGCCCGGCCCACGATCGAGATGCGCGGATTGCTGCGATGAGCTCACCAGACCAGGACCCGAGAGAAGCAATCGGGCGCGCCGACGACGAAGTCATCGACGTGCGCCGCGGCATGTTCGGCGTCGAGGGCACGGGCGACACGTCCGGTTACGGGCGGCTGGTGCGCGAAGTCGTGCTTCCGGGCAGTAGCCCGCGGCCCTACGGTGGGTATTTCGACGAGCTGGTCGACGGCCTGGCCGAGGCCCTGAAAAAGGGCGGTGTCGATTTCATGGACGCGATAGAAAAAGTGGTCGTGGACCGCGACGAACTCACCCTGTATGTCCGCCGTGAGGCGCTGCCGCAGGTCGCCCAGCGTCTGCGCGACGAACCGCCACTGCGCTTCGAAATGTGCCTGGGCGTCAGCGGGGTGCACTACCCGAACGAGGCGGGCCGCGAACTGCACGCCGTTTATCCGTTGCAGTCGATCACGCACAACCGCCGCGTCCGGCTGGAAGTGGCTGCGCCCGACGGTGATCCGCACATCCCGTCGCTGTTTGGCATCTATCCGACCACCGACTGGCACGAGCGTGAGACCTACGACTTCTTCGGCATCATCTTCGACGGGCACCCGTCGCTGACCCGCATCGAAATGCCCGACGACTGGCACGGACATCCGCAGCGCAAGGATTACCCCCTCGGCGGGATCCCCGTGGAATACAAAGGCGCACAGATACCCCCGCCCGACGAGCGGAGAGCGTACAACTGATGAGCACCACCACTGAATCGACGCACGACGGCGCCGGCGAGACACTCGTGGTCGCCGGCGGCCAGGACTGGGACAAGGTCGTCGAAGCCGCCCGCGGTGCCGATCCCGGCGAGCGCATCGTCGTCAACATGGGGCCCCAGCACCCGTCCACGCACGGCGTGCTGCGGCTGATCCTGGAGATCGAGGGCGAGACGGTCACCGACGCCCGCTGCGGAATCGGATATCTGCACACCGGCATCGAAAAGAACCTCGAATACCGTTACTGGACCCAAGGCGTCACGTTTGTGACCCGGATGGATTACCTCGCACCGTTTTTCAACGAGACCGCCTACTGCCTGGGCGTGGAGAAGCTGCTCGGCATCACCGATCAGATTCCGGAACGGGTCGACGTCATCCGGGTGATGATGATGGAGCTCAACCGGATCTCGTCGCATCTGGTCGCCCTGGCCACCGGCGGCATGGAGCTGGGCGCCATGACGCCGATGTTCGTCGGTTTCCGGGGCCGCGAGATCGTCCTGAACCTATTCGAATTGATCAGCGGTTTGCGGATGAACAGTAACTACATCCGGCCCGGCGGCGTGGCGCAGGACTTACCGCCCAACGCGGAGACCGAGGTCGCGGCGGCCCTCGAGCCGCTGCGCGAAGTCCTGCGCGAAATGAGCGGTCTGCTCGACGAGAACGCCATCTGGAAGGCCCGCACCCAAAACGTCGGCTACCTGGATCTGACCGGGTGCATGGCGCTGGGCATCACCGGGCCGATACTGCGCGCCACCGGCTTGCCCCACGATCTCCGCAAGAGCGAACCGTACTGCGGATACGAAAACTACGAATTCGACGTAATCACCGAAGACACGTGTGATGCTTACGGGCGCTACATGATTCGCATCAACGAGATGTGGGAGTCGATCAAGATCGTCGAGCAGTGTCTGGACAAGTTGAAGCCTGGCCCGATCATGGTTGAGGACGGCAAGATCGCCTGGCCGGCCGACTTGAAGGTGGGCCCCGACGGCCTTGGCAACTCGCCGGAGCACATCGCCAAGATCATGGGCAGCTCGATGGAGGCCCTGATCCACCACTTCAAACTGGTCACCGAGGGCATCAGGGTTCCGCCCGGCCAGGTGTACATGGCGGTCGAGTCGCCGCGCGGGGAGCTCGGCGTGCACATGGTCAGCGACGGCGGCACCCGGCCCTACCGGGTGCATTTCCGAGACCCGTCATTCACCAACCTGCAGTCGGTCGCGGCGATGTGCGAAGGCGGGATGGTCGCCGACCTGATCACCTCGGTCGCCAGCATCGACCCGGTCATGGGCGGGGTGGACCGGTGACCGGCCCGCAGGGACAGCCGGTATTCATCCAGCTCGGTCCGCCGCCCGACGAGCCGAGCGCGTTCGTCGTCGAGGGCGCGCCCACGTCGTATCCGCCCGAGGTCCAGACCCGGCTGGAGGCCGACGCCAGGGAGATCGTGGGCCGCTACCCCGACAAGCGCTCGGCGCTGTTGTCGTTGCTGCACCTGGTGCAAGCGCAGGATTCCTACCTGACACCGGCGGGCTTGGAGTTCTGCGGTGAGCAGCTGGGGCTCACCGGGGCCGAGGTGTCGGCGGTGGCGAGCTTCTACACGATGTATCGCCGCGGCCCCACCGGCGATTACCTGGTGGGCGTCTGCACCAACACGTTGTGTGCCGTCATGGGTGGCGACGCCATCTTCGACGCCCTGCAAGAACATTTGGACATCGGCAACGACGAGACGACCGCCGACGGATCGGTCACCCTGCAACACATCGAATGCAACGCCGCCTGCGACTACGCACCGGTGGTGATGGTGAACTGGGAGTTCTTCGACAACCAGACGCCGGACTCGGCACGCGAACTCGTCGACTCGCTGCGTTCCGGTGAGCCCCGGCCGCCCACCCGCGGTGCGCCGCTGTGCGCCTTCAGGGAGACGTCGCGCATTCTGGCCGGCATGCCCGACGAGCGCCCCGACCAGGGGCAAGGTGGCGCCGGCGCCGCCACGCTGGCCGGTCTGAAGGTCGCTAAGGAACACGGCATGGAGGCGCCCGGCGCGCCGGAAGGCTCGCAATGACAACCACTTCCGGGACACCGGGGGCATCCGCCTCGCAGGCCACGCCGCTGACACCGGTGCTCAGCCGCTTCTGGGACGATCCGGAATCCTGGACCCTGCAGACCTACCACCGCCACGACGGCTATCGGGCGATGAAAAAGGCGCTGGCGATGGAGCCCGACGCGGTGATCGGGATGGTGAAGGATTCCGGGCTGCGCGGGCGCGGTGGCGCCGGCTTCTCCACCGGCACCAAGTGGTCGTTCATCCCGCAGGGCGACACCGGCGCGGCCGCCAAACCGCACTACCTGGTGGTCAACGCCGACGAGTCGGAACCTGGTACGTGCAAAGACATTCCGCTGATGCTGGCGACACCGCACACCCTCGTCGAGGGCATCATCATCGCCGCGTACGCGATCCGCGCCCACCTTGCGTTCATCTATGTGCGCGGCGAGGTGCTGCCGGTGCTGCGCCGCCTGCACAACGCGGTGGCCGAGGCCTACGCCGCCGGCTACCTGGGCCGCGACATCAACGGCTCCGGCTTCGATCTGGATCTGGTGGTGCACGCCGGCGCCGGCGCCTACATCTGCGGCGAGGAAACCGCCCTGCTGGATTCGCTGGAAGGCCGCCGCGGCCAGCCACGGCTGCGCCCGCCGTTCCCCGCGGTAGCCGGACTGTACGGCTGCCCCACCGTGATCAACAACGTCGAATCGATCGCCAGCGTGCCGCCGATCGTGCTGCGCGGCCCCGACTGGTTCCGGTCGATGGGTAGCGAGAAGTCGCCCGGCTTCACGCTGTATTCGCTATCCGGCCACGTCGCACGGCCGGGCCAGTACGAGGCCCCGCTGGGAATCACGTTGCGGGAGTTGCTCGAATACGCCGGCGGGGTGCGGGCCGGGCATCGGCTCAAGTTCTGGACACCGGGCGGATCGTCGACACCGATCCTCACCGAGGAGCACCTCGACGTGCCGCTGGACTACGAGGGCGTGGGTGGGGCCGGTTCCATGCTGGGCACCAAGGCGCTGCAGATTTTCGACGAGACGACGTGCGTGGTGCGCGCGGCCCGGCGCTGGTCGGAGTTCTACAAACACGAGTCGTGTGGCAAATGCACACCGTGCCGGGAGGGCACCTACTGGCTCGTCCCGATCTACGAGCGGCTGGAAACCGGCCGGGGCACTCAGGAGGATCTGGACACTCTGCTCGACATCGCCGACGTCCTGTTCGGGAAGTCGTTCTGCGCGTTGGGCGATGGTGCGGCGATGCCCGTGCAGTCGTCGATCCGGTACTTCCGGGACGAGTACATCGCCCACGTCGAGGGCGGTGGCTGCCCGTTCGATCCCCGCGACTCGATGCTGACCGCGAATGGAAAGGCTTGACGCGCTCATGACTAGTTCGGCCAAAACCGAGACCGACGACGAGGTGCGTCCTCCGGACATGGTGACGCTGACCATCGATGACGTCGAGATCAGCGTTCCCAAGGGAACTCTGGTGATCCGGGCCGCCGAATTGATGGGCATTCAGATCCCGCGGTTCTGCGAACACCCGTTGTTGGATCCGGTGGGCGCGTGCCGACAGTGCCTGGTCGAGGTCGAAGGCCAACGCAAGCCGATGACGTCGTGCACCGTGGTGGCCACCGACGACATGGTGGTGCGCACCCAGCTGACGTCGGAGGTTGCCGACAAGGCGCAGCACATGGTGATGGAACTGCTCTTGATCAACCATCCGCTGGACTGCCCGATGTGCGACAAGGGCGGCGAGTGCCCGCTGCAGAACCAGGCCATGTCCAATGGCCGGCCCGAGAGCCGATTCCACGACGACAAGCGGCATTTCGCCAAGCCGATCAACATCTCGTCGCAGGTGTTGCTGGATCGAGAGCGGTGCATCTCGTGCGTGCGCTGCACCCGGTTCTCGGATCAGATAGCCGGCGACAACTTCATCGACGTGCTGGAGCGCGGTGCGCAGCAGCAGATCGGAATCTATGGCAACGAACCGTTCAACTCCTACTTTTCGGGCAACACGGTGCAAATCTGCCCGGTGGGCGCGCTGACCGGTACCGCCTACCGGTTCCGGGCGCGCCCCTTCGATTTGGTCTCCAGCCCGAGCGTCTGTGAACACTGCGCCTCCGGGTGCGCGCAGCGCACCGACCACCGCCGCGGCAAGGTGATGCGCCGGCTGGCCGGCGACGATCCGGAAGTCAACGAGGAGTGGAACTGCGATAAGGGCCGCTGGGCGTTCAATTACGCCACCCAGCCCGACGTGCTCACCAATCCGCTGGTCCGCGATGCCGACGGCTCGCTGCAACCGGCCTCGTGGCCACACGCGATCGCCGTCGCGACGCGGGGGCTCGAAGCCGCGCGCGGGCGCGC
>NZ_JAICZA010000249.1 GCF_025933915.1 Mycobacterium sp.
CGAGTCGGTGACCTGGGTGAGCGAGCGGCTGCGGTCCTTTTCGGTGCTGGCGCCGAGCAGCTTCCAAAAGCGGCTGCTCAGCCGGCCGGGTTGAGCACGGGTGGTCTTAGGCACAGGTCAACGGTACGCGGTGGGCCCTCGACCGCCGCGAGCGTGCGTGTGTGCCCGGGACACGCCGAGCAGTCGAGTGCAACCGCTCACTCTCGCCGGGGTGTGGCTCAACCGAGGTTGGAGCGGCGTGGATATGCGACGTTGGGGTCGGTGAGCACATTGACGACGGCGGGCAGGCCGCTGGCGAAGGCCCGTTCCAGTGCGGGCCGCAGCTCGCCCGGTGCGGTGACCAGCTCGCCGTGGGCGCCCAGGGCGCGCGCCACCTCGTCGTAGCGGGTCCCCGGTCGCAGTTCGGCCACCACCGAATAGCCGTACAAGGCTTCCATGGGGTGCTTTTCGAGCCCCCAGATTCCGTTGTTGCCGATCACGGACACTATGGGCACGTTGTGCCGGACCAGGGTGTCCCATTCCATGCCGCTGAAGCCGAACGCGCCGTCGCCCTGCAACAGGACCACCTGGCGCTGCGGCCGGGCCAGCTTGGCCGCCAGGGCGTAGCCGGGTCCCGAACCCAGACAGCCGAACGGTCCGCTGTCCAGCCAGCAGCCCGGCAGGTAGCTGTCGATCACCCGACCGGCGTACGACCCGAAATCGCCGGCGTCGATGACGACGACGGCGTCGCGGTCCAGCATGGGCGCCAGCTCCGCGTACACCCGCATGGGGTGCAGCGGGACGCGGGCGTCCGCGAGCTCGGCTTTCTCCTTGGCGCGCGCACCGGTCTCGGCCGTCCGGAGCTCCTCGATCCAGGCTCGGTGCTCGGCGCCACCCGCGGTGGCCAGCGCCGCGAGGATCGCCGGCAGCTCGCCGTAAAGCTCGGCCTGCACCGGCCGCGGATGGGGACGCTCGGGTCGGGCACGGTCGACCACGACGAGCTGGGTCTGCTGCCCGAACACCCCGCCGAAGCCGAGCCGGAAATCCATGGGCACCCCGACGATCAGCGCAACGTCGGCCTCCCCCAACGCTTTTCCACGAACCCGGGAGAACGCCAACGCATGGTCGGCCGGGACGGCGCCGCGGGCCATCCCGTTCATCAGCACCGGGATCTGGAGTTCCTCGGCAAGACGTAGCAAAGCCGCTTCCCCGTGGCCCCACCACACGTTGGTGCCCGCCATGATCACCGGGCGCTGCGCCGCGGACAGCAGGCCGGCGGCACGGGTCAGCGCCTGGTCATCCACGCCATCGGCACCATGGCCCGGCGCCGGATCGGTGAGAGCCCCGGGGCGCCCGAAGACATCGGGGTCGTCCGACATGGAGAACACGTGGTCCATCGGGAAGTCGACGAAACCCACGCCCGACGGCGCCCCGACCGCGGCCCGCAATGCCTCATCGACGAGCCGGCCGGCGTCGTTCGCCGACTGCGCGGTGGCGGCGAAGCGGGCCAGCGGCGCCACAAAGGGCACATGGTCGATCTCCTGCAGCGAGCCCATGCCCCAGCGCTGCGCCGGCGCCCGGCCGCCCAGCACCACCAGGGGCGACTGGTTCTGCTGCGCCGCCGCCATCGCGCTCATCCCGTTGGTGATGCCGGGCCCCGCGGTCAGCGCCGCCACGCCCGGCGTCCTGGTCACCTTCGACCAGCCCTCGGCGGCGAAGGTCGCGGTCTGTTCGTGGCGGGTGTCGATCAGCCGGATACCCTCGTCGCGGCAGCCGTCGTAGATGGAGAACAGGTGCCCGCCGGACAGCGTGAAGACGGTGTCGACCCCGCTGGCCCGCAGGCGCCGCGCGACGAGGCGGCCGGCATGCAATGTCTGTGCGGGGGTGGCGTCGGTAGTCATCACCGCAGCCTAGCCAGATCCGTCGGGTACCTTCGCCGAAGGATTTCAAGTTGAGGAGAGTCCGATCACCTCGACCGTAAGGAGACGTCGACGATGGGTCCCAAGCCGTTCAAGCCATCGATCAACTGGTCGACGGCACCGATGGATTCGTTGCGATGGGTCGCCATAGCGTGGGTGATCAGCGCCGTCTGCCTGTTCGGGGTGCTGCTCGCGTTCCGCTACCTCACGCCCTGGGGCCGGCAATTCTGGCGGATCACCCGCGGCTACTTCACCGGGGCGCACAGCGTCCGCGTGTGGCTGATGCTTGGCGTGTTACTGCTGTCGGTGCTGCTTTCGGTGCGGTTGGTGGTGTTGCTCAGCTACCAGGGCAACGACCTGTATACGGCGGTGCAGAAAGCGGTGCAGGGCATCGCGGCCGGCGACGACGTCGTCAAACAATCCGGCATCCACGGCTTTTGGATGTCGATCGCGATCTTCAGCGTGCTGGCGATCTTGTATGTCTTCCGGTTCATGGTGGACATCTACCTGACCCAGCGATTCATCATCGCCTGGCGCATGTGGCTGACCGCCCACCTCACCGACGATTGGCTGGGCGGCCGGGCCTATTACCGGGACCTGTTCATCGACAACACCATCGACAACCCCGACCAGCGCATCCAGCAGGACGTCGACATCTTCACCGCCAACGCGGGCGGAACCCCGAACGTCCCGTCCAACGGGACGGGCGGCACGTTGCTGTTCGGGGCGGTCAACGCCGTCGCGTCGGTGATTTCGTTCGCCGCGATTCTGTGGAGCCTGTCCGGGGACCTCGACGTTGCCGGCGTTACGGTGCCGCGCGCGATGTTCTGGACAGTTCTCGTCTATGTCGTGGTCGCCACGGTGGTCGCGGTTTGGCTGGGGCATCCGCTGATTCAGCTGAGCTTCAACAACGAAAAACTCAACGCCGCATTCCGTTATGCCCTGGTGCGGTTACGCGACGCCGCCGAGGCGGTGGGCTTCTACCGCGGCGAACGGGTCGAGCGTGCGCAGCTGTGGCGGCGGTTCATCCCGATCATCGACAACTACCGCAGGTTCGTTCGCAGGACCATCATCTTCAACGGATGGAACTGGACGGTGTCGCAGGCAATTGTGCCGCTGCCGTGGGTGATTCAGGCGCCGCGGCTGTTCGCGGGCAGGATCGACTTCGGTGACGTCGGTCAAAGCGCGACCGCGTTCGGCAACATCCAGGACTCGCTGTCCTTCTTCCGTAACAACTACGACGCCTTCGCCTCGTTCAGGGCCGCGATCATCCGGTTGCACGGATTGGTGGACGCCAACGACCAGGGTCGCGCGCTGCCAACCATTCTCGTCAAGCCCAGCGAAGAAACCACGGTTGAGCTACGGGGCATCGAAGTGCGCACGCCGCAGGGCGACCAGCTGGTCGACTCGCTGGATATCCAGCTCGACCTGGGTGACACCCTGGTGATCACCGGACGCTCCGGAGCCGGCAAGACGACGCTGCTGCGCAGTCTCGCCGAATTGTGGCCGTACGCCTCGGGGACGCTCTGCTGCCCGGACGGCGACAACGCGACGATGTTCTTGTCGCAGTTGCCGTATGTGCCACTGGGCACATTGCGCACCGTGGTGTGCTACCCGAATTCGCCGGACGACATCTCCGATGACCGGCTGCGCGACGTGCTCACCAAGGTGGCTCTGGCGCCGCTCATCACCCGGCTGGACGAAGACCAGGATTGGGCCAAAGTGCTTTCCCCCGGCGAGCAGCAGCGCGTCGCGTTTGCGCGCATCCTGCTCACCAAACCGCGGGCGGTCTTCCTCGACGAGGCCACCTCCGCGCTGGACGTCGGCCTGGAATTCGCGCTGTACCAGTTGATGCGGGCGGAGCTGCCGGAATGCGTCATGGTCAGCGTGAGTCATCGGCCCGCCGTCGAACAGCACCACGAGCAGCAGCTTCACCTGCTCGGCGGCGGCGCGTGGCAGCTGGGTCCGGTCGCCAAGGAGCCCGCGCAGGTCTAGCGCCTACGCACCCCCGGCCCTGCCCCTAACGCCTGCGCGCCGCGTGCGCTCCGGCGCGGCGGCCGAAGAACGAACCCTCACCCAGCTGCGTCCCGCTGGCGTACCCCTTGCCGTCCTGGGCGAGGTTGGATGCGCACGCGCCGGCAGCGTACAAGCCGGGGACCACGGTGCCGTCGGCCCGCTGCACCTCGCCATCAACCGTCACCGCTAGGCCGCCGATCGTGAATCCCGAGTACATCGCCCGGCCGAGCGACAGATCGAACACCGCCCAGGGGCCATGATCTTGCGGCGCAAGGAATTCCGGCTGCTTGTGGAAATCGGGATCCTCACCGGCGGCGGCGAGCTCGTTGTAGCGGTCCAGCGTAGCGGCGAGGTTGCCCGCCGGGATGCCAAGCGCGGCTTCCATTTCCGCGATGGTCTCGTAACCATCGAGGAAGCGGATCAGCGCCATCGCGGGCATCTCGGTGTGCGCTTCGTCGACGACCAGGTATGCGGTCTGCTCCGGCTGCTCGAGCACGAAAGCCGAAGTGCGCGAGTGGTAGGAATCCTCGGCGACGAAGCGCTTGCCCTCCTTGTTGACGATGACACCGGTCAGCAGGACCTCCGGCGGGTAGGCCGCGGCGGTGATGAACAACTCGTCCATGTGCTTGGTGGCGCCGCCCGCCGAGACGCCCATCCGGATGGCCAGTCCGTCGTCGTTGGGGTTGCCCAGGATGTAGGGCGCGGCCAGGCCGTGATGCTTGGTGCGCCGCGGCTGGCCCAAAGCGGGAGTGTGCTCAGCAACCATCTCCGGATTCATCGCGAAACCGCCCGCCGCGACGATGACGGCTTTGGCCTTGACGGCGCCGGTTTC
>NZ_JAICZA010000008.1 GCF_025933915.1 Mycobacterium sp.
CCTCGACGAACCGCGGCACACAGAAGTACGGCATCCGGTCCGCGCAGAAATCGAGCAGCTCCGCGCAATCCAGGGCGGCCCCGGGACGCAACGTCACGACCAACAGGATGTCGTCTTCACCCAACTCGCTGGGCACCCCGACGGCCGCGGCTTCGGCCACGGCGGGGTGGCGCATGACGACGGTCTCCACCTCGACCGAGGAGACGTTTTCGCCGCGCCGGCGCAACGAGTCTTTGACGCGGTCCACATAGGTCAGGTTCTGATCGGCATCGAGACGACCCAGATCGCCGGTGCGGAACCACTCCGGGTGCGGATCTACCCGCAGACCCTGACTCACATAGCCTTCGCTCATCACGTGCGGCGACGTGGGCCGGCAGGCGATCTCCCCGACGGTGCCGGCCGGCAGCGGATTGCCACCCTCGTCGAGGATGCGCACGTCGAAATCGGGATTCGGCCGGCCGGAGGTCCCGGGTACGCCCTCGTCGGCCACGGCCTTGAGGGCGATCGGGAATGCCTCGGTCAACCCGTACATCGTGACGATGCGGCAGCCGTAGCGCTTTTCGATGTCGCGGTAGGAGCCCGCGTCGATGGGCGCGGCGGAGATGAACCGCAGCGGCAGCTGCGCGTCACGGGGATCCGCGGGCAGGTTCTGCAACATCGACACCATCGCGCCGGCGCCGGCGAAACCGACGGCCCCGTGGGCGCGGATCTCATCCCACACCTGGCCGGGGTGAAAGGCCTTCGCCAACACGGTGGTTCCACCGACCAGCATCGGCGCCAGCACGCTAGGCGCGGCGCTCAAATGGAAGAGCGGCATCGCCGTCCACAGCACCTCCCCCGGGCCGAAGCCCCACGCCGAAGAGGCGGTGGCGGCCACCGTGAACAGATAATGCCATGTGGTGGCGACCGCTTTCGACGGGCCGGTCGTGCCCGATGTGTAGAACAGCACCCCCACGTCCGCCACCCCGGCGGGGCTATCGCTCACCGGGTGGTCGGGAGTGCTGCACAACACTTCGGCGAGTGAATCATCCTGCACCACAATGTCGGTCACCGTGTCCAGTCGGCCGACGACCTCGTCGACGCGGTGCCGCCGCTCGGCATCGGTGAGGATCACCTTGGCCCGCGACAGCCGAAGCGTGTGCAGCAGGAACTCACCCTTGTTCGCGGCATTGATCGCGGCGCTCACCGCGCCGATGCGCGCCGCGCCCAGCCAGAGGTAGACCCATTCCGGACAGGTGGCGGTGAACAACGCCACGCAATCACCGCGGCCGACGCCCAAGCCGGCCAACATGTTTGCCGCCGCGCGGGACCGTCGCCGCATCTGCTCGAAGGTCACGTCCACACCCGCGATCGACATCATCACCCGGTCGGGATACTGCTCGGCCCGCCGATCCAGCACGGCCGGCACGGTGAAACTGTCGACACCGAATTCGGCGGGCCCGGGCATCAGGCTTTCGCGGCCGCCGGGTCGGGCGCGCCGTCGGCGGTGTAGCCGAAATCGGACGGCGACGGCTGCGTCCCGGGATAGAAGCGGTGCGCCCAGCGGCGAAGGGCCGCGTAATCATGCGCCTCTTCGGGAGCCAGATTCGGCTTCTCCAAATACTTCATGTTCTCCCACGTGAAGAAGTCCTGCTTGATGACTTCTTGCTGAAGCCCGAGGAACCGGGCGGCGCGTCCGGTGGGCACGTCACCGGTGTCGCCCGGTTCACGCACGGAAGCCTGGGTGTAGAAGTAGTCGGTGTAGTCCTCGTCGACCGGTGTCTGGCCGGTGACCTGAACGGTGGCCACCAGTTCGCTGGGGAATCGCACCACGCCCAGCCCCAACGAGTAGTTGTCGTAGATGATCTTGGCGTCGACCGGTCCGTTCGGGGTCAGCCACGTCTGCGCCCGGCCCCCGCCGAAATGGGCGTTGACCGTCGCGTGCAGGTGATAGCCGGCCACCTCGAACGACGCGGTGGTGGCCGGATTGGCGGCCTTGTGCACGTACTGAACGTGGTACGGGTCAGCGGCGTTCTCGATGATCATCTGCGGGTGCACCTTGACCCGGTTGAGCATCTGGGTGTGCGGATGCAGGGGGTAGTACTCGTCGGTCTCCAGTTCGGGCAGCACCGGCGGCTGCCAGTAGGGCGCCCGCCCGTGCCGCTCGTGCCAGGCCAGGACGAACCCGTACCACTCCATGCTGGGATAGGTCCGGATGCGGACGTTGTTTTTGCACCCGATCTTGCTGTAGGGAATCAGCGCGTTGCTGCCGTCGCCGCGCCAGTGCCAACCGTGCCAGGGGCAGACGATGTTCTCGCCCTCCACGGTGCCGCCGACGGCGAGGTTGGCACCGAGGTGCTGGCAGTAGGCGTCCATCACGTGGACCTGGCCGGACTCGGTGCGGAACAGCACCAACTCCTCACCGAAGTAGTGCGCGCGTTTGACCTGCCCGGGAGCCAGGTCGGAGCCGAACGCAACGATGAACCAGCCCGTCGGGAAACGGTAGGTCGACAACGCGATGCCGCCCTGCCCGAACTCTCGTTCCGAGGGATCCTCGGCCGACTCCGGGGCCGAGTCCGAAATTGTATCCGTCACCAGCACTCCCGAGGGTTCGACGACTAGCTCTATTTTTACTATCTTAAGCATAGAACGTCAACGCGGCGCTCGCCGCCTTATGGTGTGTGTCCGACAGAACGGGGTTCGGTGATGACGGCTACGGCAGTCGACTTGTCCGATTTATCCTTGTGGTGCAACGGCTTTCCCGACGACCTGTTCGCCGAGCTGCGACGCAGCAGGCCGCTCTTCCGGCACGACCTGACGCCGGGCGTCGCCAGGCTGTTTTCCGGGGGTGCGCCGCGCGAATTCTGGGTGGCAACCAAACACCGGCACACGGTCCGCCTGCATCGCGATACCGAGTCGTTCACCGCGGCCGACGGCCCACTCATTCAGCCGGTCGCCATGTTCTCGTCATTCCCGACGATCATCACGTTGGACCCGCCGGACCTGAATAAGCGCCGAAAACTGATCTCCAACGCCTTCAATCCGCGCGCGATCGCCAAGCTGGAGAACGGTATCCGGGCGCGTGCGGCGCGGATGATCGACGGCCTGCTCGCGCAGGGTGGCGGGGACTGGATCGATGATGTCGCCGACGCGTTGCCGATGTCGGTCATCGGCGACATCATCGGCATCCCGGAGGAGGACCGGCCACGAATATTCGACATCTTCGACCGCATCCTGAAGGCGCTTGCGCCCGAGGCGGGCCCGAGCGGTCAGGTGGAACTCGAGCTCTTTGGCTCGGTCTTCGAATACGCGATGAAGCTCACCGCCGAAAAGCGGCGCAATCCCACAGAAGACATCTGGAGCACGCTCGCGACGGCGGTGATCACCGGCGACGACGGCGAGCAGTTCAGCCTGCCCGAAAACGAACTCGAGTTCTTCTTCTTCGTGCTGGCGTTTGCCGGCAGCGACACCACCAAGAACGCACTGGCCATCGGGTTACAGGCGTTCGTCGCCAATCCCGAGCAGATCGAGCGGTATCGCGAGCGGGAGGACCTGCGGGCCGGCGCCGTCGAGGAGGTGTTGCGCTGGGCGTCGCCGGTGGCGTATTGGACGCGCACTGCAAAGGTGGACGTCGAGATGGATGGCCTGCACATCGCCAAGGGCGAACGCGTGGTGTCGACCCTTCGCTCGGCCAACCGCGACGAGGAGGTCTTCGAGTCACCGTTTACTTTTGACATCGCCCGACAGCCCAACCCCCACGTGGCGTTCGGGGGCGGCGGACCGCATCATTGCCTCGGCGCGATGCTGGCCCGGGCGGAACTGCGCGCTGTGCTCGACGAACTGCTGCTGCGCTGCGATGACATCGAGGTCGGCCCGGCCAAGGTGGCCCATCCCAATCTGACCACCAACATGTCGATCTACGACGAGCTGGCCATAAAGCTGACCGAGCGGCGCTCGGTCTGATTCGCGACAGCGCCCGTGTCAGTCGACCAGCCGCAGCGCGGCCTTGGGGCACTGGTCCACCGCGGCGCGCACATCGATTTCCAGGCGGGGCGGCACCGGGCCGTCCGCGATCTGCACCACGTCCTCGTCGCCCAACTCGAATACTTCCGGCGCCAGCGATTCGCAGAAGCCGTTGGCCTCACACAGGTTTTCGTCGACCGTCACTCGCATCGGATGCCCTCCACTTCTCTAGAGACCCTTGGGCCGGGTCCCGATCACCCCGCTGGTCGCAAGGCGTGTCAGTTCTTCGTCGGTCAGCCCGCACCGATCGCGCAGGATCTCTTCATTGTGCTCGCCCAGCTTCGGTGGCGGCCGCAGCAGCCAGTGGTCCTGACCGGCGAGGAGGGCGAACGGCGGGCACGGGTAGAGGCCGAGTCCGGTACTCGCATGATGCAGCGCTTCGAAAAACCCGCGCTCGCGCAGTTGCGGATTGTCGGTGACCAGCGACGGTGACACCACCGGCGCCGCGGGAATTCCCGCGCCGGCCAGGAGTTCCACCGTCGATTCACGTGGCTGCGAGACGAACCAGTCCGCCAGCCGGGCATCGATGTCGTCGGCTCGTTTCTGACGCCCGGCGACGGTGGACAGCGCCTCGTCCTCGCCCCACGCGGGCCGGCCCATCAGGTCGAGCAGCGCGCGCCATTGCGCGTCGTCACGAACGGTCACCGCGATCCAGTCGTCGTCCTTGTCGCCGTGGGCGGCGCAGCGGTAGATGTTCTGGATCGCCGACCCGTGACCGCGGTTGCCCCGACGGCTCAGCGTGACGCCGAAGACTTCGGACTCGATCGCCTGGATCGCGGTGGCGTTGAGCACCGTTTCGAGCATCGGCAGTTCGACCAGCTGACCGCGCCCGGTGCGTTCGGCGAAGTTCAGCGCGGCCAGCACGGCGAACGCGGCGTGCACGCCGGCCAGCGGATCGCAGGCTCCGCGTGGGGTCACCGGCGGCGCGTCCGGCAGTCCGGTCACCCAGGCCAGGCCGGCGATCTGCTCCATGGTGGGGGCGAACCCGACCCGATCGCGCCAGGGACCCTCGACGCCGAATGCGGGCATCCTGGCGAACACCAGTTTGGGGTTGACCCCGAGCAGCACATCGGCGGTGAGGCCGAAGTGGTCCATCACCCGCGGCGAGAAGTTTTCGATCACGACGTCGGCGCCGGCGACCAGTTCGGTGAACAGGCGGCGGCCCTGCTCGGAGCCCAAATCCAGAGTGACCGAACGCTTGTTGGTGTTCATCGCGTGGAACACCCAGCCGTACTCCCACCAGTCGTCCACGTCGTTGCGCATGCCGCCCGAATAGCGGATGCCGTCGGGGCGCTGGATCGATTCGATCTTGACGACGTCGGCGCCGAACGCCGCCAGCAGATGGGTTGCGGCGGGCCCGGCCCAGAAGGCGGTCAGGTCGATGATGCGGACACCGGCCAGCGGTAACCCGTCGCGCGCCGGTTCGGCTTCGGATTCCTCACGGCTCCACGGGGATTCGTCATCGGCCTCACCGAGGACCGGCGTTTCGCGCACGCGTGCGGGCGCGCAGGCCGACATCAGCCAGGGCGGACGGGGCTGGTGGAAACCGGCCGGGTTGTGGGCGAAGACCTCGCGCTGGCGCACGTATTCCAGCTCCCGGATGGTGGAGCCGTTGCCCAGCGCGGCGATCGGCAGCCGGAAAAGTTGCCCGAGCTCGACGATTTCGGCGACGGTCCGTTCGGCCAGCCAGGGATGGATCTGTTCGCGGATCAAATCGCGGTATTGCCATCGGCCGATTTGAAACCGCAGCTGTTCGATCTCCTCCAATTGCGGGCATCCGACCATCGCGACGAAGTCGAGCCACTGCTGACCGGTGACCATGGTGATCCCGACGTAGCCGTCCTTGACGGGTTCGATCGATGGCACCTCGGTGGTGCGGCGGATCGGCGGAACGCGCAGCAGCTGCGAATGCAACCATTCGCTGCTCTGCATCGTGGTGAGCGCTTCCAGCATGGACAGGTCAAGGTGCTCGCCGGGTCCGCCATGCTCGACGCGGCGGCGCACGGCCAACGCCCCGAACGCCGCGAACACGCCGCCCATGTACTCGCCCAGATCGCCGCCGATGGAAATCGGCGGGCCGGCGGGATCGCCCCGGAAGCCGGGTGAGCCCGCCCACGCCTGCAGGGTGAACTCGCTGGCCGCCCGGTCCGCGTAGGGTCCGGTCCAGCCGAAATCGGAGATCGTGACGACGACCGCCCGCGGCGAGTGCTCCAGCAGTTGCCGCGGGTCGATGCCCAGCCGCGCGGCCTGCGCCGGGCCGGCGGTGACGACGACGACGTCGGCGGCGGCCAGCGTGGCGTGAAATCGCGCCGAACCTTGGGCGCCGGGGGCGATCGTCATGCTGCGCTTGCCCGCGTTGAGGTAACTGAAAAACGGCGCGCTGTCGCTTTCGGCAACCGGCGAACCACTGGCGGAATATCGCCGCAGCCAATCCCCTTGCGGTGGTTCGATTTTGCACACCTGCGCGCCGGCGTCGAGCAGCAGCTTCCCGCAGTAGCTGCCCGCTATCCGGTCACTGATCTCGACGACACGCAAATCGTGTAGCGGTGTCGGCCGGCTTTCGGACCGCTCGCTCAATTGCACCCGTCCTTCCGATCGACACGCGATCAGAGAAGCTATTTATATCATTACTGCTAAAATAGCTAAGCCAGCGAGTTGCATGTGTTTCGAGGATCGGATGACCGCCTTGGGAATTGGCCCCGACGCCCGGCGCCGGTTGTCGGCGCCGCGGATCGCCGAAATCGTAGCCGACGAGTTGCGCCGTCAGATCATCGACGGCGACCTCGCCGATGGTGATCTCCTGCCGCGCCAAGAGGTGCTCGTCGAACAGTTCAACGTGAGTTTGGTGTCGCTGCGCGAGGCCTTGCGGATCCTGGAAACCGAGGGGCTGGTTTCGGTGCGGCGGGGCAACCGCGGTGGTGCCGTCGTTCACGCCCCGGCGAAGACCAGCGCCGCCTACATGCTCGGCCTGTTGCTGCAGAGCGAGTCCGTTGAGCTTGTCGATCTCGGCATGGCGCTGCAGGAACTCGAGCCCGCCTGCGCCGCCTTGGCCGCCCGCCGCCCGGACCGGGCGAGCACCCTGGTGCCCGAGCTCACGCGGATCAACGAGTCGATGGCCGAACACCTCGAAGACGGCCGCCGGTGCACCGAAATCGGTCGGGAATTCCACGATCTCGTTGTCCGCGGGTGCGGCAATCACACGATCATCGCGGTGGTGGGCAGCTTGGAGACGCTGTGGACCAGTCACGAACGGCAGTGGGCCGACGAGAGCGCGTCGCGTGGCACCTACCCCTCGCTTGCTCAGCGCCGCGCGGTGCTCAACACGCACATCAAGCTGACCGAGACCATCGCGGAGGGCAACGTCGACCGCGCCCGTCGTATCGCCGGCCGTCATCTCGCCGACACGCAGACCTACGTCCTGTCCGGTCAGCACGATCAACGCATCTATGCGCTGTCCCCGCAGGCCTTTTCGCGGCCGCGGGATATTCGGCACTCCTGAAGGGCGGCCTGCAACGGTCATGCGAACCGCATTGGTCACCGGTGGCAGCGGCGGGATCGGAAAAGGGTGCGCCCGCAAGCTGGTTGAGCGTGGTTACGACGTGGTGCTCTCCGCGCGCCGCGAAGACCCGTTGCGCGCCGCCGCCGAGGAGATCGGCGCGCGGCACCTGGTGGCCGACGCCTCCGATCCGGCCGGATTCCCCGCCGCGATAAGCGCATTGGAGACGATCGACCTCGTCGTCCACGCGGCGGGGGCACTCGGCGGAACCTACGCTCGCAAGCAGACGTTCGAGCAGTGGCGGGCCATCATGTCGGCCAACCTGGATTCGTGCTTCGTGGTGACATCCGCTGTGCTGCCCAGGATGAAGGCGGGCTCGCGGCTGGTGTTCATCTCCTCCTCGGCAGCACACGAGCCGATGCCCGCCCGCACCGCCTACTCCGCCTCGAAGGCCGGCATGAACGCGTTCGCGCGGGCCCTGGCGCTCGAAGTCGATCGCGACGGCATCAGCGTGCATATCGTCACGCCGGGCCCGGTGGCCACCGAGATGCTGCAGGACGTTCCCTTTGAGATGTACGCGATCGCGGTATCCGATGTCGCCGAGGCGGTCGTGTGGCTGGATACCGTTGACCCATCGGTCGACTTGCCGGAGATCCGCTTGTCCGCGGTGGAGCGGGGGCCGTTCGCACGACCGCCGGTCGTGCCCACCGAGGCCCGCCGCCGCGCGCAACGGGATTGACGCCTACGGTGCCGGGAACGGCTTGATCACCGATTCGCCGAACTCGCGCAGGGAGTCCGGCGCGGCGAAGTCGGCGAACCAGACGTAGAACCGCTCGACCCCCTGGCCGGCCAGTCCGGTGAAGTGCCCGACCAGCTCGTCGGCATCCCCGCAGATCAGTCCCGATCCCAGGTTGCCGAATCGACGCATGCTCACCTCGCGCACGGTGTCGGGATCGCTGCCCGACCGAACAAAGCCCACCATCTGCTGGATCGACAATCGGGCCGCCCCCGCGGCCCCGGTCAGCGTCGGCAGCTTGTCGAGCTGATGCGCCGGCAGGTTCCACCAATCCGCGTACCTGCGAACGAGTTCCATCATCCGGGGCCCGCTCCCACCCAAAACCAGCGGTATCGGGTGCGAGCGTCGCGGAGCTTGCGGCGCCGACTCGGCGTGCTCGGCCTCCCCCGTCCCATCGCCCCAGTACTGCCTGAGCAGTTTCAGGTGGCGGCCGAGCTGATCGACCCTGGCTTTCGGATCCTGCTGGCCGACATCGAATCTGGCGAATTCCGAGGGCCAGGATCCCGCCCCGAGCCCCAGCTCGAATCTGCCGCCGGACGCCTCCGACAGGGTGACGGCC
Source organism: Mycobacterium sp. (assembly GCF_025933915.1). Taxonomy (GTDB): domain Bacteria; phylum Actinomycetota; class Actinomycetes; order Mycobacteriales; family Mycobacteriaceae; genus Mycobacterium. The sequence continues at coordinate 8,854 of NZ_JAICZA010000008.1, forward strand.
TGTTTGGCGAGCACCGCGGGATGCCGGAACGCGTCGCAGAGCACCAGGTGCCCGATCCGCAGCCGCTCCGTCTTGGCGGCTACCCAAGTGGCAATCCCCATTGCCTCCCAGATGCTTTCGTCGGGCAGTCCGGGCGCCTCAAGGTGATCGATGAACGCGATGCCGTCGAAACCACTGGCCTCGGCATGGCGCGCCCGCTCCGCGATGTCGGCCGCCGACAGCCGGACCTGCGGCAGGAACAGATACCACTCGACCATGCGCCACCTAAGCGTGTGATTCGGCGCGATTGCACCGGCGGGGCTAGTTTATTATCTTTACTATGTTAGAGGTCTTATGGGTGTAGGGCTGAACTCGGAACAATTGTCGCTGCGCGACGCCGTACGCGACATATTACGTGCGGAGTGCCCGCCTGGGGCCGCCCGTCAAGCGATCACGGATCCGGAGCGCTGGCGTGCCCTGTGGAAGACCGTCGTCGATCTCGGCTGGACCGAGCTCGCCGCCCCCTTGCAGGACGGGGCCGGCGACTACGGGCCGGTCGAGCTTGCCGTGGTCCTCGAGGAATGCGGCGCCGTCATCGCGCCAATCCCGTTGCTGAGCAGCGTCGGTCTGGCCGCGGGGGTGCTGCGCGGCACCGGGCTCGATTCGGTCCTCACCGACATTGCCGGTGGAGCCGTCGCCACCCTGGCCGTCCACGCGCCCGGGTCGCGACTGCCCGGGGCGCCGATGACCCTGCGTGACGGACGCCTGCGCGGCCGGGCCGTCGCGGTCCCCAACCTGTCGCGCGCCGAGCTGGTCGTCACGCTGGCCCGCACCGACGACGGGGACACCGTGGCGGCGGTCGCGCATTGCGGCGACGGGGTGGCGGTGCTGCCGGCGGCGGAATCCACCGACCCGGCGCAGCCGGTGGCCGGCATCGATGTCGATGCCGAGCCGGTGGCCGTCGCCAGCATCGACATCGAATCGGCATTCGCGGCGCCGTGGATAGCGTGCGCCGCTGACCTGGTGGGCGTGGCGCGCGCCGCGTTGCACCGCTCCGTCGAGCACGCGAAGTCGCGGCGCCAGTTCGGTCAACCGATCGGCGCCTTCCAGGGAATCAAGCACGCGCTGGCCGACAACTACGTCAGCCTGGAACGCGCCCGCAGCCTCACCTATGCGGCGGCGGCCGCGCTCGCCGATCCGGCGGCCTCACCTGGCGACGCCTGGAACTCCGCCGCCCTCGCCAAAGCGGCGGCCGGTGACGCGGCCGCCGGTTGTGCGCGCACCGCGGTCCAGGTGCACGGCGCGCTCGGACAGACCTGGGAGCACGACGTGCACCTCTATGTCCGGCGCGCCTGGCAGGGCGCCGCGCTGCTGGGCGACAGTCGCGCGCTCTACCACGAGGTCGCCCGCCGATTCTGCGGGGGCGCAGCGTGAGCCGCACCGGCGACGATGCAGAGCGCAGCGATCAGGAGGTGCGGTGCCGGTGACCGCAGTCGTTGAGGAGTTCGGTGCGTGGTTGGTGCAGTTTTTGCCCGACGACTACTACGAGAAGTATCGGCAGTACCGGTGGGACCTGGGTCTGCGGCGCGATTACCAGCGGGCCGCCTTCGAGGCCGGGTGGATCCAGCCGACGTGGCCCCGCGAGCACGGCGGCCGGTCCCTGGGTTTGCGCGACGCCATGGAGGTCCGGCTCGAGGCCGCGCTGCGCTCGGCGCCCAAGCTGCCCAATATCGCCGGCCCCAACGTCGCCGCGCCGGGCATTCGTCAGTTCGGCACCGCCGCCCAAATCGAGCGCCTGCTCGTTCCACTGCTCCGCGGTGACGAGTGGTGGGCGCTGGGGATGTCCGAACCCGAAGCCGGGTCGGATTTCGCGGGGCTGCGCACGCGCGCCGAACGTGATGGGGACGTGTACCGGGTCAACGGCCACAAGACCTGGACCACCCAGGCCCACGAGTCGCGATGGTGCACCCTGTACGCCCGCACGGATCCCGATGCGCCGAAACACCGCGGCATCTCATGCCTGATTCTGGATCTGCACGCGCCCGGGGTCAGGATCGAGCCCATCCGCATGGCGTCGATCTCCGACGAGACGTTCTGTGAGGTCTTCCTCGACGACGTCGAGGTGCCGGCCGACAACCTGCTGGGGCCGCTCAACGGCGGGTGGCATGTCGCCTTGTCGTCGCTGCAGCATGAACGCCAGATGATCTGGATCATGAACTGGGTCGAGATCAAACGCGGACTCGACGCGGTGCGCGCCGCCGGCGCCGGCGTCTCGGGAGACGACGTCTACACCGAGCTCGGCTCGCTGCTCGCCGACGCCGAAGCGTTGCGGGCCACCGGATACCGCGCGCTGGGCAACGAGCTGGCGGGGCGGCCCAGCCCGGAAGCCGACATCATGAAGCTGCTCGGATCGCTTACGTTGCAGCGTGTTTGGGAACTCGGTGCGGCCGCGGCGGGCCCGGAGTCGGCCGCGGATCCGGATCTGCTGTTCGAACGTCAGGACGCGCTGGCCTCGACCATCTACGGCGGCACGTCGGAAGTGCAGCGCAACATCATCGCCGAGCGGCTGCTCGGACTGCCGAAGGGATGAGCACGATGGATTACGACCTCGGCGACGACGCCGGACAACTGCGAAGCCACCTGCGCGAGCTGGTGGCCAACCACATCCCCGCCGACTTCCTCGGCGCCTGCACCGAAAACCCGCAGGACCTCGCCACCACCGAGACGTTCTGCAAACTGCTGGCCACCGAGGGGCTGCTGGCGCTGGCATGGCCGAAAGAGCATGGCGGCGGCGGGGGTTCGGTCTGGCAGCAGACGGTGCTGCGCGAGGAGATGTGGGCCCAACACGAGCCGCGCGGCCCGCAGTACATGGGGATCAACTGGGTCGGGCCGGCGCTGATGCGCTACGGGACCGAGGAACAGAAGGCCAAGCACCTGGCGGCCATCGCCGCGGGGGATGTGATCTGGTGCCAGGGCTTTTCGGAGCCGGAGGCGGGAACGGACCTGGTGTCGTTGCGTACCCGCGCCGTTGCCGACGGTGACGGATGGCGCATCACCGGGCAGAAGGTGTGGACGTCGTATGCGCTGATGGCGTCCTGGTGCGTCCTGGCGGCGTGCACCGACCCCGACGCCCCAAAACACAAGCGGCTCACCCTGTTTCTGATCCCGATGGACCGCCCCGGCTTCACCGTCCGGCCCATCCCGTCAATGCTGGGACCGCACCACCTCAACGAGATGTTCCTGGACGACGTGCAGGCGATTCCCGGCGATGTGCTCGGCGAGGTCGGCGACGGATGGCGAGTGATGCGCGAAGCGCTGGCTTTCGAGCGGGTGGGCATCGCTCGGTACGCGCGGTGCGAGTCGCTGCTCGAACGCATGCGCAGCCAGCTCGGCGACGAGTGGGATGAGCTGCCCGAAACGATTCGCACCCGGTGGGTGCGGGCGCTCGTCGACCTACGCGTCGCCCGGCTGCTGGCCTATCGCGCCGTGTCACTACAGGACGATGCGGCGGCGGGCGCGGCCGCCAGCGCCGCCCGCATCGTCACGACGACCCTCGATCAACAGGTCGCCGAGCTGCTGTTCGACGTGCTGGGCCCCACGGCGCTGGACAGTGGCAGTTCCGCACCGCTGCACGGGGCGATCGAAGACCATTGGCGTTACGCACAGGCAGCCACCGTGGCATCGGGCACCATCGAAGTGCAGAAGATGCTGGTGGCCCGAGACGTGTTAGGAGCAAGCCGGTGAAAACCGATCTGCCGCAAGACATCAGCGAATTCGCCGCTGTCGCCACCAAGCGGCTGAGCAAATTGGGTGGGCCGCCGGCCGCGCTGCGCGCCGAGTCCGACGACACCGTCCGCGACGCGGCCCGTACCGCGTTGAACGAGGTGGGGGCGTTCGAACTCGACGTGCGCTCGGCGCCCGATGATCTGCTGGCCGCCGCGGTGCTGTGCCAGGCCGCCGGCGCCACCGTGCTGCCCTATCCACTGGTGGAGGAGCTACTGGCGATCGACGGCGCCCGCCTGGCCCTGGTGGATCCGAAAGCCCCGCGCATCGACCACGGCGACTTGGCCGGTGACTGGATCGCCGCGGACCTGGATGGCAATCGGTACCGGCCGCGGCCGGGGGCGCGGACCGGAGCCAAGCTGGGGCCGTTCCTGGTTCCGGCCGCCCTGAGCGCACCCGAGGGCAGCGTCGGAGCCGCCGACGTTAACCTTCATCTTGTGCTGGGATCATGGCGGATTCTGGGAGCGGTGCAGCAGTCGTTGCGCATCGTGACCGACCATGTGCGCGCCCGGATTCAGTTCGGTAAGCCCCTCGCGGACTTCCAGGCCGTCAGGTTCGCCGTCGCGGATGCCGCCGTCGCGGTCCGCGGACTCCATGAACTCGCGAAATACACGATCTGCCGACCGGAATCACTGCCGGCGCAGATCCATTCGGCGGACGCCCTGGTGCTTCGGCTCAAGGCCACCGACACCGCACGGCAGGTGATGCGCACCTCCCACCAGTTACTGGGAGCCCTGGGTTTCTGCGACGAGTCCGACGTCAGCGTGCTCGACCGGCACACCCAACCGCTGATCCGGCTGCCGCTGGGCACCGAGGAACTCGCCCTGCGCCTGATCCCCAGCGTGTCGGACGGGTCGCTGGAAACGCTGTTCAGCGAGCCGGTATCGGTATGAGCCGTCCCGGTGATGAGGAGGAGCGGCGCAGGTGAGTACCGAACCCGTCTCGGCCGACGCGCCCGCGAACCCCTTCGCGGACGGGGTTCCGTTCGGAACCAAGCTGCAAGAGCTCGCCGCGCAACGTGGGGACGATACCGCCGTCACGATCGTGACGCTCGACGGCACCGTCCAGTCGCTGACGTTCGGTGAACTCGACGCCCGCGCCAACCAGTGGGGCCGCGCACTTGCCGCCAACGGCGCCACCACCGGCGCCCCTGTAGCGCTTGCCATTCCAAACTCCCAGCATCTGACGCTGGCGACGCTGGGCTGTTGGAAGATCGGCGCGGTCCCGGTGCCCATGCACTGGGATCTTCCCGAGTGGGAGCGCGACCGGGTGCGCGAGGTGATCGACCCAGCCGTCGTCGTCGACGAAGCGAATCGCTGGGAGCTCGACGCCCGCGCGGCCGGCGAGTCCGACGGCCCGCTGCCGGTCGCGGTCTCCCCCACCGCCCACGGGATTTGCAGCAGCGGTTCCACCGGCGTGCCCAAGGTGATCCTCAACCTGGCGCCGTCGCTGTGGATCCCCCAGCAGGGTGAACCGTTCCTGTCGAACTGGACACCGGTGACGCAGCCGCAGACCATCATGGTCCCGGCACCGATGTATCACACCAACGGCTTCGCCACCCTTCTCATGCTGCTGGCCGGCGACCATCTGGTGATACTCGAGAAGTTCGATGCCGCATTGGTTCTCGACGTGATCGAGCGTTTCCGGATTACCAACTTCACGGCCACGCCCACCATGCTGGCGCGCATCGCGGCCCGGCCCGACGTCCGGCAGCGCGATCTGTCCAGCATCGTCTTCATCCTGCAGGGCGCCGCGGTGATGCCGCCGTCGCTGCTGCACACCTGGTTCGACCTGCTCAGCCCCGAGCAGATCGTGACGGCATACGGCATGACCGAAAACCTGGGGCTCACCGCGCTGCGCGGCGACGAGTGGCTCGCTCACCCGGGCAGCGTGGGCCGCGGATTCCGGGACACCGAGATCCGGATCCTGGACGCCGAGAAACGGCCGCTGGGCCCCGGCGAGGACGGTGACGTGTATCTGCGGGCGCCGATGAGCGCGGGATACCGCTACCTGGGTGGTTCGCCTCCGCTGCCGTCGACCGAGGACGGCTTCCGCTCCGCCGGGGACATAGGCCATCTCGACGAGGACGGCTTTCTCTACATCGTGGACCGCCGCGTCGACATGATCGTCAGTGGCGGCGCCAATGTCTTTCCGGCCGAAGTCGAGTCCGCGCTCGCCGGGCACCCCGGCATCGCCGACGTCGTCGTGATCGGGCTGGCCGACCCGCAATGGGGGCGCCGCGTGCACGCGGTGATCCAGCGCGCCGACACCGACGGCGCCGAACCCCTCACCGAACAGCACGTGATCGAGTACGCGAAGCTTCGCCTCGCCCCGTACAAGGCGCCCAAGACAGTCGAATTCGTCGACGCGATACCGCGCACCGCGGCGACCAAGGTCAACCGCTCGGCGATGATCGAGGCCCGGGGCGGCTGAGCGCCCCTGCCGCGACGGCGAGTGTTTCTCAGCGGTGCGGGCTCGGCTGGCGACCATCGGTGAGCGGCGGCTGCCCATCGGTGACCGGCGGCTGCCCGTTGGTGCTTGGTGCTTGCGCGTTGGTCGGCAACAGCAGGGAGCGAACCAGGGTACGGCTTCCCGCCCGGTCGAACAGCTCACTGGCCGGGCGGGGGCGCACCCGTTGCGGCCACCAGAACCAGCGCCCGAGCAGCACGGCGATCGACGGTGTCAGGAACGAACGCACGACGAGCGTGTCGAACAACAGGCCGATGCCGATGGTGGTCCCCACCTGTCCCAGAATCCGCAAGTCGCTGAACACGAATGACGACATGGTCGCCGCGAACACCAGGCCGGCGGAGGTCACCACCCCTCCCGTCCCGGCCATCGCCCGGATGATTCCCGTCTTCAGGCCGGCCCCGATTTCCTCCCGGAACCGCGAGACCAGCAGCAGGTTGTAGTCCGACCCCACGGCCAACAGCAGGATTATCGACATCGCGAGCACCATCCAGTGCAGTTCGATGCGGAAGATGTGCTGCCAGACAAGCACGGACAGCCCGAACGAGGTGGCCAACGAAAGGAGCACGGTGCCAACGATCACCAGGGCGGCGACCGCACTTCGGGTGATGATCAACATGATGATGAAGATCAGGCTGGTCGCGGCTACTCCGGCGATCAGCAGGTCGTACTTGGAGCCGTCGCGCATATCCTTGTAGAGCGCGGCGAGGCCGCCCACATAGATCTTGGCGCCCTCCAGGGGGGTCCCCTTGATAGCCTCCTTCGCGGCCCCCCGGATGGCGTCGACACGTGAGATGCCTTCCGGCGTAGCGGGATTGCCCTCGTGGGAGATGATGAAGCGGGCCGCCTTGCCGTCCGGAGACACGAACAGCTTGAGAATCCGCTTGAAGTCGGGATTTCCGAAAGCCTCGGGCGGCAGGTAGAACGAGTCGTCGTTTTTCGCGGCGTCGAACGCCTGCCCCATAGCGGTGGAGTTCTCGCCCATGATTTCGGTCTGGTCGTAGAAGGACGACATGGTGCTGTGCATGCTCAACATCATGTTCTTCATGTTCTTCATCACCGCGATCTGCGGCGGTAGCTGCGTGAGCATCTGGCGCACCAGCGAAGCCGTGATGTCCATGTCCGCGGTGATCTGCCCCAGCTTGTCCGCCTCCTGGTCCACACCGTCGAATGATTCGAACATGGATCTCAGCGACCAGCAGATGGGGACATCGAAACAGTGCCGCTCCCAATAGAAATAGCTGCGGATCGGCCGCAGGAAGTCATCGATGTTCACGATATGATCCCGCAGTTCATCGATGATCGCCAGCATGTCATGCATGTCGCTGTCGGTGCGGTCGGTGGTGGCGGACATCTTCTGCATGATCTGGTACATGCGTTCCAGCGTGTCGATCGATTCTTGCATCGTGTCCGCCTGCGTCAGCATGTCAGCCGCACGGTCTTTGAGATACTTCAAGTTCTCCATTCGGACGGCGCTTTGCACACTGATCAGAAACGGTATCGATGTATGTTCGATGGGGGTGCCCAGCGGTCGCGTAATCGCTTGCACCCGTGCAACACCCGGCACGTGAAAGACCGCCCTGGCCACCCGGTTCAGCACCAGCATGCCGCTCGGATTGCGCAGATCGTGGTCGGTCTCGACCAGCAGCAGTTCGGGGTTCATCCGCGACTGGGAAAAGTGTCGGTCGGCGGCCTGATATCCGACATTGGCGGGCATATCGGCGGGCATGTAACGCCGGTTGTCGTAATTGGTGTTGTAGCCGGGCAGGGCGAGCAGGCCGATCAGGGAGACGGCGATGGTCACCGCCAGGATCGGGCCCGGCCACCGCACGATGGCGGTCCCCAGCCGGCGCCATCCCCGGGTGCGCATGAGTCGCTTGGGTTCGAAGAGCCCAAAGGAGCTGCCGGCGACCAAGATGGCCGGACCCAGCGTCAGCGCGCCGAACACCGTGACGAGCATTCCGATCGCGCAGGGCGGGCCCAGGGTCTGGAAATACGGCAGCCGGGTCAAGCTGAGGCAATACATCGCACCGGCAACGGTCAGGCCCGAGCCCAGAACGACGTGGGCCGTCCCGCGGAACATGGTGTAGAACGCGGCCGTCCGATGCTCGCCGGCGTGGCGCGCTTCCTGATAACGCCCGACGACAAAGATGGCGTAGTCGGTTCCCGCCGCCATGGCCATCACCACGAGCAGGTTGACCGCATACGTCGAGAGCCCGAAAGCGTTGTGGGAGGCCAGTATTGCGACGGTCCCCCGAGCCACGACCAGTTCGATCCCCACCGTGACGACGATCAGGATCATCGTGGCGACCGAGCGGTAGATGAACAGCAGCATCACCAGGATCACCGCGCCGGTGATCGCGGTGATCTTGGCGATGCCCCTGTCGCCGACATCGACGCCATCGGCGGTCACCGCCGCCCCGCCGGCCACGTAGGCGCGCACGCCGGACGGCGGCGCCGTGGTGGCCACGATGTGCCGCACCGCGGCGACCGACTGGTTGGCCAGATTTTCGCCCTGGTTACCGACGAGGTGCGCCTGCACGTAGGCGGCCTTGCCGTCCAAGCTTTGCGAGCCGGCCGCCGTCAGGGGATCTCCCCACAAGTCCTGCACGTGCTCGACGTGCTTGTCCTGGGAGAGCCTGCGGACCAGCTCGGCGTAGTACCGGTGGGCGTCGTCGCCGAGCGGGTGATCGCCCTCGATCACGATCATGACGGCGGTGTCGGTGTCGAATTCGCCGAACACCTGGCCGATGCGGCTCATCGCCTGGATCGACGGCGCGGCGGCGGGAACCATCGACACCATGTGCGTCCTGCCGACCTTTTCCAATTGCGGCACCACGGTATTCACGAGGACCGCGAGCCCGAGCCAAAAGAAAATGATCAGCACCGGCGACCCGTGGATCATTCGCGCCAGCAAAGAGGGAACCGAATGCGATCCAGGTTCGTCCTTCGTCATGCCGCCGAAAAGACACACAGCTATATCGCTCCAATTGAATGCAGGTGACACGATGAGGTAGCGAGGCGGCGCCAAAGTCGCGCGGATCCGGCGACGGCCACACGAGTACCCATCACGGTGAGGTTCGGGCCCACCTCCGCACATGGTCGGCATATTCGATTGCGCTCAAAATTTTATTGACCGAAAATAAAATTCTAGTCAGCAACACACCGTGAAAATGCCGGTATGGCTCTTCGATTTCGGCATGATGCGACGGGGCCCGCGGCGCCCGCGGGAGACACCGCGCCGGTTCGGACTTCGCGCATATGTCACCGAGCGCGGTAACCTCATTCTCGGAGCGCACGGAAGCGCGACGGAAGGGACACAGCGCCGATGACCGCCCCCAGTGACGAAGCCGAAGTGACGCGCGGCGACCGCTTCATCAAGACCGCCGTCGCGATTCTGGGCGAAACGGGACGCACCGACTTCACCGTGCAGGAGGTCGTCGCCCGCTCCAAGACCTCACTGCGTGCCTTCTACCAACACTTCACCAGCAAGGACGAACTGCTGCTGGCGCTGTTCGACAGAACCATCGCCCAATCGGTGCAGACCTGGCGCGCCGAAACCAGGGGGCTGGACGGCACCTCGGCACTGAAGTTGCTGATCGACCGGCTCAGCCAGCAACCGGCATCGAGCACCCAGGACAGCCTCAATCGGGCGCTGACCCTCTACAACCAGCACTTGGCCGAGACCCGTCCCCGCGAATACGCCCGGGTGCTCTCTCCCCTGCATCGGCTGATTCGCGACATCGTCGGTCAGGGCATCAGCGAGGGAATCTTCAACCCCGGATTGGACGTCGGTGCGGCCGCCGCCATCGTCATGCAGACGGTGATGGGTGCGCAGCGATTGCATTGGCTGGGTTCGGAATTGAATGGCGCACCGGTCGACAACGGCCAGCTCTACGACTTCTGCAGCCGCGCCCTCGGTATCCGCGAGACCGACGGAGAGTCGACGGCCCCGTCGCTGGCCGAGCTGTTCGCCCAGATCGGCATGCGCCCGGGCAGCCGCAACGGCGAGTTCGCCATGACCATGCCGGTCAGCCCGCAGGTGGTCAACACCTCCGGCGCGCTTCAGGGCGGCCTGATCGCCACGCTGGTGGACGTGGCGGGCGGGCAATTCGGGCTGGATTACCTGGAGCAGGGCACCACGATGACGACCTCGGATTTGTTTGTCCGCTACCTGCGACCGGTCCGGCAGGGTTCGGCTTTCGCGGTGCCCAAGGTGTTGCGATCCGGACGACGGGCGATGGTGATGCAGGTGGATATCTTCGGCGACGGCGACGAACTCCTCGCCACGGCCACCGTGAATTTCGCCATCATCAACGGCACGACGCCGACGAACGGCCTACGGGCTGACGGGTAGGGCCGTGTTACACGCTGTTGCGCAGAAGTGGTAACGTCATTACCAGGCAGTGAGAATTTCAGACTTTGCAAGGAGATCGCCATGCCATCTCGCGAGCTTCCCTTCCCCGTTTTCGACGCGGACAACCACATGTACGAGCCGCAGGAAGCGCTGACCAAGTTCCTGCCGGAGAAGCGCAAGAACGTCATCGACTACGTCCAGGTCCGCGGCCGCACCAAGATCGTGGTGCGCGGCCACATCAGCGAGTACATCCCGAACCCCACCTTCGAGAAGGTGGCCAGGCCGGGCGCGCAGGAGGACTACTTCCGCAACGGCGCACAGGGCAAGACCTACCGCGAGATCCTCGGCGAGCCGATGGCGGCGATCCCCGCCTTCCGCGAACCGGGTGCGCGCCTCGAGGTCATGGACGAGCTCGGCATCGACTACGCGCTGATGTTCCCGACGTTGGCCAGCCTGGTCGAAGAGCGCATGAAGGACGACCCGGAGATGACCCACGACGTCATCCACGCGCTCAACGAGTGGATGCACGAACAGTGGACGTTCAATTACCAGGACCGCATCTTCGCCACTCCGGTGATCACCCTGCCGATCGTCGATCGCGCACTCGAAGAACTCGAGTGGTGCCTGGAGCGCGGCGCCCGCACCGTGCTGGTCCGCCCGGCGCCGGTGCCCGGATACAAGGGCAGCCGGTCGTTCGGCCTGGAGGAATTCGACCCGTTCTGGCAGGCCTGCATCAAGGCCGGCATCCCGGTCTCGATGCACGCGTCGGACAGCGGTTACTCCGAGTTCGCCAATGTGTGGGAACCCGGCGACGAATTCCTGCCGTTCAAGCCGACGGCCTTCCGGAGCTTTGCGATGGGTCACCGCCCGATCCTGGACGCGATGGGTGCGCTGGTCTGCCACGGCGCCTTGTCCCGCAACCCCGAGCTGCGGATCCTGTCCATCGAAAACGGGGCCGACTGGGTGCCCGACCTGTTCAAAGGCCTCAAAGGTGTCTACAAGAAGATGCCGCAGGCTTTCACCGAGGACCCGGTCGAGGCGTTCAAGCGTTGCGTCTACATCACCCCGTTCTGGGAGGACCGGTTCACCGAGATCGTCAACATGGTCGGGACTGACCGGGTGATGTTCGGCTCCGACTGGCCGCACCCCGAGGGCCTCAAGGACCCGATCAGCTTCGTCGACGAGCTCACCGATTTCAGCGACGAAGACAAGGCAAAGATCATGGGCGGCAACCTGATGAAGCTCATGAAGGTTTCCGCGCCGGCGTCGAAGAAGCCCGTCTCGGCCTGATCGCTTGCCGGACGCAGTCCGGGGGTGGCCGAAATAAACCGTGCGCCACACCTTTTCGATCCACGTCGCAACGGTGCCCGGTTGCCGCAAACAAGCCGTCGCGGCCCCGCGACGGCTATCGATTTGCGGGAGCGTCAACTTCGCCTGCCGGCGAATTGATCGACGAAACACGCCGGTATCAGACCATTGCGATATGCAACCAATACCATTGCTAATCTGAACATCTACACGTGCACAATAGGTCAACACATTTGACCCGGTTTTACGACTCTGCATTACTGGCAGGCCCGTCGAAAACTGCTAGGAGGAACGGCCAGATGGTGGCCGAAAAGGATTGGGACGGAATCGTCGGTGCGGCCGACGACGTACGGCGGGTATTCAACAATGTCCCCGCGCTGTTGGTCGGGCTCGAGGGACCCGACCACCGGTTTATCGCGGTCAACGCGGCTTACCGCTCACTCAGTCCGCCCATTGATCCCATTGGGATGCTGGCGCGGGAGGTCTATCCCGAGTTGGAAAGCCAGCAGATCTTCCAGATGTTCGACGAGGTCTACCAAACGGGCGAACCACAGTCGGGAACAGAGTGGCGGGTGCAGGCCGACTTCGAGGCCTCGGGGCGAGCCCAGGAACACTTCTTCGACTTCGTCGTCAGCCCGCGGCGCGGTGCGGACGGCTCGATCGAGGGTGTGCAGCTCGCCTTCACCGACGTGACAGACCGGGTGCAGACGCGGATGGCCGCCGAAGTGCGCCTTGAGGAGCTGTCCAAGCGGTACCGCAACGCCCGCGATTCCGCCACCGTCATGCAGCAGGCGTTACTGGCACCGTCGGTGCCCGTCATTTCCGGCGCGGACGTGACCGCGCAGTATCTCGTCGCCGCAGAGGACACCGGGGCCGGTGGCGACTGGTTCGATGCGATACCCCTGGGCGACGGGCTGGTTCTCGTCGTCGGTGACGTCGTCGGCCATGGCGTCGAAGCGGCTGCGGTGATGTCGCAACTGCGTACCGCGCTGCGGATGCAGGTCGTGGCGGGATATCCGATCGCCGAAGCGCTCGAGGCCGTTGACCGGTTCCGCAAGCACGTGCCCGGGTCGAACTCGGCCACGATTTGCGTCGGCGCGCTCGACTTCGCCACAGGCGAATTCCGGTACTGCACCGCAGGACACCCGCCGCCGCTGCTGGTGACATCGGATGGGACGTCACGCTATGTCGAGCCTTCCGGAGCGGGTCCGCTCGGCAGCGGCACGGGCTTTCCGGTACGCACCGAATTCCTTGGCGTGGGTGACTCGATCCTGCTCTACACCGACGGCCTGATCGAACGGCCCGGCCGGCCGTTAGGCGCCAGCACCGCCGAATTCGCCGAGCTGGCTGCGAATATCGCGGGAGGCCAACGCGGCTTCGTCATCGAATCATCGGTGCGACCGATCGACCGTATCTGTTCGGAGACACTGGAATTACTGCTTCGCCCGACCGGTTACAGCGACGACGTGACACTCCTTGCGGTGCAACGCCGGACACCGCCCGCACCGCTGAACATGACTCTGGATGCGACGATTCACGCCGCCCGCACGGTGCGCACCCGGCTGCGGCAATGGCTGTCGGAGATCGGCGCAGACGCAGACGACATCTCCGATGTCGTGCACGCGATCTCAGAATTCGTCGAGAACGCGGTCGAGCACGGGTACGGCACCGAGGTCTCCGACGGTGTCGTCATCGAAGCGACACTGTCCGGCGATGGCGATCTGCACGCCTCGGTGATCGACCGCGGACGGTGGAAGGATCACCGCGAAGGCGAGACGGGCCGCGGCCGCGGCCTGGCCATGGCCGAGGCCTTGGTGTCGGAGGCGCACATCAGTCACGGCGCCGACGGGACGACCGCCAGTGTGACGCACCGATTGTCGCGGGAGGCGAACTTCGTCACCGACTCTCTGGTGAGCCGCACGACCGGTCGGCGGACGGTCAACTCCGAATTCGTCTCCGCGGTCACCGAACCGGGCCGCATCGCGGTCAGCGGCGACGTCGACTCCAACACCGCGTCCACCCTGGACCGCCAGATCGCAGTCGAAAGCCGCTCCGGTGTCGCGCCGTTGACGATCGATCTCAGCGCCGTCACCCACCTCGGATCGGCGGGTGTCAGCGCTCTTGCCGCCGCCCGGGGGCGGGCGAACCGCCAGGGCGGTGAGTTTGTGCTGGTGGCCCCGCCGGGAAGCCCGGCCCACCACGTCTTGTCACTGGTGCAGATTCCAGTTGTCAGTGGCCTCGCCGAGAACGTCGTCGCCGAAGGCTAAGACCGTTCCGACCGTTCGCCGTGCCGCACCTGGTTGAACGGCACCCCGCGGTCGGCGGCATATTCCCGGGGGAAGCCCAGCACCCGTTCGCCTATGACGTTGCGGGCCATTTCCGTTGTGCCGCCGCCGATGGCGACGTTCTGCCGGGACAAGTAACGCAATCCTGCCTCCAGCCCGGCGCCCTGCTCGCCGACCACACCGGCACTTCCCGCGATCTCCAACGCGGTGTCGACATCCGTGGTCACGGTCTCGGAGTGAAACAGCCTGATGAGCGTTCCGGCCGCCGGCGGCAGGATGCCGTCTCTGACACTGCGGTACACATGGCCGATCAACTGCTCGGCCACCGCGCGGTGCACCAGGACACGGCCGGCCTTCTCCTGCACGCGCCGGTTGTCGGCTTGTCCGGTCTTCTCCGCGAGGCTCACGTAATCGACCGGGATCGTGTTGCCTCCCTCGCTGCCGCTGCCGCTGGCGAACTCGGAGCCCTGCCCCACCGCCCGGCGTTCGTGGTACAGCTGGCGTGAGGCCACCGCCCAGCCGCCGTTGATTTCCCCGACGACCGCGTCGTCTCCGATGTCGACTCCGTCGAAGAATTCCTCGCAGAACTCGGTGGACCCGCTCAGCATGGTGATGTGCCGCAACGTGATTCCCGGGTGAGCGATGGGCACCAGGAACATGGTCAGGCCTTCGTGCTTGGGTACATCCCAATTCGTGCGGGCCAGACACAGGCCGTAGTCGGCCGCGAACGCGCTCGTGCTCCAGGTCTTGGCGCCGTTGATTATCCAACGGTCGCCGTGGCGTTCGGCTCGGGTGAGGACACCGGCCAGGTCCGATCCGCCGCTGGGTTCGCTCAACAACTGCACCAGCACCTCCTCGCCGCGCAGCGCCGCGGCGATGTGCTGCTTCTTCTGGTGTTCGCTGCCGGTGTCGAGCAGCGTGGCGCAGCAGATGGTGAACGTGGGGGTGTTGAGGATCAACGGCATTTCGTAGTCGAGGCTTTCGGCGTCGAACGCCTGCTGGTATTCGTAGTCCAGCCCCAGGCCGCCGTACTCGCGGGGAAAACAGATGCCGGCAAATCCGCCGTCGTACAAACGTTTTTGCAGTTCTCGGGCCCTCAGCCACGCCTGTTCATCGTCACGCGGGGCCGGTGGTGGGGACTCGCGGTCGATGGCGGGCATGTTGTCCGCCAGCCATGCCCTGGCCCGCTCAGCGAACTCTGCGACAGATTCGTCTTGTGTCATCTGTCCGAACGACCCGTTTTTTCGAACTCGTACACCCGCAGATTGTGTTCCTCGGGCGTCCCAAACATGCCGCGGTACAACGTAACCCGGCGAAGGTACAGGTGCAGGTCGTGTTCCCAGGTGACACCGATGCCGCCGTGCATCTGTACACAAGCCTGGACGATCTGGCCGGCCATCTCCCCCACGTAGGATTTCGCGATGCTGGCCGACAGGCCCGCTTGCGGCGCGCGGGTGGCCACGTCGGTGACCGCCGCCCAGGTGGTGGCCCGGCAGGCTTCCAGCCAGAGCTTCATGTCGGCGAACTTGTGTTTGAGGGCTTGGTATGACGCCAATGGACGACCGAACGTGTGCCGGTCCAGCGCCCATTGGGTGGTGAAGTCGAAGACCGTCTGCAGGACGCCGATTACCTCCGCGCATTGCAGCACCTGAGCGATCTGGCTTTGTCGATCGACCAGGGCGGGGGTCTCGCCGGCGGTGCCGACGGCCGCCGCCCGGGGTACGACGACACCGTCGAAACCCACTCGGGCGTATTGCTTGACCAGGTCCACCGACTGCTGGGGCTCAATGCTGACGCCCGGCGCGTCCGTCGGGACCAGAAACTGGCGAATCTCAGTGGCATTCGGGCCGCAGCGGGCCACCACCAGCAGCGCCGCGCTCTGGGCGCCCGCCTCCACGCGGTCCTTGACGCCGTCGATGCGGTAACCGGCCTCGGTTTCGGTGGCCGTCAGCGAGGGATCCAATGGCGCCCAGCCCTGGCCGGGCTCACAAACCGCCCACGACGCCACGGTCTCACCCGATATCAGCGCCTCGATGGCGTCGGTGTGCGCTTCGGAGTTCGTGCACTCGGCCAGCGCCGACAGCACGGTGCTGACCGGATACAGCGGTCCGGGCGCCACCGTCTTTCCGAGTTGTTCGGCGACCATCGCCAGATCGGCAAAGCCGCTCTCCGAAACGCTTCCGCCGCCCAGCTCCTCCGGAACGAGCAGACCGGTCCAGCCGAGATCCGCGGCCCGCCGCCACCACGCGGGGTCGAACGATGCGCCTTCGGCATGTAACTCCCGCACCCGGCGCAGCGGCACTTCCTTTTCGAGAAAGGCTTGGGTGGTCGAGGTGAAAAGGATCTTTTCGGGAGAGTCGAGGGTGGTCATGGTGCCGAGGGGGTCCTTCTTGACATTCGATCGCTGCGGGTGCAACGGAAACGGTTTGAGTGTTTGATCATCCGCCCGATCGGTCCTCGGTTGGTTGCGTTTCCGATGTTAGCAACGTGCAATACGGTAAGAGATACCGGAGTTCAGTCGGTAAACGTGGTGACGAGTGTCCGCCTCACGGAAATCGCCGAAGCCGCCACGGTCACCCGGTTCGCGCCTCTCCTACATGGCGAACACACGGCGCACCGCCTGCGCGTGCAACGCCCGGTTCTCCTGGGAAACAATCCAATCCGGCACCATCGAGTCGAAGCCATTGAAGGTCGCTGCAATCACATGCAATTCGGTGTGGACGTAGGCGTGCAGGAGTCGGTTGGCATAGTCGATGGCCTCGTCGCGGCAGGGATCGATCTCGGAGCAGCTGACGAACGTGGGTGGCAGGCCCTCGAGGTTCGCCCGGTGCGCGGGGACGTGTTGCCCATCGGCGCTGGCGTGGCCGAGGTAGTGGTTCCATGCCCGGCTCACGGCCGGGCCGTTGAGGCCGGGAGTGCGCTGGAACTCACGACGCGACGGCGTGGCGTCGGAGTCGAGCATCGGCTGGTGCAGGATCTGCATCAGGATGGGTGGACCTTCCTGGTCGAACATGCGCTGCGTCAGACCGGCGACCAGCGCCGCGCCGGCGTCGCGGCCCATCACCGCGATGCGGCTCGCGTCGGCGTCCCACTCCGCACCGTTCTCGACCGCGTAACGGAAGGCCGCTTCGACATCGTCCAGCGCGGAGGGGCACGGATTCTCGGGCGCCAGCCGGTAGTCGACCGAAACCACCAGACAGGCGCCGTCGCGGGCCAACTCCACGCAGTGCGCGTGGTCTGTCTCCAGGTTCCCGGTGACGAACCCACCGCCGTGGGCGTACACCACCACGGGCGCGGCCGATTCGGTGCGACCGCGGTACAAACGAAGGCCCAGCTGCTGGCCGTCCGGCCCGGCGATGGATCGGGAATCGATCCGGACGCCGCTGGTGTCGGCCGCCGCGGCGCGCTGGCCGGCCAGCAGGTTGGCATGCTCCCGCTCGGCGGCGAGTGTCTCGGTGCGGAACTCGAAGGCGCCTAACTCGACGGCGGCCTCACGCAGCACCGGATCGATGCGGGCGAGGCCGTGGGGCCGGGCCAGGTTCGTCTGTGTCATACCTACTCATTCTCCGGCTGGTCATGCGGGATCATCGACGGTCCCGGCTGGGAGACGCGCCGGACACCACCTTCAAGGTAGACCTGCGCTTTTAGGTGGCGATAGACGAGGTATGTATCGCCGGGGACGAGCCCCGCCGCCATCGCGGTCGCGGCTACCGAATGGAATACGTTGCGCGCACGTCAAAATCGGCCACGGCCCGCGCGTGACGACAGTACGCAAGCCGTTGGGCTTCGTTGCTATTTATACTATGATAGCTAAATTCGGCACGGTACAAACCCGCCGTGGACTCGTGGGCGGTCGTTGATCGGTTCCCGCGAACGGCCCTACTCGGTTGTTTCCAGGAGGAAGCGCTGATGACGCTCAGCACTGACCCGCACGGTCAGCCCGTGGTCCCCCCGCTCGACTTCACCGGCGAAACCAGCCCGTATCCGTTTTTTGAATACATGCGGCACACCGACCCGGTCTGGCATGGCTCCCTGAGCGATAACAGCCAGTTGCCGGAGGAATTGCGGCCTGACGACGAGTGGGTCCTGTTCGATTACGACGGCCTGTCTCAGGCCTTCCGTGACGACCGGATCTTCACGTCGGCCGGCTATGACAAGACGATCGGGTTGGTGATGGGGCATACCATTTTGGCGATGGGCGGCAAGGAGCACCATGACCATCGCAATCTGGTGGCCAAGGCCTTCCGCGCGACCGCGCTGGCGCGTTGGGAGCCGTCGGTGATCGGGCCGGTGTGCGATCAGCTCGTCGAAGAAATCAAAAACGAAGGCCAGGCGGACCTGGTGAAGGCAGTGACGTTCGAGTTCCCGACGCGGATCATCTCCACACTGCTCGGTCTCCCCGCCGAAGATCTCGACCTGTTCCGTCGCCTGTCGCTCGACCTCATCTCGATCCCGACCGACATCGTGGCGGGATTGAACGCCGCCACGGAGCTCTACGACTACTTCCTCAAGCAGGTCGAGCAGCGCAGGCGCAAGCTCACCGATGACATCATCGGCGACCTGGTTGCCGCAGAGATCGACGGCGAGAAGCTCACCGACGAGGCGATCATCGCCTTCTTGCGACTGCTGCTTCCCGCCGGACTGGAGACCACCTACCGTTCGTCGGGCAATCTGCTGTACCTGCTGTTGACCCACCCCGACCAGCTGGCGATGGTCCGCCAGGACCGGTCGTTGCTGCCGATGGCGATCGAGGAGGGCCTACGCTTCGAAACGCCACTGACCATGGTCATGCGGACCACGACCGAAGAGGTCGAAATCGGCGGTAAGACAATCCCGGCCGACGCCCAGATCGACATGTGTATGGGTTCGGCCAATCGCGACGAGAGCCGCTGGACCGACCCCAACACGTTCGACATCCGCCGCCCGCGCCAGGCCCACATCGCCTTCGCGGGCGGCATTCACATGTGTCTTGGCATGCACCTGGCACGGCTGGAAACGCGGGTCATGCTGAACAGCCTGTTCGACCGGGTCGAGGATTTGGCGTTCGCGCCCGACGACGGAACCGGCGAGGAGTCCAAGATCGTCGGGCTCACGTTCCGATCGCCCAACAAACTTCCCGTCACGTTCGTCCCCGCCGCATGAAAAGCCGGGCAGCGATTCTGCACGACGTCGGCGGCCCGTGGTCGGTCGAGGAATTCGAGCTGGACCCGCCCCGCGCCGGGGAAGTGCTGGTGCAGATGGCCGCCGCCGGCTTGTGCCACTCCGACGACCACATCCTCAAGGGCGACATGTCGGCGCCCAACGAGGTGATGCGATCGCTCGGGCTGCCCACCATGTTCCCGACGATCGGTGGCCATGAAGGCTCCGGCATCGTGCGCGAGGTCGGCCCCGGGGTCACCGATTTCACACCGGGTGACCACGTGGTGATGTCGTTCGTCGCGGTCTGCGGCCAATGCCGCTGGTGCGCAAGCGGAATCGAGTACCTGTGTGACGTCGGGATCGGCACCATGGTTCCGGGAATGCCCACCGACGGCACCTTCCGCCACCACACCGCCGACGGCAGAAATCTGGGCCACATCGCCAAGGTCGGTGCGTTCGCCGAACACACTGTGGTATCGACGAATTCGCTCGTGAAGATCGAGCAACACCTGCCGCTGGTGCCGAGCGCGCTGCTGTCCTGTGCCATTCCGACCGGCTACGGCTCGGCCGCGAACCGATCCAACATGAAGGCCGGCGATACCGTCGTGGTGATCGGCGCGGGTGGGATCGGCACGGGCGCCATCCAGGGCGCCCGGATCAACGGTGCCGCACAGATCGTGGCCGTTGACCCGGTGGAGTTCAAACAGAAATCGGCGCTGCAGTTCGGCGCGACGCACAGTACGGCGACGATCGCCGAGGCGCTGGACCTGGTACGGGATTTGACCTACGGCGTGATGGCCGACGCCGTGGTGGTCTCACCGTCGTTGATCACCGCCGACGACGTCCGTGACGCATTGAAGCTCACCCGCAAGGGCGGCACCTGTGTGCTCACCGGGATGACCTCACAGTTGACCCGATCGGTCAACATCGAGCTGCAGGATTTCATCCTGATGAACAAGACGTTGGCGGGCACCATATTCGGCTCGTGCAACCCGAAGGCGGACATCTCCCGGCTGGCCAGGCTGTATCAGACCGGTCAGCTCCAGCTCGACGAGATGATCACCAAGCGTTATCGCCTCGACGAGGTCAACGACGCGTACGACGACCTGCTCAACGGCAAAATCGTCCGGGGCATCATCGATTTCGGGATCGGCTGACCCGGCAGGCCCCGGGGGCCACCCCTAAACGATCTTGGCCAGGGTGTGTTCCCATAATTCGCGCGCAAGAACGGGGTCGCCGGCCGCGCGATTGGCTTTCGCGACTTTGCCTTTCACGTAGTATTCGCCGGCGGTCCAGTCGACACCGGGCGAGCTGGTCGCCAGCCAGACCAGCTGGTCGGCGCCCTCGTCGGCGCTGGCGATGATCCGGCTGACCGGCGTGCGTTGCATGGTCGTCAGAAAGCGCGAGCCGGACGAACGACCGATGTTGGTGTTCACAAAGCCGGGGTGAACCACCGCAACCGAAAGGCCATCGGCGGAAAAGCGCCGATGTAATTCCCTGGTGAACAAGATGTTTGCCAGCTTCGCCAGCGCATAGGCGGTGCTGGGCCGGCGCCGCTCCGTCGTCTCGAAATCGGCCAGCGTGACGTTGCGCAACAGCCGCTGTGACGAGCTGGACGTATTGACGATCGTGGCATGCGAGCCGATGAGCACGTCCAGCAGCAGGGTGGTGAGCAAGAACGGCGCCAGGTAGTTGACCTGAAGGGTGATCTCATGGCCGTCGCCCGTCCGCTGCAGCTTCGAGAACACTCCCCCGGCGTTGTTGCCCAGGACGTCGATGCGCGGGCACGCCGACCGGATTTTGCCCGCCAAGGCCCGAACCTGGGACAGGTCAGCGAAGTCGGCCAGGAAATAGTCGGCGCTCAGCTCCGCGGCCACGGCCGCGGTCTTGCTGTCCGACCGTCCCACCAACACGACGTTGTCCCCGCCACGGCTGATCCGGCGGGCCGCCGCCGCGCCGATGCCGTCGCTGGCGCCCGTGATGACGACCGTCTTTGACGTCACGCCAGAAGTGTATCGATCACCGCCGCATCGTCAGCGCCGGTGGCCGCCCTCAGGCCAGTGAGTAACGAACCGGCAGGTGCTTGAGTCCACCGACGAAGGTGGTGGCGACCAGTTCCGGGTCACCGGTCAGCTCAATGGATTCCAGGCGTGGCAGCAACTCTGAGAAGAAGCTGCTGACCTCCATGCGGGCCAGCGCCGCGCCCATACAGAAGTGGACGCCATAGCCGAAGGCCAAATGCTTGTTGGGGTCGCGGCCGACGTCGAAGCGGAACGGTTCGTCGAAGACGTCCTCGTCGCGGTTTGCCGATACGTACGACAGCAGCACGGATTCGCCTGCGGCGATGGGTACTCCGTGCACGACGGTGTCCTCGGCGGCGGTGCGCATGAACTCCTTGACCGGGGTGACCCAGCGGATCATCTCGTCGGTGGCCAGTGGCATCAGGTCGAGGTTGTCGCGCAGGCGGTGGCGCTGGTCGGGATTCTCGATGAGGGCCTGCAGGCCACCGGAGATGGTGGCGCTGGTGGTGTCGTGGCCCGCGGTGGCGACGATCAGATAGTAGGACACAGTGTCGATGTCCGACAGCGGTTCGCCATCGACGCGGGCGTTGGCGATCGCCGAGGCGAGATCCTCGGTGGGATGCTCGCGACGTGACGCCGTCACACCGTTGAAGTATTGGAACATGTCGAACAACGCCGGCAGCTGATCCTCGTTGGAGGCACCGCGCTTGAACTCGGAATCATCGCTGCCGAACAATTCCTGGGTCAGCTTGAGCATGCGGGGAAAGTCGGCCTCGGGCAGGCCCAGCAGCGACATGATCACGTAAAGCGGGTAATTGACGGCGACTTCCTGAACGAAGTCGCATTCGGGACCCGCGGCCATCATCTTGTCTACATAGATCTTGGCCAGTTCGTCGACGCGAACCTTCAGGGCCCGCATCGCCTTTGGGCGAAACCAGTCGGAGCCGATCGCGCGCACCACCCGGTGCTGTGGGTCGTCCATGTGGATCAGGGTGCGCACACCGGCGACGGCCTGCATCTCGTCGCCTTCCTCGGTCGTCAACACCGGTCGCGGCCAGTTGGTGAAGAGCATGTTTTCGCGCTCGATGTCCATGATGTCGGCGTGTTTGGTGATCGCCCAGAACGGCCGGTAGTTCGGGACCTCCACCCACGACACCGGAGCGTTGGCGCGCAGGTAAGTCAGTGCCGCATGCAGCCCCTGCTCGTCGGTGTACGCCAACGGGTCCGCCAGCAAGTTGGCGGCCCCGTCCATCGTGGTTGTGCTCACTGGTGAAACTCCTCGATTCGGGGTGCCCCGCCGACGAAAGACGGACCTTGAGGCGGGGGATGTCAGGTATGCGGGTAACTTTACAGTAAGCGATCCAGTATGTGACCCTGCAAATACGTGGCGATCGCCGGCGCGGCGTAGCCGGGCGCAGCGGGTCGCCACCATAGGACTGGTCGCGCGACGAATCCTCCATGAGGTAGGACATAGGCATGCCGAAAGCCCAGGATTGGGGAGAAACGCTCGAGGATCTCGAGCGTCGTCGTCAGCACGCGTTCGAAATGGGCGGGCCGGAGCGGCTCGACAAGCACCACAACAAGGGCAAGCTCGACGCCCGCGCGCGGATCGAGCACCTCCTCGACCCGGGCACGTTCCGCGAGCTCGGCACCCTGGTCGGTGGTGAGATCGCGGCCGACGGCCTCGTCGTCGGCTCCGGCTCGATCCACGGCTCACCGGTGATGTTGGGCGCCGAGGACTTCACCACCATGGCCGGCAGCATCGGGCCCGGCGGCAACTCCAAGCGGTACCGCATCGCCGAACTGGCGCTGCGCGACAAGATTCCACTGGTGATGCTCCTCGAAGGCGCCGGCTTCCGCCCCACCGGCGGGCACTACGGGCGCACCCCAACGGACCTGCTCGCCCAGGCGCAATGCTCGGGCCGCGTGCCGACCGTCGCCGCCGTGCTCGGCCCCTCGGCCGGACACGGTGCGCTGGTGGCCCCGGTCTGCGACTTCCGGATCATGAGCGCAGACGGCGCCATCTTCACCGCCGGCCCGCCCGTCGTCAAAGAGTCCACCGGAGAAGATATTTCGAAAGAAGACCTCGGCGGGCCGGACGTCGCTTTGCCCAGCGGCGTGATCCACAATGTCGCCGAAAATGACGAAGCGGTGCTCGACGACGTCCGCCGCTACCTGTCGTACTTCCCGCCGAGCGCATGGTCGTACCCGTCGCCGCTACCCGCGGGTGAGGCCTGCGGGCCGCGACCGACACCGGAGCTGCTCGACATCGTCTCCCGGGACAACCGCCGCGTTTATGACATGCGCGCCGTGCTCGATGTGGTCTTCGACAGCCCCGACTGGTTCGAGGTCCAGCCCCAGTTCGGCAAGGCGATCATCTGCGCGCTCGCCCACCTCGGCGGCCACCCGGTCGCGGTGGTGGCCAACCAGCCCCAGGTGCTCGCCGGTTCCATCGACGCCGACGCCGCCGACAAGGCGGCCCACTTCATCTTGGTGGCCGACTCCTTCCACCTGCCGATCGTCTTCCTCGCCGATAACCCCGGCATGCTGCCCGGCAGCCGATCCGAGCGCACCGGCGTGCTGCGGGCCGGCGCGCGGATGTTCGCCGCGCAGACGGCTGCCACCACGTTGAAGCTGCACCTCACCCTGCGCAAGGCGTACGGGTTCGGGTCGATGGTCATGTCGCTGTTGGGCTTCGACCATCAGGTCGCGACGTTCGCCTATCCCGGTGCGACGATGGGCGCCATGAGCGCCGCGGCGCTCAGCCGCGCCTCGCACGCCGGTGAGGACCTGTCGGAAAAGCTGCGCAATGCCGAGTTGCAAGCGTCGTACAGGTCGGCCGAAGGCATGGGCTTCGACGAACTCATCGATCCCCGTGAGACGCGTGACGCCCTGCTCGCTTCGCTCAAGCGCGGCCTGTCCAGCAGACAGGCCGCCGCCGAACCGGTGACCCGCACCGTCATCCTGCCTTAGGACCGCTCCTGCCTCAGGACCGCCGCGAAACTGTAATTGGCGACGCGTTTACCGACTCAAAGTCAAGTGGTGGATGCAACATTTAGGCGGCTTGGCTGATCAGGGCGGTGAGGCGTTGTGCGGGTGTGTCGAGGTCGAGGGTGGGTCGGGGTCGGCTGTTGAGCTTGTCCTGAACTCGTTTGAGGTCGGCCTTGGAGTAACCCGATAGGTCGGTGCCCTTTTCGAACCAGAACCGCAGTAGCCGGTTGGTGTTCTCGTTACTGCCACGCTGCCAGGGTGAATGGGGATCGCAGAAATAGACGGGGGCCTGCAGCTGCAGGCTGATGTCGTGCCAGGTGGCCATTTCACTGCCGCGGTCCCAGGTGACGGTACGACGCAGATGAGCCGGCAGCTCATTCATCGCCTCGATCATCGCGGTGGCCACCGAATCGGCGGTGTGGTCGTTGGGTAGGTGCAACAAGATGGTGAATCGGGTGCTGCGTTCAACCAGGGTGCCGATCGCACTGGTGCACCCGGCGCCCAGGATCAGATCACCTTCCCAATGTCCCGGCACCGCACGGTCATCCACCTCGGCGGGACGCTGGCTGATGGTGATCACATCACTGAACTTTCCGCGGTGCTCGGTGTGGTCACGGGGCTTGCGGGCCCCTCGTTTGGTCGACAAGCATTTGTTGAGATCGGCGCGCAGTTGGCCGCGGCTTTGGACGTAGAGGCACTTGTAGATGGTCTCGTGGCTCACCCGTGCCAGCCTGTCATTGGGATGATCACGGGCCAACATCTCGGCGATCAGCTTCGGGCTCCACCCGTCGTCCATCCACCTTTCGATGGCAGCGCACAACCGGGTGTCGTTGAGCTTGAATTCCTTGGGCCGCTGGGCGTTCTGAGATGCCCGGGCATGCGCCAGCAAGGCGTGGTAATCGCCGTCGGGGTTGCAGTTACGCCGAATTTCGCGGTAGATCGTCGTGCGGTCGCGGCCGAGTCGCTCAGCGATCTCAGTGTTGCTCAGGCCGGCGTCACGGCCACGCATGATCTCGACGCGTTCCTTGACGCTGATCCGATGACCCGCGCCGCCAGGCAAGGACATGTTGCCCGGTTCGAGCAAACCCAGTCGGCCCCGTCGGCCCATCTGCAACTTCATTGCCCCAGCTTTGCCCCACCACGCTTGACCGACGTTGCGCGACACACCCAGCCGCCGCTCGGCCTCAGACATCGACGTGCCCGAGCACACCAGATCAAACAACCGCCAGCGCAGCGCCCGCGCAGCCGGATACCCAGTCGGCATTGCAACCTCCAAAATCAGGAAATGTTGCACTGACCGTATGAATCCGCCCGAGTGACGCCGTCGCTAGTTACAGTCTCGCGGCGCGGCAAAGACATCATCGCCAGCTGGGCAGCCAGATCTCCATATTCCACGTCTGCTGCGAAATCGGCATACCGGTGAGCACCGGGAACAGCCAGGCGAAGTTGGTCACCACCAACGCCACGTAGGCGCAGACGGCGATCAGGCCCAGCGTGCGTCGTTCCGAGTTCACCCCGAGCCCGCGGGCGGGGGCGCCAGGGGTGTAAAGGACGTCGCCGCAAATCAGCGCGATGGCCATCACCAGGAACGGCGCCATCGTCGCCGCGTAGAAGAAGTACATCTGCCGATCGATGTCGGCGAACCACGGCAGCCATCCGGCGCAATAGCCAACCAGCACAGCGGCGTAACGCCAGTCGCGGCGCACCAGCATGCGCCACAACGCGAAGACCAAGACCGGCACCGCCAGCCACCACATCGCCGGCGTGCCCACCAGCATCTGGGCCTTGACGCAGGATTGCGCGCCGCACCCGGGCACGTTCTGCTGGTCGATGGCGTAGAGCACCGGCCGCAGCGACATCGGCCAGCTCCACGGCTTCGATTCCCACGGGTGGTAATTGCCGGCCGAATTCGTCAAGCTGGCGTGGAATTGGAAAGCCTTGGCGGAGTAGTGCCACAGCGATCGGATGGCGTCGGGCAGCGGGATCACCGAATGCGGGCCGATCGTCTGGCCCACCTCGTGCCGATCGATCGCGGTCTCGGAGGCGAACCACGGCGCGTAACTGGCCAGGTACACCAACACCGGGATCAGGCCCAGCGCATAACCGGTGGGGACGAAATCGCGCCGCAGGGTGCCCAGCCAGGGCCGGTCGACCTGGTACTGGCGGCGCGCGGCCACGTCGAACGCCAGCGACATCGCGCCGAAAAAGATCACGAAGTACAGGCCGGACCATTTTGTGCCGCAAGCCAATCCGAGCAGGACCCCGGCGCCGAGGCGCCACCACCGCACGCCCAGCCGTGGGCCCCATACCGTATCCGCGTTGCGGCCCTGCAGTAGCGCGACGTGCATTCGTTGCCGAACCTGGTCGCGGTCGACGATCAGCGCGCCGAACGCGGCGACCACGAAGAACGTGAGGATGCCGTCGAGCAGCGCGGTCCGCGACGCGACGAAGCTGACGCCGTCGCAGATGACCAGCACCCCGGCGACCGCGCCGACCAGCGTCGACCGGCTGATCCGGCGGACGATCCGCATCACCAGCGCCACCATGACCACGCCGAGCAACGCGCCGGTGAACCGCCAGCCGATACCGCTGTAGCCGAAGATCGCCTCGCCGACCGCGATGAGCTGCTTGCCCACCGGCGGGTGCACCACAAGGCCGAACCCCGGATTGTCTTCCACCCCGTGGTTGTGCAGCGCCTGCCAGGCCTGCGGCGCGTAATGCTTTTCGTCGAAGACCGGGGTGCCCACATCGGTGGGTGAGCCCAGATTCAGGAATCGGGTCACCGCGGCCACCAGGGTGATCACGCCGGTCACCACCCAGCCGCGGACGTGATCGGTCGGCCCGAAATCGGCCACCGGAACCCGCGGACCGGGACTCACGACGGGGACCACGCGCTCCTTTTCGGCGCCCTCGATGGTCAAGGGGGATTCGCGGGGCGGGGCAGTCATCGGTGTCGATCGTAGGCTGTCGCTCATGACCACCGGCCGCCTGTTGCTGGGCGCGACCCCCTTGGGCCAGCCGTCGGATGCCTCGCCTCGTCTCCTGGACGCGCTGGCCCGAGCCGACGTGGTGGCCGCCGAGGACACCCGTCGGGTGCGGACGCTGGCCAACGCCCTGGAGGTGAAAATCACCGGCCGGGTGATCAGCATGTTCGACCGCGTCGAGGCCATCCGCGTGGATTCGGTGATCGAGGCGATCCGGGCGGGCGCGACCGTGCTGGTGGTCAGCGACGCCGGGATGCCGGTGATCAGCGACCCCGGCTTCCGGCTGGTAACGGCGTGTGTGGAGGCCGGCCTGCCGGTGCACTGCCTGCCGGGGCCCTCGGCGGTGACCACCGCGCTGGCCCTGTCCGGCCTGCCGGCGGAGAAGTTCTGCTTCGAGGGGTTCGCGCCCCGCAAAAAGGCGGCGCGACGGACCTGGCTGGACTCGCTGGCCGACGAGCGACGCACCTGCGTCTTCTTCGAATCACCGCGCCGGTTGTCCGCGTGTTTGCATGACGCGGTCGAGCGGCTCGGCGGCGCACGCCGCGCCGCGATCTGCCGGGAATTGACCAAGGTGCACGAGGAAGTGGTGCGCGGATCGCTCGACGAGCTGGCGGCGTGGGCGGCCGACGGTGTGCTCGGGGAGATCACCGTGGTGCTGGCCGGCGCCACCCCGCGCGCCGACCTGCCGTCGCTGGTGGCCGAGGTCGAGGCGCTGGTCGCGGGCGGTGCCCGCGTCAAGGACGCGTGCGGGGAGGTGGCGGGCGCCCACCCCGGGGTGCGGTCGCGCCAGCTTTACGACGCGGTCCTGCAGTCCCGCCGCTCCGGATAGCTCAGCCGGCCTGGCTGGCCATCGCGATGGACGCCAGGCCGACGACGGGCGACGCCTTGTGCAGGCATTCGGCCCACTCGGCGTCCGGGTCGGAATCGGCGGTGATCCCGCCGCCGACGCCCAGCACCGCACCACCCGCGGCGTCGAATTCGACGGTGCGGATCGCGACATTGAGTTCGCATCCGGCCACCGGAGAGGCCAAGCCGATGGTGCCGCAATATATTCCGCGACGACGCGGTTCCCACTGCGAGAGCAGTTGGCGGGCACGGTGTTTGGGTGTCCCGGTGACCGAGGCCGGCGGGAAGGTGGCGTCCAGCAGCGCCGACGTCGGCAGCTCGACGGGGACCTGGGCCGCCACCGTGGACACCAGGTGCCACACGCCTGGTGCGCGCCGCACCACCAACAGTTCCGGGACGGTCACCGAGCCGACGATCGCCACCCGGCCGAGATCGTTGCGGACCAGGTCGACGATCATGATGTTTTCGGCCACCTCTTTGGCCGAGGCGCGTAGCGCTGACGGCCAGGCGTCCAGTGGCAAGGTGCCCTTGATCGGGCTGGAAATGACGTCCGTCCCGCGACGCCGCAGGAAAAGTTCCGGGGACAGGGACGCCACCGCGCCCCACGGGCCCGCGACGTAGGCGGCCCGGGCCGGAGAGGTGCGCGCGACGCCGTCGATGAAGAAGTCCAGCGAGGAACCGCCGGCCGTGCCGGTGAATTGGGTGCACACGCACGCCTGGTAGACCTCGCCGGCGCGGATGGCTTCCAGGCAGGCAAGCACCCCGTCGCGGTGCGCCGCCCGGTCGGCGATGCCCCAGTCGATCCGGCAGTCGCGCGCGGGTGTGGTCGGCGCGGCCAGCGCGGTGGTGAGCCAACCGGGCATCGGGGCGCCGGAGAGGCTCTCGTACCACCAGTGCCCGTCGCGGTCGCGGCGCAGCACGCAGTCCGTCCAGCCGCCGGCGGCCTCGGGAATCCGATTCGGCCGGGCGTCGGCACCCCGATCGGGATAAGACAGGTAGCCGATCCACCCGCCGCCCACCGCGTGCGGCTCGAGCTTCCGCGATCCCAGCTGGACAGCGAACACGTCGTCGGCATCCACCGGCCGCACCGACAGGCTCGGCGCGATCAGCGCCAGGGCGCCGAACCACTCGCCGGTCAGCGCGGCCGGCGGCGGAAGACCGAGCCGGGTCGTGGCGTCACCCACGGCGCGCAGCACCTGGGGTGCGGCGCCAAGATCGCCGAGCCGGTCGATGCGCACTGCCTTAGCTTGACAGAGCGGCGGATTTCCGCACCCCCGGTATCGGCCACTGGTCGGATGGTGGCGATCCGCTGCACCCGGCTACGCCGCGTTTGCGATCGCCACGCTCAGCCGCGGCTGATGTCGCGGGCGCTGGCCAGCGCGGCCAGTTTCCGCGGGTTGCGCATGACGTAGAAGTTGGTGATCTTCCCGTCGGCGATCTCCAGCGTGATCACGCCTTCGAGTTGTTCGCCGAGGTACAGCAACACCGCCGGGGCGCTGTTGCAGGTCACCATGTCCACCCGCAGCGTGGCCATCTCCGCGGCCCTGCGCATCAGCCCGGCGATCGCCCGGGCCACCCGCTCCGCGCCGACCACCGGCCGGCGGGCGGCGCTCACCACGCCGCCGCTGTCGGCCGTCCAGGTGGCGTCCGGGGCGAGCATCGTCATCAGCGTCTCCACGTCGCCGCTGGCCGCCGAGGCCAGGAACTGCGCCGTGATCTCGGCGTTGCGCTCCGGGTCCGCCGCATCGAACCGCTTCCGCCGGGCCCGCACATGTTCGCGGGCCCGGTGCGCGACCTGTCGCACGGTGGGGGCCGGTTTGCCCACCGCCTGGGCGATCTCGCCGTAATCGAAGCCGAACACCTCGCGCAGCACGAACACGGCTCGCTCGTCGGGGCTCAGCGTCTCCAACAAGACCAGCATCGCCATCGAAATCGACTCTGCGAGAACGACATCAGCGGAAGGGTCCTGCTCGTCGAGGAGCAACGGCTCGGGCAGCCAGGGGCCCACGTACTCCTCGCGGCGCCGGGCGTCGGCCCGCAGTGCGTTGAGCGCCTGGCGGGTGACCAGCTGGGCCAGATACGACTTGGTGTCGCGCACCGTCGCCAAGTCGACGGCCGACCACCGCAGATAGCTGTCCTGCAGCACGTCGTCGGCCTCGGTTGCCGAGCCCAGCATCTCGTAGGCGATGGTGAACAGCAGTGGCCGCAGAACGGTGAACCGTTCGGCGTGCTCACTGCCGCTCGGCGAGCGGGTCATCGCGCGGCGACCTCGTCGGCCGGTGACGGCGCGGGCCGCTTGCCGCCCTTGAGCCAGAGATACGAACCTGGCTTGGCGGCCTCGCGCCGGATCGCCCACAGCGTGCCCTTGCAAATCGCTTCCTTGAGCGACGCGGCCGCCCGGCCAGCCAGGAACATGTTCACCGGGGTGTCATCGGTGCGCGCCAGCTGGAAGGTGGCGTCCGAGCGGCCCAGGCTGATGCACTGCCCGACGAACGCCTGGCTCAGCGCCGCCGGCGCGTCTCCGGCGATGCGGCTGAGCACGGTGTTGGCGGCCTGGGCGCCCATCGGCCCGGCGGCCTGGCAGCTCATCCGCAACGGCTGGCCGGATGGCGCGGCGGCGTCACCGGCGGCGACGATGCGGTGGTCGTCGATGCTGGTGAGCGTTTCGTCGGTGAGCAGCCGGCCCATCGGGTCGGTGCGCAGCCCGCTGCGCGCGGCGAGATCCGGCACGGCGAATCCGGCCGTCCAGACGGTGGCCGCGCTGGGCAGCGCGACGCCGTCGGTGAGCACCACGTGATCCCAGCGCACCTCGGCCACCGCGACGGATTCCAGCACGTTGACACCGAGGCGTCGCAGCCGCTTGGCCACCGAGTGCCGGCCCCGCTTGCTCAGCGACGGTCCGAGTACGGGGCCGCAGACCAGCGTCACCGGGCGTCCCTGCTCGGCCAGCTCGGAGGCGGTCTCGATGCCGGTCAGCCCGCCGCCGACCACGGTGACGGGTGCGGGCAGCGGCAGATCGGTAAGCGCAAAGTGCAGCCGCTGCGCGCTTTCCAGGTCGGCGACCGAATGCGCGAATTCGGCGAAGCCCGGCACAATCGATGGCGTCACGCCGGTGCTTCCCACGGCATAGATCAGGTAGTCGTAATTCAGCTCGGCGCCCGAGCTCAGCAGAACGCGCCGGGCGACGGGCTCGATGGCCTCGACCGCGTCGACGACCAGCCGTATCCCGTCGCCGAGCAGCGTCGCGTAATCGGCGGTCGCCGTGCCGGTGTCGGCGACCAATTGGTGCAACCGGATCCGTTCCACGAAGACCGGCCGGGGGTTCACCAGCGTGATGTTGATGTCCGACCGCTGGCGCAGGTGGTTAGCGGCCAGCGTTCCGGCGTATCCGCCGCCGATTACGACGACATGGTTCTTTTGGGGGGCCACCTCGGTCATGGCTGTCTCCTATTCGTGAGGACCTGTGCCCTTGAGACACCGCAGGCCGGCCGAGCGTGACAGGCTTGCCCGCAATTGTGACCCGTCTCACGGCGCCCTGCGGGGCGACAGGCGCCGCAAGGGGTCACGGGGGGCCAAGCCGGAGCACACCCCCGTTGAGCTGCAGCGGAGCAACGGCCGAACCCGCGTGATACGCTGCGCTACGCCAATTCGTGGCCCGCCCCCAGGGCCGGATACACGCACCAGACAACCCGCGAAGATGGGGCCACTTCAGTGCGCATCGGTGTGTATTGGGAGAAGCAACCTTGACGTCGTGTTCATTGCGAACGAGCGCGCTCGTCGCTGTCGTGTGCGCGGCGCTGGCGTTGAGCGGATGCGGCGGTCAGAGCGATCCCGGGCCGCTGTCCGCGATGGTCAGTCCGGCCATCCCGCCGACGGCGCAGGAGATCTCGAACCCGCTGCGCGGCCAATATGAGGAAATGCTGAATCCGCTTTTCCCGCAGGGAAATTCGGCACAGCAGCGATACTCACCCTGGCCCGCGTCCTACGATGCCAGCCTGCGTGTCTCGTGGCGGCAGTTGCAGCCCGTCGATCCGCGCACGCTGCCCCCCGATGCGCCCGACGACCGCAGGTTCGATTTCAGCGTGATCGACGACGCGCTGGCCAAGGTCGGGACCCGGAACATGCGCCTGACCCTCGGCGTGTACGTCTACAAGTCCTGTTGCAACGACTCCTATCCGGACGACACCAACATCGCGATTCCGGACTGGATGCGCCCGTCCGCCGCCAGCTATCCCGCGTCGCCGAAGAGTTCCGCGCCGGGCGTCACCCACGTGGTGCCGAATTTCAACGACCCCGACTACCTCAACGGAGTCGGTCAACTACTGGCCGCGCTCGGCCGGCGATATGACGGCGACGAGCGACTCAGTGTGTTCGAGTTCTCCGGGTACGGTGACTTCGGCCAGAACCAAGTCGGGTATCTGCGCGATTCGCTGAGCGCGCCGGGCCCCATACCCGACGACAGCATGGCAAAGCTGGGCTATTACAGCCAGTTCCGCGACCAGAGCATCACCAAAGCCTCCATTGCGCAGTTGGTCGCGGCGAACGCGAATGCGTTCCCGCACACGCAATTGGTGGTGGCTCCGCAGAATCCGGAGGTCGTCCGCGAATTGTTCGCCGACGACGTCAGCAAGAAATTGGCCGCGCCCGTGGGCATCCGCGCGGATTGCCTCGGCGTGCAGGCGCCGCTGCCGGAGTGGGCCGAGGCCAGCGACTCTCATTACGTGCGTTCCAACGATGCCGTCGTCAACGCGATCAAGCAGCGGCTCACCTCGGCGTTGGTGGTCAGCCAGTGGTGCCGGTTGCCCAACGGTGCCGACCCCCGGTCCTACTACGAGAAGGGGCTGCACGACGTCATCAGGTACCACGTGTCGATGACCTCGAGCGCCGACTTCCCCGACCGGGATGCGACGTCGGCCATGGATCCCAAGCTGTTTCTGTTGTGGGGCAAGGCCAATACCTCCGCCGGCTACCGGTACTCGGTCGAGGCGAAGCCGGGATCGCAGGCGATCCAGGGCAAGGTGGCGACGATCTCGGTGGCCTGGACCAACTACGGCTCGGCGGCGGCCATCGAGCAGTGGGAGCCCGGTTACAAGCTGGTGGACTTCTCCGGAGCGGTGGTTCGCAGCCTGCCGGCGACCGTGAATCTGCGCAAGCTCGTCCACGACGAGACCAGCCAATCGCGTGAGGAGCCCGTTCCGGAGTCGTCGAGCGAGTCAGTGCACGTCGACGTCACCGGCCTGGCGCCGGGTCACTACACGCTGCGGGCCTCCGTCGAATGGCGGCAGCACAAACCGGGCGCCTCGCACGTCGTCAACTACGCACCCATGGCCCTGGCCCGGGACGGCCGTGACGGCTCCGGCCTGTACCCGATTGCCACACTTGACATCCCGAGCGACTCGGCCTCAGCAAACGATCAGTGACGTATTTGGGCCGTAGCGATTTCTCGTTCGGTGCGAGCTTTTCGTAACCCCGGATGGATGGGGCCGTGCGTGATACCGTTCTCAAACGGATTTCCGCCTCCTGACCTGGTGGGTCGAAATTCAACCAGCAAACGATCGAGCGAACCGTCGAGAAATGCGTGGGCACGCTCAGCGGGGATCCAGACGGGATGTGTGCCCCGTATCGGAGGACTCCGTGCCACGCAGCCTGAACCTGGTGGTCACCTCCGTCGCCACTCAGCTGATGGAGGCCACGGCCGCCACCGCGACCTCGGTCAGCGAAAAGGTACTCGCGCAGCTCGTCGAGCAGTTCGACGTGGACGCCAGCTTCCTGCGCCACCACGACGACGACGCTGCGGCTTCGGTGTTGGTTGCCGAATGGCCACGCCGGACCGACGGCCCGGATCCGGATTCGATGGCCGCTCTGCAATTGGACGGCCTCGAGCCGGTGTTCACCCAATGTGAGCGCGACCGGAAGCCGGTGGTGACCCAGCCGGATCAGCCCGACGGGTGGGTCCGCCGCTCGCTGCGCCGGGGCAAAGCACCCGCGTCGCCCTCGGTGGCCGCCGCGCCGCTGGTGTCCAGCGACGCGTGCACCGGTGTGCTCGGCTTCGTCAAGTTCGGTGCCCGCAAGTGGAGACAAGAGGAGGTCTACACGCTCGAGGCGGTGGCCGCCCTATTTGCGCAGCTCCAGGCGCGCATCGCTGCCGAAGAGCGGCTCCGCTATCTCGCCGAGCACGACGACCTGACCGGTGTGTACAACCGCCGGGCGCTGGTGGCGCACCTGTCGCAGCGCCTCGTGGCGGGAGGCCCCGGCCCCGTCGCGGTCTTCTACCTCGACCTCGACCGGCTCAAGCCGATCAACGACTACCTCGGCCACGCCGCGGGTGACTGGTTCATCAGGGTCTTCGCGCAGCGCATCGAGGAGTGCGCGGGAACGCCGAGCATGATCGCCCGGCTCGGTGGTGATGAGTTCGTCGTCATTCCCGACCAGCCGATGTCGCAGGAGACCGCGGAGGCGTTCGCGCGCCGCCTGTCGTCGATGCTGTGCGATCGCCTGACCATCGGCGGCCACGTGATCAGCCGGACCGTCAGCATCGGGCTGGCGGTGGGCACGCCCGGGGCGGACAACTGCGCCGATCTGCTTCGTCGGGCGGACGAGGCCGTGTTGACGGCCAAGCGTGCCGGCGGCAACCAGACGGCGGTGTCCACCGATGACATGTCGCTCAAGCGGGCCTTCCGCAACGACATCGAGCTACACCTGCAAGGCGACATCGAAAGCGAAGGTCTGCTCCTGGATTACCTGCCCGAGGTCGACCTGTGGACCGGTGCCATCGTGGGTGCGGAGGCGCTGGTGCGCTGGCGGCACCCGATTTGGGGGCTGCTGCTGCCCGACTCGTTCATCGGTGTGGCCGAATCGACCAACCTGGCCGCGCCGCTGGGCGGGTGGGTGATGCGCAGCGCCTGCGCCGACTTCAGCCGGTGGCGCGCCGACGGTATCGGGCACGGCGCCATGCTGCGCATCAATGTGTCGCCCATACAGCTGATCAGTCGTGGTTTTGCGGAAAGCGTCGCCGACACGATCGGCGAGTTCGGGATCGATGCCGGATCGGTGTGCCTGGAGATCACCGAACGCGCCGTGGTGCACGACATCGAAACCACCCGAAACACCTTGTCGGAGCTCAAGGAAGTTGGTGTGCAGATCGCCATCGACGATTTTGGCACCGGTTACGCCGTGCTGTCCCACCTGAAGTCCCTGCCGGTCGACATGCTCAAGATCGATGCCGGGTTCGTACGCGACGTGGACACCGACGCCGGTGACCTGGCCATCGTCCGCGCCATCATCGGGCTCGCCGAGGCGTTCGGCCTGGAAGTCGTCGCCGAGGGAGTCGAGACACCCGCTGCCGCATTGACTTTGATGCAACATGGGTGCCACCGCGCGCAAGGCTTCCTGTTGTCGCGTCCCCTCCCCGGCGATGCGATGGAAGCGCTGCTGTCCGCGCGCTGGATGCCGATGCCGTTTCTCGCCGACCCCGAGTCATCGTCACTGGGCTCGATCTAGCATCACAACGCTGGTCGCTTAGACTTCGTTGGGCAAGAAGACGAAGTTGTTGACGTAGATGCCGTGGCCGACCCAGCCGTCCTCGCGGCTGCCGACGTTGGCCGGATCCTGATGTTTTGCCGCGTCGAAGTCCGTTATGGTCCGCCGAGCGCCATCGAGATCGAAGTAACCGGCGTAGCCGAGTCCGGTCAGCAGCCCGGTGATCTCGGCGATGGCGTTGGGGTGATGGCGTTCCTCGGCTTCCACGACAATCGACGGTCGGTTGCGTGCGAGCGTCTGTGTGGCGCCGTGCAATACTGCGATTTCATGGCCTTCGACGTCGATCTTGATCAGGCCGACGTCGTCCAGGGAGAGATCGTCGAGGCGTTTGACCGGCACGTCGATGCTGCGAATGTTGCCCCCGCTCACGTCGCCCAGTTTGTTGCCGGCGTCGATGGTGCTTCGGCCCGGCTCGCCCTCGACCACCCGCATGGCCGTCGTGCCGGGTTTGTCCGACAACGCCACCGCCTCCACCCGGACGGCGGCCCCGACCGCGTCGAACATCGCCGCCAGATCGTGGGCCTGGGCCGGCCGGGGTTCGAACGCGATCACCGATCGCGACGACGCCAACATCGCGATCGTGAACTCGCCGAGATCGGCTCCGATGTCCAGTGAGATCCGGCTTGGTTCGCACAACGACGCCACCAGCCGTATGTCCGGGCGCGATTGACCCAGACGTTCCAAGATGCGGAATCTGCGCCGCCAGAACAGGCGCGGTGCGAGTCTTTTTGCCGCAGGCTCGAGCCGACGTTTGGCCGAGCGTGCGACAGACATCTGCGACGATCTCCTGCCCGATATGCGAAGTCACCAGCTTAGTCGATGCCGGCCGCGCACAATGCGCCACGCGGGGCGGATGGAAAGCTGCACGGCGACGACGTTTTGGATGGGAGCCCGGATTTACCGATGCGTTCCGGGGTCGGACGCTACCCTGTTGTCACCCTTGATATCCCGCGTGGCGACGTGATGTCAGGCAACGGCCCATGGCCGTCGCGAAACACGAGTCGCCAGAGAGGTAACAGTCGATGCATGTGATGGACACGGTGCGTTCTGGCGGCGCATGCCGACGCGGTTCATCACCCGCCGCGCGTCGGTGCGGCCGGACGCGGTTTAGCACGAGCACTATGGTCCGGACAATGAGGAAGAACGTAGTTGTCGTTGGCGTGTGCGTGGCGTTGGTGCTGAGCGGATGCGGTCATCGCGGTGGCTTTGAGCCACTGACCGCGATCGCCAGCCCCGCCATAGGGTTGTCCGTGCAGGACGTACCGAATCCGCTACGCGGCCAGTACGAAGATCTCTTGCAACCGCTTTTCCCGCAAGGCAATCCCGCGCAGCATCGGTATCCGGCGTGGCCTGCGTCGTCTGACGCCAGTCTGCGCATCCCCTGGCGACAGTTGCAGCCGACCGATCCGAGCACACTGCCGCCCGACGCTCCCGACGATCGAAAATTCGATTTCAGCGCGATCGACGATGCGCTGACGAAACTGGCTAGTCGCAATATGCGCCTGACGCTGCGCGTGGTCGCCTACAACTCCTGTTGCGACACCGTCTATCCGAACAACACCAATATCGCGATGCCCGACTGGGTGCGCCCGGCGGCCACCAACTACACCGGTCCACAACGATATTGGTGGACACCCGGTGTGACGCAGGTCGTTCCGAACTGGAACGACCCGAATTACCTGAACGCTTTCAGCCAGCTGTTGGCCGCGCTGGGCCACCGTTACGACGGCGACGAGCGACTGAGCATTTTTGAGTTCTCCGGTTACGGGGATTTCAGCGAGAACCACATCTCGTATCTGCGTGACACGCTGGGCGCACCGGGGCCCGCTCCCGAGGAGAGCGTCGCGAAGCTGGGCTATTACAGCCAATTTCGTGACCAGAACATCACCGTCGGATCCATTCGGCAGTTGGTTGCGGCGACGGTAAGCGCCTTTCCCCACACGCAATTGGTGACGACGGCGCTGAACCCGGAGATTGTCCGTCAGTTGATCGCCGACGACGTCACGAAGAAGCTGTCCGCGCCGGTGGGTATCCGCGCGGATTGCCTGGGTGTTCAGGATCCGCTGCCCGCCTGGGCCGAAAGGGATGGTTCGCATTATCTGCAGTCGAAGGATCCGCTAGTCAGCGCACTGAGAAACCGCATGGCCTCGGCGCCGATGATCACCGAATGGTGCCAGCTCCCCCAGGGAACCGATCCGCGGTCCTATTACCAAAAGGGCCTCAACGACGTCATCAGATACCACGTGTCGATGACATCGAGTTACAACTTCCCGGCCGTGGATGCGACCGCGCCGATGGACCCGGCTTTGTATCTGCTGTGGGCGCAGGCCAACGTGGCCGCCGGGTACCGGTATTCGGTCGAGGCGCGGCAGGGCTCGCCATCGGTGAGTGACGGGAAGGCGACGCTGACCGTCAACTGGACCAACTACGGCGCCGCCGCCACCACCGAGAACTGGGTCCCGAGCTACCGGCTGGTCGACTTCCTGGGGACGGTGATCCGCACGCTTCCCTCGACTGTGGCGCTGAAATCCCTGGTGCACGGCCAATCCGCGGACGGCTCCCGTAAGGAGCCGGACCCGGCGACGTCCACCGAGTCCGTTCACATCGACCTGGCGGACCTCACGCCCGGGCACTACACGCTGTGCGCATCGGTGGATTGGCAACAGCACAAGCCCGACGCGTCGCACGTCGTGAATTACCCGCCCATGCGGTTGGCGCGCGACGGGCGCGATGGCGCCGGATGCTATCCGATCGCGACCCTCGACATGCCCCGCGATGCGCCCAATCGCACCCCCTGACCCCGCCCAACAGACATAACCGGCGCGCCGGGTAGGCCCCCGAAAACCTGCCCGTACGCACGACGCCGATTCCGGCAAACCCTGCATGAGGATGCTGCATAATCTGCATTGGGGTATGCGCGTCCGGTGCGAGGAAATCTGAATGACGCTATTCGCGCCATAAGCTCTGAGAAAGGTTACCAGCCGATGGATTTCCGTACCTTTGTCCGGATTCTCGGAGCCCACTGGAAACTCGCAGTCACCGCGCTGCTGGCCTGTACCATCGGCGCCGCGTTCGTGACGGCTCTGCAGACGAAGCACTACCAGTCGTCGGCCACGGTCCTCATCTCATTTTCCGGCGCGACCGACCTGAACGAGTTGTACAACGGCACGCAGGCCGCGCAGGAACGGCTGTCGTCGTACGCCCAGATCGCCGGCGGACGTGTCGTGGCCGAGCACGCAATCCGCCAGCTTCAACTTTCGATGAGGCCCGACGATCTGCTGAGTCAAACCCAGGTGAAGTACACCCCGAAATCGGTGCTCTTCACGATCAGTGTCAGAGACACCGATCCGGCGCGTGCCGCCGCACTGGCGGGCGCCATGGCCAATCAGTTCAGCGCGATCCTGCCGACGCTCAGCCCGGCTCAGGGCCCGATCGCTATGCCGGCACCGGC
Organism: Mycobacterium sp.; assembly: GCF_025933915.1. Classification (GTDB taxonomy): domain Bacteria; phylum Actinomycetota; class Actinomycetes; order Mycobacteriales; family Mycobacteriaceae; genus Mycobacterium. The sequence continues at coordinate 48,006 of NZ_JAICZA010000008.1, forward strand.
AACGCCGGGCGTACGACCCGATACCGGTGAGACGCCCCCGGCGCAGCCTCCGCCGCAGAGCTCGCCGGCGGGAGCGCCGGGGGCGTTGCAGCCAAATGGCAAGCCGGTGCCGGGCGCCCATGCGACGGTGGTCGAGCCGCCGCGTGTACCGACGTTTCCGGTTTCCCCAGTACCGATGCGCAACATGTTGATCGGGTTCATCGCCGGTGTGCTTCTTGCCATCGCGGTCGCGCTGACCCGCGAGGGCGGCGACCGCACCGTCCGCACCCGCGCGAAGCTCGAACAACTCTCGAATCTGCCCGTTCTGGCCGAGCTGCCCGGAAAGCGCGGTGGGACTCCACGGTTCGGCACCGACACCGCGTTCGACGATGCCGTGCGAGGCATGCGTGCCCGGTTGCTGCGGGCGATGGGACCGGATGGCCGCCGGGTGCTGGTGACGGGGCCGTTCGGTGGCGAAGGCACGACGACGACGGCGATGAACCTCGCGCTCGCGCTTGCCGAGATGGGCGAAGACGCACTGCTTGTCGAAGGCGACAGTCGCCGACATGTGATCGCCGGCCTGCTGCGGGTCGAATCGGGGGAGGGGCTGGCCAGCGCGCTCGCCAACCCCGACAGCGCCGCCCAGGTGGTGAAGCCGACGCCGATCTCGAAGCTGTTCGTTCTCGCGTCGCGGTCGACTCGGCGCGAGAGTTTGCCGCCCAGCGCGTATCTGCCGGAAGTGATCGACCGGGTGCTGCAGGGATTGTCGTCACGTTTTGATCGGATCGTGGTCGACGGACCGCCGGTGCTCGCGACGGCAGACGCCGGCCTGCTGGCCGGCGCCGTCCAAGCCACGGTGTTGGTGGTCCGGGCCAAACGCACGACCGCCGACGAACTCAAGGACGCGTTGACCGCCCTGCATGGTGCTGGCGCACACGTCGTCGGCACTGTGCTGACCGATGCCCGCCCGTCGCTGCACATCAGGGCCGCCGACCGCGCCTATCGGTCGAAGGTCAGCAGGCCGGCGTGATCCCCTACCTTCGGGCACGTCATCGCTTGGCGGTGGACGGGGTCCTGTTGGCGGCGTTCGCGTTCGGGTGCTTCGTGTTCGGCATCCTCTCGGTGCGTCGAACCACCGAGGGAGTGCTGCTCACCGCCGCGTTGTTCTGCGTGGTCGTGTACTGGGTGAAGCCCGAAGGGATGGTGGGCGTCACGTTGTTCGGGGCGTTCGCGGCGTTGCCGGAAGGTTTGCACGTCGGCAAAGTCTTTGGCCCGCTGACGATTTATGCGTACCACGTGGCCGCGGTCCTGGCGATCTGCTATCTGATCCCATCCGTCAAAACGCGGTTCTCCGATTATCTGCTGCCCGGGATCGTGGTAATGACGGTGCTATGGTCCGCGGCCACCGGGTTCATGGTCGGACACGCCGCTCTGGTGGTGTTTCGTGAATCGACCACCATGCTCGAAATGGCCCTCGGGTTCGTGTTGGCGATGTTCGTCGTGTACGGCGGTCACGTCAAATGGTCGATTCGCGTGATGATCGTGATTCTGTGGTTTTCGGCGGGCATGGCAATCCTGAGTTCGCTGTTTGCCATTCGGCTGGCCGGCCGGGCCGAGAGCCTGGAAGGAACGACGGGCCGCCAAGCCCTCCGCATCATCCTGACCACCCAGACGCCGGCTACCGCCGTGTTGAGCGCGCTGGTCGCCGCCGTGATCGTCGGCCGGTTCAGGCCCGCTATGTATCTCGCGTTGGGTCCGCCCGCGGCGGTCATCTCGTTGCTGTCCTTCTCGCGCAACACACTGATCTCCATGGGGGTCGCCGCCGCAGTCGCGTTACTTGGCAGCTTGAGCTGGGTGGCCCTGCGGCGGATGGTCAACGCCGCCGCAGTCGCCGCGGCCACCATCGCGGTGATGGTTCCAGGTTCGCTGTTCTTGCTGCGCGGCACGGGAACCGGGGCATGGCTCGCGGACCAGTTCATCGCCTTCAACCAGCGGGTGCTCGGCGGGGTGTCGTCAAGCGCGCTCGCCGTGGACGATTCGGCGCAGGAACGACTGCGGGAAATCAACCTACTCAAGGAGACCATCGCCCAAGCCCCGGTGTTCGGCCATGGCCTGGGGTATGTCTATCAGCCGCCGACCGGGGATGACGAGTTCCATCTGTACTTGTATCCCGCCTACTCCCACAACTTCTACCTGTGGTGGCTGGCCAAGGCCGGGGTGGTGGGCATGGCGGCGTTCGCACTGTTCGCGCTCACGCCGGTGCTCCTGGCGCTGCGCTGCGCGTCCTCGTCGGCGAAAATCAGTGCGGCGGTCGCCGCGGGCCTGCTGGCGATATCCGCCGTGTGGCCATTGCCGGAGATGCCGGTGGACGCCCTGGGGTTGGGTATCGCGCTGGGGACGGCGATGGGGTACGCCGGTTTGCGCCGCCGGGGCGCGGAGGGCAGCCAGCCCGAGGACGACGGCGCGCCGGTGCCGACCGCTACGCCCGGCCCGACTCTCGCCGATGCCGGTGTGGCCGCTTCCAGCTAGGCGAGTGTGGCTGAAATGATCGCGGTGACACATGTGGGACCCGACATGTACAGCGTCGGCGGCACGCAGTCCGTGATTCGGGTGATACACGACAACAACATTGGCGCCGACGATATCCGAGTCCTCTCGACGTGGAACGGGTACCGACACCTCAAGAACCTCCTTCTCACGGTGCGCGCGGGGCTTGCGCTGGGGCGGACCTCTCGCCCGAGGATCGCGCACTTCCACATCTCAAACGGTGGAGCGTGGTTGCGCGAAGGGACGCTGCTCCGAGTGGCCAGCGCCCGGGGCTTGCGGGTGATCGTCACGCTCCACGGTCCCGACTTTCCCGAGTTCGCCAGGTCGCGACCCCGCTTCGTGGCTGCCACGTTGAAGCGCGCCGACCATGTCATCGTGTTGTCGGAGGAGGCGCGCGCCGCGCTCGCCGCAGTGGCGCCCACGGCGCGTACCGCCGTCGTGGCGAATCCGGTCGCGATCGATAGCGACGCGCCCGGGGCGGGTTCGACACCGCCGGTGGTGCTTTTCGCGGGCGCCGTCGGTCGCCGCAAAGGTGTCGACCGGCTGGTCGCGGCGTGGCGACTGCTCCTTGCCGAGGGGATCGAGGGATGTTGCCGAATCGTCGGTCCGATCGACGACTATGTTCCGCCGCCAACGGAGCGGCTAAGTGTCGAAGGTCCGGTGCACCCGGATGAGATCCGAGAATTACTCCGGTCGGTTCGAATGGTTGCACTGCCGTCGTCCGCCGAGGGAATGCCGATGATCCTGACCGAGGCCCTCGCCGGCGCGCGGCCGTTTGTGGCAACTCCCGTCGGCGGTACGGCGGCGATCGCGCCGGACCCGAGCATGCTTGTTCCCGTTGATGACGTGCCCGCACTGGCGGCGGCCATCGGCAGATACCTGCGCGACCCGGACCTGGCCGAGCGTGACGGGTGGCGGGGTCAGGAACACATCGCGACCACCCGAAGTCCCCGAGTCATCGATGCGCAGCTGCGGCAGATCTACGAAGGGTCCGGCATTGCGGCGCGTTGAACTCAAGGGCCCGCAATTGTCGGTGAGCGCAATGGGTTTCGGATGCGGCAGTCTGATGCAGTCGCCGTTCCGGAGGGAACGCATGGCTGTGCTCGCCGGCGCGCTGGACAGTGGCATCACCCACTTCGACACGGCCCGGATGTACGGCCTGGGCAGGGGGGAGGCGGAGCTGGGCGCGTTCTTACGCACCATCGAGCGCGACACCGTGACCATTGCCACCAAGTTCGGTATCGACGTCGGCGACACGGCCCGGCGCCTCGGCCGGTTTCAGGGTCCGGCACGCGCATTGCTGAAAAGAGCGCCCGCGCTGCGCCGCATCGTCAAGCGGCAGCAGGCGCCGTCGGCGATCGGCCGAGTGTACGACGCGGGGATCGCGGCGCGTAGCCTCGATGCGAGTCTCGCGGCGCTCGGCGTCGACTACGTTGACATCCTGTTCGTCCACGCCCCAAGGCCTCAGGACACGGTGGCGGCCGATGAACTCCGCGAATTCTTCGAAAGCGCCCGCCGGCAGGGCAAAATTCGCGCCTGGGGTGTCTCGCAGGATGAGGGGCTCGAGTCGGATTTTGCCGGGGCTTTCGCGCCCGAGGGCATAAGCCAGCTTCGCAGCGACGTGCTCAATCCTTCGCCGCGCCCTGCCGATCTCGCGTTCGGCGTACTCGATCGGCCGTATCGCAAGCTCGCAAGCGCGCTGCATGCGGACCCTGCGATGGCGAGGCGGTGGCGCGAAACCATGCAGACCGATCCGCTTGCCCCAGGGGCGCTCTCCAAGCTGATCCTCGCGTCGTCTGCGGCTGTAATGGGTTGTAGCGCAATACTTTACAGTTCGACCAGGCCGCATCGGGTCGCCGAGGCCGCGTCCGCCATCTCGTCCCCCCCGGACGCGGAGACCGTGACGCGGTTCCTTGCGCTCGTCGCGGAGTTTCGACACGGTGGCGTCGCGTGATCAGGGGCGTGAAAGACTTTGCCCCCGGCATGACGATCGAGACGGATGTAGCGATCGTCGGAGCCGGCCCGATCGGCATCGCGACGGCGCTGGAACTCGCAGGATCGGGTGTGCACGTGGTCCTCATCGAAAGCGGGCTTGAGCGCAACGACCGTTCAGCCCAACAGCTTTCGATGTTCGATTCGCGGCAGGACGACTACTTCCATTCGCGTAGCGAGCTAACGGTCCGCCGACAGGTCGGAGGAACCTCCGCGCTCTGGGGGGGACGCTGTGTCAGCTTCGACCACATCGATTTCGAGGACCGACCCATTACCGCGCAGGCACCGTGGCCGATCGGGTACGACGACGTCGAGCCGTATCTCCAGCGGGCCTGCGACTGGGCGGTGTGCGGCCAGGCGGCGTTCAATGCCCGCGCTATCCCCGAAATTGCGCATCGCGACATGATCGCGGGGCTCCCGGACGGCGACGTCCGCACGACAGATCTCGAGCGCTGGGCCCTGCCCACGCGTTTCGGGCACGAGTACCGGACGGCGTTGCGGAACGCTTCCCGTCTCACGGTGTGGACCGGCCTCACCTGCACCGAAATCGTGACGACAGCGGCCGGTGACTCCGTCGAACACTTGGTGGTCAAGACGCTGAATGGTCGGCAGGGGAGAGTAGTCGCGACGGACTACCTCATCGCGACGGGTGGTTTGGAGGCCACCCGCCTGCTGCTGGCCTCCGACCGTCATCACCCCGGGGGCCTGGGGAATGCGGGCGGGCACCTGGGGCGCTGGTACATGGCTCATGTCGAGGGCCGGGTCGCGCGCGTGCAATTCACCACCGACCAGATCATGTACGGCTACGAACGGGACAACGACGGCGTGTATGTTCGCCGTCGCTTCACCTTCGATCCCCGCCTGCTACGTGAAGCCGGAATGCCTAATGCCGCAGTCTGGTTGGTGAATCCGCCGATCAGCGACCCGAATCACGGGAGTGGGATCCTGTCCGGGGTTTACCTGACTCTGATTTCACCGATCGGCCGTTTCCTGCTGGCGGGGGCGATCCGGGAGGCGCATACGAAGACAGGCGGCTCGGCGCAGGTCTTGGCGCACCTGCGCAATATTGTGCGCGACGCGTTCGGTTCGATCCGGTTCGCGATCGCGTTCAGCTACGCACGCTTCCTCCGCAGGGGCCGCAAGGCGCCAGGGTTTTTCGTGCAGAGCGCTGACCATCGATACCTGCTCCAGTACCACGGCGAGCATCTTCCGCACTGGGAAAGTCGGATCGAGCTGACCGACGAACGGGATGCCTTGGGCATGAGGCGGATTCGCACCCATATGCACTTCTCCGACGCCGACTACCGAAGCGTGCGCACGGCTATCGTCGCGATCGACGTGCATCTTCGTCGTCACGGTGTGGGGCGCGTGGAGTGGCTGACCGATGATGTCGAGGGCTCGGTCCGTGCATACATGGCGAAGCGGACCGGTTTCCACCAGGCGGGCACCACCCGGATGTCGAGCTCACCCGAAGGCGGCGTCGTGGATCCGCACCTGCAGGTCCACGGGGTGCGACGGCTGTACGTCGTGAGCACATCCGTATTGCCGACTTCGAGCCAGGCCAACCCGACGCTTCTCGGCATGGCGTTGGGCGTCCGGCTGGCCGAGCGCCTGATACGCGCTCGAACAGCGTGCCCGCCAACGGATTAGCGATAGGCCGGGACTGGGAATCACGTCGGCGCTCGCCAGAGTTCGTCGATCAGGGACTTGGTCTCCCGAATGTTGGCCCGGCTGGACGCACCGAAGACGATCGAATGGATCTGCGGTTGCCTGCAGACGTAATCGATCGCCTCGCGCGGCGGGATCGCACCCGAGGCGAGGACCGACATCGCAATCAACCGGCAGCGGCGCTCGCGGATTGTCTTCTCGTAAAGCTCGATGCCCCCGCACATCCGGAAGCCAATCTTGTTGAAATTCGCGCACACGATGGGATTTTCGATACCCTGTCGGTCGAGCGCGTCGAGCAGGCGTGGGAGGTTCATCGTGATGAAGCCCGGTTCGGCACCGTACTTGAGCTTCACGTGGTCGGAGAAATACCGGAAGCCCTCGCCCATCCCGAGCCCGAGGAGCAGGTCGGTGACGACGTTCTGAATGAAGATGACGGGCGTGGACAGCCCGGCGAACATCTTCATCTCGGCGTCGACCAACAGCTGCATGATCGGCTCGATGTCCTTGCCGGCGAGGGCGACCCCGCCCTTGAACATCGACCTGACGGCGCCGTCGTCGGGCAGGAACTTTCGGAGCGCCTCGACCATCCCGAACTCGGTCACAGCATTCGCATACTTGTGCGCGTACGGCATGCACGGATAAAAGACGTAGTCGGGGTAGTGAGCCTCGTTGGCGCGGAAATGATCGCAGATTTCGCCGACCCGATCGTGCGTCGTGCAGACGAACGTGCGGATGCCTTCCTGGTACGCGACGTCGAGCGTCGCCAGCACGGGCGGCAGGTGCTGAAACCGTATCGCCTGTGCGCGCGCCTTCTCCTCGGACATGTGGTTGACGCCGAAGAATTGGTTGTCGCCGAAAAGCACACGGTCCATGGTCACGACGCCCTCGAGGATGCGAGTTTCTTGATGCGCGCGACGATCTCGCGCCGGAGCGAGCCGCGCGGGGAGCCGTTCGCGGCCGGCGGCGGTGCGGGGCGTGCGGCGAACGTGGCACCGGTAATCATGTCGACCACACGATCGACGTCGAGTGCCGAGCGGAATGTGTTCTCGCCGTCGACGCGGTTGTCTTTGACGCTCTGGGCGAAATAGTCGATCTGCGCCGAATATTCCTCGCCGCGAAGGTAATACCAGACCTCGTCGGTGAGATCGGTCGTGTAGCGGATCGTCCAGCCGGCCCCTAACTCGGGGAGCCCGGGGTGTGTCTCCCGGAGATAGATTTGGCATTCCTGCCGATCGGCGACGACACGGCCGTTGGTTCCCCACACCGAGACCTTGGTCGACATCTTGCGGAAGCTCTCGTCGCTCCAGTTCACGCACAACTGGCCGCTCGCGCCGCCGGCATAGTGCATCGTGCAGTAGACCTCGTCGTCGACGTCGCGCGAGAAGACGCTATGGCGGACGATGCCGTCAACCGACTGGGGCATGCCGGCGACGAAGTTCATCAAATCGATGGCGTGGCAGGCGTAGTCGTAGAGGGCGCCGCCGCCTTCGGCCTTCACGCCGCGCCAGGTGCTTCCCTTCTGGCGGAGGACGACGGGGCCGTATGCCTCGGCGCGCACGTGGTGTACCCGCCCGAGCGCGCCCGTCGCGGCGATCCTTGCCGCCTCCTGGAAGGCGCCGATGAAGCGGCAGTGGTAGCCGACCTGCGTGACGAGCCGATTGCTCTCAGCCAAGGCCACCAGGCGCTCGCCATCCCGGACATCGAGGACGAACGGCTTCTCGCAGAAGACATGTGTCCCTCGCGCAAGGGCCTTTTCGACCATCGACGCGTGCAGCCTCGACGGGACGGCGACGACGACCGCTTCGGCGCGGGTTTCCGCCAGCATCCGATCGAAGTCGTCGTAGCACGGAAGGCCGGTGTACTTGGCGAGGATGTCGCGCACATAACCGGCCGAATCGCAGATACCGACCACGTCGAGATCCGGGTGCGTACGAAGGATCGCAAGGTGCGACAACCCCATCTTGCCCAGGCCCACGATCGCCGTTCGAATCATCGGCGACGCCCCTCACTTTCGACTCCCGCGGCCGCGACGTGTACAGCTTTGTGGTCCAGCCAGATGGCAGGAAGAATTCCCGACATACGGGCGCCCCTGCTTTTGTCCGCAGTATTCAGATCGCCTGCTTTCGAGGCGCTCCACTCGACGATGAGGACGTTAGCATCGGTCGGTTGATGATTCCGGCAATCTCGTCAATCGGTTCGTGGGAGTCTAGAACTCTCTTTGCGCGGCCGGCCTTGGCCGCGAGCGCCTTTGGGGTGAGGAGAGAAATGGGTCGCTTGCTCCTGATCGCGTCCTCCGGCGGGCACATCTACGAGATGTTTTGTCTGCGGGAGTTTTGGCAGGACAAGGATCGGTTTTGGGTGAGTTTCGGGACCGCTGACGCCCGTTACCTGCTGCGTGACGAGCAAGAGGTGTACTGGGCGGCTCACCCAACCGTTCGCAATGTCCCCAATCTAATGCGCAACCTCGTGCTGGCGCTGCGGCTGTTGATACGGCACCGGCCCGCGATGATTTTGACCACCGGTTCGGGCGTGGCCGCCCCGTTTCTCTGGCTGGCGTGGCTGCTGCGGATTCCCACCGTCTTCGTGGAGTCCATCACCCGCATCACCGAGCTTTCGCTCACCGCTCGGATGGTGAAGCCGTTTGCGTCCTCCTTTCTGGTGCAATGGCCGGAGTTGGCCGACCGGATATCCCGCAGCGAATATCACGGGAGGATCGTGTGATCTTCGTGATCATGGGCATGGAGGTGCACCCGTTCGACCGGTTGGCGCGCGCCGTCGACGAGCTGGCCGCGACGGGCGCGGTCGAGGACGATTTTTTCGTGCAGCTCGGAACATGCCGGTACGAGCCGCGCCATACCCGGTTCGAGCGCTTCGGGTCCTTCGGGGACGTCGCCGAGCGGATCCGCTGCGCCTCCGTGGTCGTCACCCATGCCGGCGCCGGATCGACGCTGCTGTGCATCGAGCAGGGCAAGCATCCAGTGCTGGTCCCCCGCCGCTCGTCGCGAGGAGAGCACGTCGACGAGCACCAGCTGCCGTTCGCCGAGAAGATGGAGGCGGGCGGGCTGGCGACCGTGGTCCGCGAAATGGAGGAGCTACCGGCGGCCATCGTGGCCACGCGGTCTCGGGCGGCTCCGGCCGACGCGCTGGGCCGGGCCCGCGAGCTGACCGGTTGGCTGGAGGCCTACTGGCGCGGGCTGGCGTGAGCGGCCGGTCTCAACGCCGACGCGCCGTCACCTCCGCGATGACTTCCAGGAAGCGAGCCGCCACCAGGTCGACAGCACAGCGCTGCGCGTAGTGGCGCGCCGCCTCGGCTCCGTGCTGGGCGGCGCTGACCGGGTCGGCCAGGAGGTCGAACGCGGCCGCCAATCCGGCGACGTCGTCGACCCCGACCGGGGCGCACCCGGGCGGCTGGTATTCGGGCAACGCCCCGGCCGTGGACACGATCGGCATGACGCCCAGCTGCATGGAAAGCACTTGCACACCGCTCTGCGAAGCCCGCCGGTAGTGGGCGATAGAGCCTTTCGCCGCGACAAGCGTCGGGACGACATCGGAGTAGCGGAAGCTGCCGTTGCGCCACCGCGTGTGTTCGGGCAGCGCGGCGGCATCCAGTGGCCCGTCGCCGATGAGCACCAGATTGTCGCCGCGCCAGCGCCCGCCGGCCACGTGTCGCCGCCAGGCGTCGAGCACGACGTCGACGTTCTTGTACGGGTTGAGCCGCCCGAACATGACAAAATCGCGGCGCCCTTCGGGGGGCACGAACGGTGGAACTCGGTCCAGGTCGAGGTCGCTGGCCAGGGGCACAACATGAACGGGCGTGCCAGTGACGTCGCGCCGCGCGACGACGGCGGTCGCGACGTGGTCGCTGTAGGTGATGGTGGCCGCCGAGCGGGCGCCCCAGCGGTCGAATACCGCGCGTTCGTAGGCCGGTGTCACTTCGTCGGGGTCGTGTGGCCGGTCGTCGTGCACCACCTGGATGCGTGGAGCCAGTCCCGCCAAGGCGATCCAGCGTGGATCACGGACCAGCTCGGCGATCACGACGTCGGGCCGGAATTCGCGGACGCGCCGCCAGGCCTTGAAGGTCGGCAGCCAGGTCGCGGCCGTGCGGAACCGCGGGTCGAGCACCAACTCGTAATCACGCGCGGCGTCGGACTCTGGGTGCTGGTCGGAGGTCACCAGCAGCACATCGGCGCCCCGCCGCATCAGCGCTTCGGCCTGCACGCGCACCGCAGGCCGTGTCCACGGCGAAAGCCACAGCACCCGAGGCGAATTCACAGTACCGCTTGGATCGCGTCCAGGTAGGCGTCGGTCATCGCCTGTACCGTGTAATGCATGCGCATACGCTCGTAGCCGCGTCGTCCGACCGAGGGCAGTTGGTCTGGGTCTGCCAGGATCCGGGCAAGCTGTTCTCGCCATCCCGACACGGATACGGGTTCGACGAGGAACCCCGCCCTTCCGAAATCCAGCATTTCCGGGACAGCGCAAATCGCGGACGCCGCAACCGGAACCCCCCGGGACATCGCCTCGAGGATCACCACCGGGAACGCCTCGGAACGGCTCGGAACACAAAGCAGATCCGCGTCCGCCAGCGCGGGTCCTGGACCGGGCGACCATCCGCGCCACTGGACCCGATCGCCCAACGCGGCAGGCGTACGTGCCTGCAGCCTCTCCCGATCTGGCCCGTCACCGAAAATCGATAATTTCCACGACATCCCGCCGAGCTCACTCAACGCCTCGATCAGCAGATGCGGGTTCTTGTGCTCGACGATGCGCGACAGCATCACCAGGTGCACCGGCTCACCGGCGGTGCGGAGCCGAGGAGCCGGCTCGCCGATGTCGGTGACGCCGTTGGGTGCGACGAATCTCCTTCCCCGGAGCCGGTGCTGCGCGGCTAACATATCCCAATGTCGTTGCGCCAGAACGATGAGACCGTCCGCACGGCGCATCGCAGCGGTCAGTGGCCGCGAGTAGATGGGCCGATCCGCCTCCGGGGGGACATGCGGTGCGACCAACCAGCGCCGCTTCCGGCCCGCTGCGCGCCACAAGCTGCCAAATCCCGTCTCGGTGTTGGTGTCACCGGTGATGACCACCGCCGGGCCCGGCGGGATGTCGACATTCGGCGCCCACCACGGCTGGCGCACGACGCGCACGGTCTCCGGAATTTCGGAGATCAGCGGGCCGAAGCGCTGCACGCACGCGATCGTGACCGGGTAGCCGCGACGGTCCAATTCCGTTGCCAACAAAGCCTTTTGCCGCTCAGCTCCACCGTAGACCAGGCGGTTGGTGGTGATCACGATCGCCGGCAGGTCGGTGGCGGCCGGCCTGCGCACCGCGCGCCTGCGCGCGCGCTCCCACACGGCGGCGCCCGCCAGGTACGCGTCGGCGTGGTGGACTCCGCGTTGGTGTTCGAGCAATAGCGCGGTGTCGGCGCGGGCCAGGTCATGGCTGCGGCGACGTTCGCCCGGACTGACGGTCTTCTCGCCGATCACCGGGCGATCGACGCCGAGTTCGTCGGCCAGCACGACGCGCCAGCCCTGCGCACGGGCCCTGGCCCGCCAGTCGGTGGCCGCACCGTAGCCGAAGAACTCCTCGTCGAAGCCGCCGAGGGTGTTCCACGCCGCACGGTTGATCGCCAGGCAGCTGTGGTCCACGTCCGGCGCCCGGCCAGGCGCGGTGGCGTGCGCCCTCGGCGACACTGCGGCGACGTGCGGCCGGCCAAGCAACGCTCGGGTGCGGGTCAGCGGCCCCAGCAGCCGGGTATCGGCGTTGAGCAGCAACAGGTCCGCGTCCGCCGGTGCGTGTTCCACCAGGACGTTGCAGGACGCGGCGAAGCCGACGTTCTCCGGTCCCGACACCCGATGCACCGCAGGGTATTTCGTGGCCGATTCCGCGTGGCCGTAGACATAGACGGGAAACTCAGGCAGGTGCTCGGCGACGCTGCCAAGGCACGCGTCGAGCAGATCGTGGTGATCGCCGGCCACGATCAGCACCGCGAGCGACCGC
>NZ_JAICZA010000115.1 GCF_025933915.1 Mycobacterium sp.
CCTCGCAGAACCGGATCAGCGCCTCGGTGGCCACCGCCATCGCCTGCGCGATGATCGGCACCTCACCGGCGGCCACCGGCCGCTGCTCCCGGCCGCGCGTCCAGCTGCGGCCGGTCTTGTCGTCATCGGTCACTTGGTCTCCTTCGTCGTGGTGTCGTTGCTGGCCTCGTGCAGCAGGGCGTGCACGCGGCTGGTGGACCGGCCGACCGCCTTGGCGATCTGCCGGATGCTCAAGCCCTGATCGCTCAGGGCCTTGATCTGGTCGCGCAGCGCCATGTTGCGCCGCGGGTCCGTCGCGTTCACGACGTCACCCTCCTCCTGTCGTACCTGATGGTGAACACCAGGCAGTTGACGATCACCGACCGGGGGCCGACCTGCACGCCGACCTCCCACTGCCAGCCGCCGCCGAACCGCCCCATCGGGCTGTCCGGCGGCCGATGGCTGATCCTGAGCGCCCGCTTCGGGCCCTCGATCTTCCACACGCGCTCACCGGGGACGGCCACCATCACTCGGCCGCCCCGGCGCGACGCGCCAGCTGCTCGCGCCGCGCGATCTCCCGCTGCGCCATGTGCACGCACGCGTTGGCGCTGGCGTGCATCACCGACCCGGCCCGCGCGTTGGCGGCCCGGTCCTTGGCCTCCTGCACCGCGGCGGCCAAGCCGTCCGCGTCGCAGTCGACCAGGTAGGCCCGGTTGTGCCGGTACACGTCGATGGCCTCCGGGAGCTCGCCGAGCAGCCCCTGCCCGGACGGCGTGAACTCCATCAGCGCGATGTAGCACGGATCGCACACGATCGTGGACCCGTCGAACGTGCCGTCCTCACCAGGGTGCAGCGCGTCCTCATCCGGCCCGCGCTGCCCGAACTGGCGCTCCAACGGCTCGCCGTCCAAGCAGCCCACGTCGTCGAGCTTGGCCCGGCAGCGGATCACGGACGCCATCACGCCCCCGCGGTCTCGATGCCGGTGCGCAGCGCGGCCGCCATGCCCCGCAGCCTCTCCGCGGCGATCAGCCCCGACGGGTCCTTGACCAGCAGCCCGGTCAAGTAGTCGTAGGAGTGCCACGGCTCCACGTCGTCGAGCAAGCCCAGCGACTTCATGTGCTCGGTCGCGTCGCCGGTCAGGGCCTCGCTGCCGTGCTCGTCGGTGACGGCGCCGAGGTCGCGGGCGCAGCGGAACAGCGCCCCGATCACGCAGAACCGGCACGCGTCGTCGTCCTGCCAGTCGGCCGGGTCGCCGTCCGCGGTCTCCGCGACCCGCCGGTAGTCGTCGACGGGCGCGGTCTCGATCCGGTCGGCCGCGCACTCCGCGATCCCGGCGAGCGCGTTCTGGCGCTCGATGGGGTCCATGTCGTCGTACTCCTTGCGCATGTCACTGCTCCTTGGTGTGGTGGTTCATGGCATCGGGCGAAGCCGCCCGAAGATTTGGGCCTGATTCGTCGGCAACGTCGATCTCGTCGAGGGCCTGGCCGACGCGGCGCCACGCCGCGATCGTCGGGCTGACCTCGACGGTGACGCGGGCGGCCGGCGGGCGCGGGCGCCGCGGCCGCGCGTGGCGTGCCAGCAGCGCCGCCGCCAGCGCGGCGAACGCCGCCAGCGCGACCGCCGCCAGAATCGCCGCCAGCGGCGCCCGGACATGCCGGACGATAGATGGCATCACCGCGGCCACCGCGGGCGCCGCAGCGCAGCGCAAACCGTCAACCTGGCGCTGTCGTCGGCGGCTGTTCGGCCGGACGTCACCGCGGAGCTTGCGAAGCTCCTCGGCGAGCACCACGTCCGCGTACGCGCCGGGGTAGAACACGATCGACTTGGTGCCCGACGGCGGGCCGGTCAGCTCCCGGTGCACCGCTGCCTCTTCGAGCGCGGCGGCCAGTTCGACGGCGACCGGGGTGCCCCGCTCGCGCAACGCGTGCGCGAGCAGGTCAACCTCGGCGTGGCGCACCAGCCGGTAGCCGGGCCGCAACGGCAGGCGGCTCACGGCGCCACCCGCGCCGTGTACCGGACGTTGCGCCACCGGGCCCGCGGGTGCGGGCCGCCGCGCCGCACGTACCCGTGCGGGCCTGTCACCGCCCGGTCGCCGGTGCACCAGCCCGGGCCATCGAACTCGGGGCACACCGCGCCGCACACCGGACATTCCAACCGGACGAACGTCCGCAGCCCCTCATGCAGCCAGGAGTCGTCGTCAGGGTGGTAGCGGCCGTCACCGGTCCACCGGGTCGGCCGCGCCGCGTGCACGGTGAGCGCGTCGTCGCCCACCGCGTCGAGCACGTCGTCGATGATCTCCCGCAGCTGGTCGTCGCTGCGCAGCTGCTCGGCGTCGAGCAGGATGCTCATGTCGACGCGGACGTACTCGGGCTGGCCGTTGCGCCGGGCCATCACTGCCACCGCCAGCATGCGACGGTCGACATGACCCTGCCGGTGCGGCAGCGGGTGGCGGCCAGCCGCTCGGCGCTCATGGCCGTGTCCGCCCTGACCACGTACCGGCGCTGGTCGAGGTCGGTGCGCATCGTCACGTACCACAGGAACGCGCCGCCGCCGCCGCTGACGATCTCGGGCTGAAGGCCGGCGAGCGACCGCAGCAGCGGCCCCCACTTGGCGGCCACGTAGTCGACGCCCACGTCGCGCTCAACGTCGAACGCCGCCTCCCCGGCCGGGGTGGACAGCCGCAGCGTCCATTCGCCCGGCGTCACCTCCTGCACGCTGGCGTGCCACGCCCCCATGTGCGCGGTGAACATCGGCGGGTGGTCGTCGCCCTCGGTCGGCATGAACGTGACGCCCTCACGGCGCAGCGCCAAGCACGTGGTGACGGCCTCGGGACCGGTGATGGTCCTCATGGTGTTGCTCCCTTCGTGGTGGATGGTGTTCGGTGAACGGCGCGAGCGTACACGGCTCACGCGGCGGGGTCCGATCCGGTGACGTCCCCCCGTAGTCCGGGGGGCGCCAACGGGCGTGTGCCACCGGCCGCCGACGGCCGCACATGCCACTGGCGGCCGTCGGCGCGGCTCACCAGAAGCCCGCTGGCGTCCGGCGCACGAATCACGCGATGCAGCAGCGGGGTGGCTCCACGGCCGACCAGCGCGGCCAGCTGGCGAATCTCAGCGCCGGTCAGCGTCAGCGCGGCGCTCACGACCGGCCCCGCCGCCAGCGGCGGTACTCGTACGCGGCGACCGACAGGGCGGCCACCGCGTAGCTGTACGTGACGCTCATCGCGGGCGACCGTCGCCGGACCGGCGCATGGCGCGACGCTCACGCCAGTCCTCCGTCCACGACCACACGTCGACCAGCCACGCGAGCCCGATCAGCACGTAGCAGGCGACGGCGATCATTCGGATGCCTCGGTCATCACGTCATGCCAGCCGTCGCCGCGCTTGCCCGGGTTGCCGAGCACGTAGCACCCGTGGACGCCGCACGCCGCGCACCGGTCGACGATCGCCCGGGCCGCCTGCACGCTGGTGAACCGGGCGGCCGCCGTGCGGGGCTTGCTCCACGCGAACCGGGGCCGGCCCGTCCGCTGCTCGACCAGCGGCCAGTCGACCCACTCCTGGTAGCAGCCGCGCGTGGCGTGCTCGACGATGTAGTAGGCGCTCATGCCGCCTGCTCCGCCACCGGCGCCGACCGGTCCTCGAACACGGTGCCGCGGATCATGTCCACCGCACGCTGCGCCCGCGCGGCCGCGTTGACGACGAACTTGGGGTCGTTGTCGAACACGGCCAGCCAGTTGGCGATGTAGGCGGCGGACGCCTCCATCGTCGTGTCGATCCCGACGGTGGCGGCCAGCATCGCCGCGCCCATTTCCGCCACCAGCTCCTCCATCGCGTACGGCTCGCTGCCGAACGTGCTGTCGACGCCCATGATCTCCTCGCGGGCCAGGCGGCTGGCGTGGCCGGTGGAGTGGGTCAGCTCATGGAACCGGGTGGACCAGTACGCGTCCTCGGTGTTGAACGCGGCGACGATCGGCATGCGCACCGCGTCACGCGCCGGGCTGTAGTACGCCCGGTCGCCACCGTGGCTGAACGCCGGCCCGCCGTCCTCGCCGTAGCGCTTGCACACGTCCATCGCCCGCATGTTCGCGGGCTCGGCGTGCTGCACCGGCTCGGGCACCGACCCGTCGGGCATGACCAGCTGGTCGGTGTTGAACACCCGGTAGTAGCGCAGGAACATGGCGGACGTGCACCACGATCCGTCCGGGCGCTTGCGGCTCTTGGGCGTGCCCGGCTCGACGGTCCGCTCGATCACCTTCCAGAACACGACCGGCGTCGTCACCGTCCCCTTCGGGATCTCGGCGCCCAGCTCCTTGGCCTGCTTGAAGCTCAGCCACCACGGCGAGTCGAACCCGCTGCACATCAGCAGCAGCTGGTTGATCCCCCGGTAGGCCCGCTTGCTCTTGAGGTTGCGCTGCTCGCCGTCACCGACCCCGGTCCATGGCCTGCGCCACGGCACGGTCCCCGCCTTCAGCAGCGCGGTGATCCGGTCGGTGACCAGCTGGTAGCCGTCGACCTTCGGGCCGGCGGACGCCTTCTTGCTCTTGGGCATGCTCACTGCTCCTTCGTGGTGGTGGTGGTCTTGACCAGCTTCGGGTCGGTGCCGTACCCGTTGCGGCTGGCGACGCGCGGCGGCAGGATTCGCGCGTGCTCCCAGCCGAGGGTGCCGCCATCGTTCATCAGCGACGTGCCCTGCCGCTCGTCGTCCCACTGGACGACATGCCAGGTGTCGGTGTCGCCGGTCTCCTGCCCGGCGTGGCGGACAAGTTCGGGCTGGCCGACAACCGTCACGGTCCCCCAGCCCATCGTGTAGTGGCTGAACACGCGGTCGCCCCGCTTGAACAGCGGCCGGTGGCGCACGCGCTCGCGCAGCGCGTCGAGGGCGACGATCAGCCGGGCGCTGAGCTCCCGGCCGCTGTCGGTGGCGTTGCGCAGGTCCTCGACCAGTTCCTCGGCCTGGATGGCGGTGATGGTCAACTCGGCGCCCGCGTAGCGGATGCTGACCGTCTGGCGGTGCGTGAGCCGGGGCATCACTGGTTGTCCTTGTAGAACGCGCGGACGGTGGGGTAGCCGTCGTCGCCGATGCAGCCCTCGCAGCGCAGGAAGCCGCTGGTCGACGGGTACGCGTTGTACGCGGCGATCGTGGCCCCGCAGTTCTCGCAGCCGCCCATCATCGGCAGGCCGGCCTCCTGGTAGTCGGCGCCGCTGGTGGCCTCGCGGCCGAGCATGTCGGTGGCGACCGCCATGATCGTCACGGGCTCGATCGCCTCCTTGGCGGGCGCCAGGATGGCGGCGATGATCCGCTTCTCCCTGGTCGGGCCGTGCTGCCGCGGGCCGGACCGCTCGAGGACGGCCTCCGCCTCGTTGCGCTCCGCCTCGTAGTGGTTGAGCGCCGACTCCAACGCCCGGTCCATGTCGAGGCCGGCGAGGTCGGCGTAGTGCATGACGTTGGTCAGGCTGTCGACGAGCATCGTCTGCTCGTCAAGGTTGCTGTCCGGCGTCCCCGCTTTGACGGCGCGGCGGCCGAACATGCCCATCTTGATGCGGTCCATGTCCTTCTCCTTCGTGGTGGATGCCAGGCTTCCGGCTGGCGCGGCCGCTCGCTTCAAACGCGCGAGCGTTCACTGAACGATAGTGGCCTGCGGCGCCCGGTGCACGCGTGGCCGGCGCCCGCCGAGTCGACCAGAAATATGGGCAGAAAATCTCGGCAACACCCGTGAAGTCCCGGCCCTGGGCCGCCGCGCGGCCGTCGTGTGATCTGTGACCTCACACCTCACACCGCATCGGTCGTTCGTCCAGAGCGAGCGGGAACGCGACAGGGCGTGTGCTACGCGCGGTGCCAGCATGATGACGCGTCCCCGCGCGTAGCGCACCCGGCCGCCCGGGGACAGGGGAAGTGGACGGGTGACCTACCCGCCGTCAGCTGGCGGCGGCACCTGGACATTCGTCCACTTCGCGTGAGAACGGCCGGTCCTGTGCCGATACCACGTGTGAGCGCCGCGCCAAGCGGCGCCGACCACCACGAACGGCGCACCGCGCCAGAGGGAGCCATCATGGCCACGAAGTCCCCCAGCACCGCCAAGCCGACCGCCGCCAAGCGGACGGCCGCCAAGCGGAGCACCGCCAAGCCGAACGGCCGCGCGGCCGCCAAGCCGAACGGGAAGACCACCGCCAAGCCGGTGCCGACCAAGCGCCAGCCGGGCACGTCCACCGCGCCGACCAAGCCGCAGCAGCGCGAGCGGACCGCCGACCAGCTGGCGGCCGCCGCCGCCACCGAGTGCTTGCGCCACGGTGGCGCGTACACCAACGCGTCCGGCGTGTCCGCCAAGCAGCTGGCCGACATGCGCCAGACGCTCAAGCTCGCCAAGCTGGACGCCGCCACGGTGCTCGGCGGCGGCAAGCCGCTCGCCAAGCCCGCCGCGCACAAGCTGGCGTGCGGCACGACCAAGCCGACCGCCGCGCAGACGGCCGCGTGGCACGACGTCACCAAGCGCTACGCCAAGCACGCGTTCGGCGTCACCGGCGCCACCACCAAGAACAAGCTGACCGGGCGGAAGATCGCGTGCGTGCTGTACGCGATCGCGCACGGCGCCAAGTAGGGACCAGCCACCGCCAACCATCCACCGCCACCGGCCGCCACGCGCGGCCGGTGGCACAAGGGAGACCACCGACATGACCACCGACCGGACCGCCACCACCACCACCACCACCGACCAAGACGGGGACGTGTGGCGCCGCTCCCCGAGCGGCGTGTACGTCAACGTCACCGCGTGCGACCGGATCATCGCCGCGCTGCTCAAGCCGACCGCCGCACGCACCGGGGACCACCGATGACCGGGGACCACTTCAACGCGGGAGACCGAGTGCTCACCGCCGACATGACCACCGGGACCATCGTCCGGATCAACGCGCACGGCTGGCACGACGTCATCCTCGACACCGGCCAGCACCGCCAGTACGACGCCAGCCGACTGGCCGGAGCAGCCGACGCACTCCGCGTATGGGGGATCGACGTCACCGCGTGAACCACCGCCGCCAGCCACGCCAGCAGCACCGATGCCAGCGCCACCGCGCTGGCATCGGCCGTTCCGGCACCACACGCACACGGCCACGCACACGCACCCACCACGTCAACCGACACCACCGCGCCAGCCACCACCACCGGGCCACGCACACGCCACGCCAGCCACCACACGCGCCACACGCGCCAGCACCACACCAGCACGCCACCGCACACCACACCGCGCCAGAAAGCCAGGAGAAGCCAGGGCAGCGGTGTCCCTGACCACCCGGCGGGTGACCCTGCATCCTGGCCCTACTTCCCATCCCCACGGCCCAGGGCCGGCCCAGCGAGCCACGCTTGCCCTGCTTCTGATTCGTCCTGGGTTGGCGGGGTATGCTTACTCGGGTGAGCACTGATGCGTTGGTGGGGGCTGCTGGGGCGTTGAGGCTGGCTGAGCGGGTGGTGGCCGCCAGGCGGGTGGAGAGGGATAGGGCGTTGCGGGCGTTTCTGGATGCTGGTGGCAGTGAGCGGGAGGCTGCGAGGCTTGCCGGGGTGTCTCCGGCGTACGCGCACAAGATCCGTGCGAAGGGATGACCGGATGGTGCTGTCTCTTCTTCGTCCGTGACCAGCTGGTCTTGCGTCGCGCAGCGGAAGCGGTGGGGGGTTGGACCGGATCAAGGCGTCGAGTTCGGTAGGGGATCGCTCCCCTTTCGCCCGCTTTCCTCGACGCTGACTCAGACCACTTCACGGGTGGTGCTCCCCGACGCTCGCCCTCCTGCCGACAGTCGCCTGTCGCGCTCGGATCGGTCTCCGTTCCGCGTGCCGCTGTCCCGCGCCACATGTCTCGATGGCGCCCGGTGCCCTTGTTGTCACCGGTCGGCTACGGACCCGCACCGCTACGGACTACGCAGAGTGCTGTCGGGGCCTCTGAGTCGCTATGCCCCTACCGTGATCCGCGCCTCCCCGCGAGTGCCCGCAGCGTCTTGATCTTGCGCCGGGCGTCCGCCGCTGTGCGCGGCGCCGCGTACCGCTCACCGGCGCTCGCGCAGAGCGCTCGCAGCGCGTCCAGCTGCTCCGCTGACGGCGCCCTGCTGAACCGTGTGGTGGCCGGTGGCTCCGGTGGCCGCACGGGCCGCCGTCGCTCGTAGTTCAGGCCGCTCATCGGCGGCCGCGTGTGGTGGTCATCGGTCGACCGTGACTGCCCGATCGGACGGAACCGGTAGCGTCCGGCGCGGCCGGACCGCCGCCGCGCCGTCGCGCGGCCGTCGGCGGCGGCCGGCCACCCATCCACCACATCGAGAGGAGCAGCACATGGCCAAGGTCACCATCGAGATCATCGACCAGCAGGATGGCACCATCGACGCGTCGATGACCGCCGAGCCGAGCGTGCCGGTCACCCGTGACGAGCCGGGCTGGCCGCCGACCCCGGCACAGCGGACGGGCATGACCGTGATCGCCGCCCTGCTTGACGTCGCCGAGCAGTCGGGCAGCGTGATCGTCGGCGCCACCATCGACCGTGAGCCCGCCGGTGGCACCGATGCCTGACCTGTGCGGTGAGCGGATCGACGTCGCTCCCTCGCCCGACAGCCAGTACAGCACCCGGTGCGCGTTGCCCAAGGGCCACATCGGCCCCCATCGCACCCCCAGCGAAGTCGGCCGGATGCTCGACCAGCCGCACACCGCGGAGCGCCGCGTCGATTGGCGCCGCGAGCAGGACCGCAGGCACGCCGCTGACCACGCCCGCGCCGAGGGGTTCGCCGCCACCATCGACGGCATGAACACGGTGATCGAAGGCCAGCGTCACGCCGTCGACAAGCTGTCCGCCGAGACCGACCAGCTGCGCGACGACCTCGAGCGGACCACCGGCTACCTGCGCCGGACGGCCCGGGAGCGTGACGACGCCCGCGGCAAGCTCGCGGAGCACGACCGGACCGCCGGTCAGACGATCGCCCGCCAGGCCGAGCAGATCAAGTCGCTGCAACAGCAGCTGGGGGACGCCACCGGCAAGCTGGCCCGCGTCCTGGACGCCACCGACAGCAACGACCGGCAGGCCCGCGAGCACGCCGTCGCCAACAACGCGGCACGGGCCATCGTCCGGATGCTGGTGGCCTGCGACGATGACATGGAGGACTGGTGCATCCGGATGGAGCACGGCCTCAAGACGCTGACCTGGGTGCTCGACGCGTGATCGTGTAGCGTCGGCACGGGAGGGCTACCTGTGGCCCTGCTCTGTTCACGGCCGCGGCCCCGCGCAAGGCGCCGAACCCCCGCACGTTCGTGTATCGCGTGCGGCAGGCGGCGCCTCACACGGCGGGGCCGGTCCGTGACACGCTTCCGTCCGTGGGGCGTGTACTGTTCAACGCTCCGATCGTGGTGGATCTGGAGCGAGGCGCCGGCGCTGAAAAGCCTGGCGCCTCGCGCGTTCCACGGCGCCGCGCGGTTCCACGTCCACCGCTGACGGGGGGTCTAGCCGCGCGGCGCCGCCACGATTCCGTCCGGCCACCGCGCCATGCTCACTCGGGTGAGCACGCTGGTGCGACAGGCCAGGGAGTACGACGAGGCGATCGCCGCGGCCCGCAAAGCCGCCGGACGCCTCGCGGCTCGCCGCGCCATCGACGGCGACCAGATCGGGGAGCGCCGCGCCATCCGCGTGCGCGACCAGCTGCGCCGGTGCGCTCACGCCACCGCCACCACGCGACACCGGAGCAGCGCATGAGCCACCCCACGTACACGCTCGACCAGCAACGCCAAGTGTGCCGCGAGGCACGCGACAAGCTGCGCGACAAGATGCCGGGCAAGAACCGCTGGCTGTTCTTCGGGTGCGCGTTCATGGACGCCGACACGCTCCGGCTGATATGGGGCAAGGTCAGCAAGGTGTCGCCGACTGACGCGTTCCTGACGTTGCGCTCCCAGCACGGCGTGCACGTGGTGCAGACCGAGCGGATCGTCGAGCACACGTGGGGCGAGGCCAACGTGTCCAAGCTGATGGCTCGCCACGGCGTCAACCTCGAGCCGGTGGCGTAGATGCTGGTCTACATCGACGGGCAGCGCTGGACGCTCTGCGACCGCTGCCACCACCGTCACCGGGGGCCCTTGTGCCCCCGGTGCACACCGGCCACCTAACCACCACCACCACGAAGGGACCACCACGATGGCCGAGTTGACCACGGACGCCAAGAGCATCCTGGGCCGCGCCAGGACCGCCGTCGACCGGGCTCAGAAGGCCGCCAACGACGCACGCGTCGAAGCCGACTACGCCCGGCGGATGCTCAACGACGCGATGGCCGCGCAGGAGACCGTGCTGGCCGAGGACAACGTGCGCCTGCTGTTCGACGCCGCCGACCTGCTCGAACGCACCGACTTCAAGACCGCCGAACGGCTCCGTGATCTCGCCCGGGACATGGACGCCGCCGGTGCGATCGTGGGCGCACCATGACCGCCGACAAGTTCACGCTGGCGCTCGGGCCGCGCGACGACGCCCCCCTCGCGCTCATCCACAGCAGCATCGTGGGCATGGACGCCGGGATACTGCTCGGCTGCCCGCGACCGGCTTGCGCTCACCGCTGGCCGGTCGAGCCGGACGACCTCGCCGGCGTGGCAGGCATGCACGCCATGTGCCCGGCGTGCCATCGTACGTTCACCTACCCGACGGAGACCCCGTGAGCGACCGAATCTCCCACGTCCACCCCGGTGAACTGCGCGAGTCCGCCATCAACCCGCGCCAGATCGACCCGCAGCGCTTCGACGCGCTCAAGCACGCGCTCGAAGCCGACCCCGACATGCTCGACGCCCGGCCGCTGATCGCCGACACCAACGGGGAGGTCGTCGCCGGAAACATGCGCCTCCGCGCGATCAAGGACATGATCGCCGGGATCGACACGCCGATCGGCGCGTACCCGCGGCTCAACGCGTTCATCGACCGCCGCGGCGGGGTGCCGGTGGCGATCTACGAACTGGACGACAAGCGCAGGCGCGAGATCATGCTGCGCGACAACCAGCCCTACGGGGAGTACGTCGAGTCCAGCCTGCAAGCCCTGCTCGCCGACTACACGGCACTGCCGGACGCCGACCCGCTGCTGACCGGCTTCGAGCCCGACGAGATCGACCGGCTGCTCGGCAACGGGCCGGACACCGGCGACGACCCGACCGGTGACGCCGACGTCGACCCGGAACCAGACGTGTGGGGCGTCGTCGTCGAGTGCGACAACGAGGACGCCCAGGTCGAACTGCTCGAACGGCTCGACGCCGAGGGCTACAACGTCCGGGCGCTGCTATGAACGACACGCAGGGGGACGCGATGGTGAAGGTGCTCGGCTGGCTGGCGTTCGCGCTCGTCGGCTTCCTGATCGGCTACGGCCTGGCCACGCTGGCGCTCGGCGCGTGATGGGGCTGCTCAAGCGATGGCGCGAGATCGAGGAGATCGGCCGGACCGGGCGCCGCGCACCCGGCTCGGCCCGTGTCCGGCTGGATCTCGAGGACGGCTGGCCGATCGTGATGCGCCTCACCGACAACGGGCGGCGACGGGTCATGCTGGCGATCGTCCACGACCAGCTGAGCGTCGAGGTGGAGCTCCCGCTGAGGGACTTCGATGTGGACGTGCTGCGCGACCAGCTGGCCGACGCGCAGATGTGGGCGTACGGGAGCGCGGAGGGGTGAGCACTCAGCTGTTCATCATCCTGGTCGGCGTCATCGCCGTGTTCGTCGCCTGCCTCATCATCGTCGTCGCGTTGTGCGCCGCCGCGGCCCGCGGCGACCGGATGATGGACGACGAGCAGTGAGGCAGGTCCGGCTGACCAGCACGGTGCCGTCGAGCGGCCGGGTGCTACAGGTCAGGTCGATGTTCGACGTCGCCAAGGCGCAGTCGGACACCACCACCGTCGTCGTGCCCGACGAGTTCGACGGCCTCGCCGAACGCGACTGGCATATCGGCCTGATCGTCGGGCCGTCCGGCTCCGGCAAGAGCACCCTGGCCGCCGCTACCTGGCCGGACGAGTACGCGGCCACCAACCGGATGGGCTGGACCGACCGGGCGATCGTCGATGACTTCCCGGAGGGCCTGGGCATCAAGCAGATCACCGGGCTGCTGTCCAGCGTCGGCTTCGGGTCCGCCCCGGCATGGCTGCGGCCGCACGCGGCGCTGTCGGTCGGTCAGCAGTTCCGCGCCGGTCTCGCGCGAGCGCTCGCCAGCGCCAGCTACGACGCCCCCGCCGTCATGGACGAGTTCACGTCCACCGTCGACCGGAGGGTCGCTCAGATCGGCTCCGCCGCGGTCGCCAAGACCGTGCGCCGCACCGGCACACGACTGGTCGCGGTCAGCTGCCACGCCGACGTCATCGACTGGCTGCAACCCGACTGGGTGTACCGCCCGGACAGCGTCGACTTCGAGTGGAGGCGCCTTCAACGGCGACCCGAGCTGCACTTCGACGTTGCGGCTGTCGGGCGTGACGCCTGGCCGCTCTTTCGGCCGCATCACTACCTGAGCGGGGACCTGCACGTCGCGGCCCGTCAGGTCTGCGCGTTCCATGACGGCGAGCCGGTGGCGTTCAACGCCTGGTACCGGTTCCCGCACCCGACCGCGAAGAACATCATGGTCAACCACCGGATCGTCGTGCTGCCCGACTGGCAGGGCGCCGGCCTCGGGATGGCGCTGTCCGAGCATGTCGGCGAGCATCTGCACCGCCAGGGCGACCGGTATCGCATCACCACCGCGCACCCGGGCCTGATCTCGGCGATGCGCCGCTCGCCACGCTGGCGGGAGTCGAAGGCCACCAACGCGCCGTCACGGTCCCGCAAGCCCAAGCGGCTGGTCAAGCAGCACGCCAACCCGCGTAAGCTCGCCACGTCCAGCTTCGAGTACGCCCCTCGTCGTGCCTAGCTACCGGGTCACCATCAACCCGCATCACATCGGCCGGTTCACGATCCCGGGCGGCACGCTTCGCGCGTCCGGCGTCGACAAGCAGGCCGCCATGACCCAGGCGGTCCGCTGGTGGCACATCGACCATCGTGTCCCGGCGCTCAAAAGCTACGTGCGCCAGACGCTGCTGCGCACATCGGCTGAGGAAGTGGTCGATCCCCGCGCCGAAATGCTCCGGGAGCAGCGGTTGCGCGACGAAAAGCGCCGCCGGGCCAAGCTCAACGGCCGCTGACCGGCGGGGTGCGGCGGGGCGCGAGCACCAGCCGCCCCGCCGCGGCGCTCACGCTACTCGACCCGCTCGAAAACGATGCGCCACAGCACGTCCTGACGTGGGTAGAGCTTGCGGAGCGTCGCCCGCAGCGCCTCAGCGCTGTCGAAGCCGTCCAGCAGCGCGTCCTGGGCGGTCAGGCCGGCGACGGTGACGCCCTCGACGCGCACGCAGCGCAACATGGCGAACGGCGGGTCGCCGTAACGGCAGCGGGCGCCGAACACGTCACCGGGACCGAACTTCGGGCGCCGCGCTCGCAGCGTGGTGGTCTTGGCACCGGCCAGGATCGGCTCGATGTAGTTGGCGGTGAACCCGAGTTGCATGGCGGGTAGCCTTCCACGCGTGCCAGACCATCACTCGTCATCCGATCACCGTGAGGGCAAGGCGGTCACGCTGCGCGGCGCCGCGCTGCTCAAGCAGGTCGAGCGGCGCAACAACGTCCTGAAGCTCCGCCGGCGCGGGCTGGGGCGCATCGAGATCGCGGACGCGATGGCGAAGCTCGGCGACCCGATCAGCGACGCCACGGTCCGCACCATCCTCGACTCGGCGCTCAACCGGATCAGCAAGGAGGACTCGGAGACCACCGAGCAGCTGCGCGTCCTCGAAAACCAGCGCCTTGATGATCTGCTCGCCACGTTCCTGCCGCAAGCGCTGCGCATGCAGCCGGATCACAAGCCGCGCGACCAGGCCCGGGCCGCCGCCGTGGTCCTCAAGACGATGGAGCGCCGCGCCCGACTGAACGGGCTGGACGCCGCCCAGGAGATCCGGCACTCCGGGCGCGTGTCGGTGCTGCATGAGCTGGGCGTCGACCCCGCCGAGATCGAACGCGAGCGCCAGGCGTTCGAGACCGCCTACGGTGAGCGCGGGCTCGCCGACCCGTACGACGTGGAGGGCACCGCCACCGAGGTCACCGAGATCACCGATGGCGACAGCTGACGGGCACCTGATCGAGCAGCGGCGCCGCCAGCGCGTCGCGCGAGCCCTGGCGAACCCCGCGTACTTCGCCGAGGTGTACGTCCGCCCGTACGACCCGAACTGGACGAGCGGCCTGCCGTCGTTCGCCATCGACATGCTGTCGTTCTCGCTGGCGCAGCGCCGCAGCGTCGTGATGCTGCCCCCCGAGTTCCTGAAAACCACGCTGCTGTCCCAGGTGCTGCCGTTGTGGCTGATCGTCGACAGCGTGGCCCGCGAGCAGCAGCTGCGCGGGATGCTGCTGTCGGAGGAGGAGCGGATGGCGGTCGGCAACCTGTCCGTGATCGCCTGGCACGTCGTCAACAACGAGCGGATCGCCGCCGACTTCATCGACTCCAAGGGCAACCCGCTGATCGTGCCGGACCCGGAGGAGCAGGTGTGGCGCGAGGACGCCATCATCATCAAGCGGCCGGGGGCCAGCAAGGACCCGACGTGGCAGGCCAAGGGCCTGGACTCGAAGGGCATCCACGGCCGGCGCCTCGACTGGATGATCGGCGATGACGTCATCACGCCGCGCAACGCCACGTCCCCGGCGTTGCGCAAGCGGGCGTTGGACGTCATGGACCTGGTGGTGCTGACCCGCATCGTCAAGACCGGCAAGGTGCTGATGGCGGGCAACTTCAACGACCCGAAGGATCTGCTGCACACGCTCAGCGCCCGCAAGGGGTGGGGGACGTTCAAGCGGCCGTCGATGCACATGCCGGGCCGGCCGGACGTCGCGCCGAAGGAGTCGCAGCTGACGGAGGCCGAACTGCTGTGGCCGGACAACTGGACCCGTGAGCGGCTGCTCGAAGAGTACGAGGCGACACCCAACCGGTTCCGGCGGATTCACCTGATGGACCCTCGCGCCGAGCATGGCGAACGGCTGAACGTCGGGTGGGTGACGATCATCGAGCCGGACGACACCCCGCTGCACTACGCCAAGTTCTTCATGGCCCTCGACCCGGCGCCGGGCGGTGAGGGGGACGATCTCGACTTCTTCAACATCACCGTCGTCGCCCTGCACAACCGCAACCTGGACCTGGTGGAGAGCTTCGATGTGCGGGCCAGCCCGGGCCGGCAGGCGACGCTGGTCGGCATGATTCACGACCGGTACAACCGGATCGGTCAGGGCGTCGTCGCTATCGGCGTGTCGAAGGTGGCGCTCGACCGGTACTTCGAGGGCGTGCTGGACGTGGTGCGCGACGACCTCTCGCACAAGGTGGAGGGCATCAGCACCCCCGGCTC
>NZ_JAICZA010000231.1 GCF_025933915.1 Mycobacterium sp.
CTTCCGCTTCTATCACACGCACGTGGTACCGCGCGCCGATCTGTCCCGTGGCCAGTACACCGGACTGGTGGGTCCGGTCTACATCGAGTCCACGCAGAACGCGGGTGCGTTCGACCAAGAAATCTTCTTGACACTCAAGGATTTTGAGCCCACGTTCAGTCGAGGAGGCGACATGGCCGGCGACTTCCTCGCCGGCGAGCAGGACCCGGATCTCAAGGAGAAGGGGGAGGCGTCGATGGCGGCCTCGCTGGGCCGGGGTGAGCAACCCGGCTACGAGGTGGGCTATGGGGCTTTCGCCATCAACGGACGCATGCTCGGCCACGGCGACCCCATCCGCGTGCGAACCGGTCAGCTGGTGCTGCTCCACGTACTCAACGGCAGCGCCACCGAGACACGCAGCTTGGCCCTGCCCGGGCACACCTTCACCGTCGTCGCGCTGGACGGCAACCCGGTACCCACGCGGGCGGCGGTGCCGGTGTTGTGGCTCGGCGCGGGTGAACGGGTCTCGGCCCTGGTCAATATGACCCATCCGGGCGTCTGGGTGCTGGGCGATCTCTCCGACGACGACCGGGGCCGCGGCATGGGCGTGGTCGTCGAATATGCCGGGCGCGGTGGGGATCCGCAATGGGTGGAGCCCGCGCCGTTCAGGTGGGATTACCGGCTGTTCGCCACACCCCATCCGACCAACCCTGCGCCGCCCGACCACACCATCGACATGCTGATCGAGAAGCGCAACGCCGCCGACAACGGTTTCAACGTCTGGACGATCAACGGCGCACCCTTCGCGATGGACGCCAACAAGCCCGTGCTCGATATCGAGCGTGGCAAGCGCTACCGGCTGCGCTTGCGCAACGCCAGCGACGACCTGCACCCCATGCACCTGCACCGGCACACCTTCGAAATCACCCGTTTCGCCGGCGCATCGACCGCCGGCGTGCGCAAGGACGTCGCGATGCTGGGCGGCTACCAAAGCATGGAAATCGACTTCGTCGCCGATCAACCCGGCCTCTCCCTGCTGCACTGCCACCAACAGATCCACATGGATTACGGGCTGATGTTATTGCTCAACACCGTCTGATCACCGAAGCTGGGGGAGGGCGTATGCCTTACCCCAGCGGATTGTTCTGGCGCACACCGCGATACATGCCCCACCGCACGAACCACGGCACCACCACGCGTTCGACGGACCAGGACGGGAAGCGGAAGGCGCGGCCGGAGGGCAGGAAGACCTCCAGGCCGTTGGGCTGAATGCCCACCAGCGAACCCCACCGCCGCGTCGGCGCGCGGAAGGTACGCAACGGTCGGCCCGCGAACTCGGCGAGGAGATTTCGCGCCACCAGCGCGTCGCCGCGGTTGCGGGCGGAGCTGCGCAGGGGATCGGTGGCCGCGACGTCGCCGAGCGCGAAGACACCGCGATGACCGGGCGCCCGCAGCTGCGGGGTGACGCGAACGAATCCCCGCTCGTCGAGCAACTCCGGCGGCAGCCACTCGGTGTTGGGTCTTATCCGCCCGATCGCCCACAGCACGGCGTCGGCGGTTGCCGGGGGTTGTCCGGTGCTCCAGGGCACCGGGTCGCCGGTGAGTTCGTCACCCGCGAATCCGTCGGGCAACACGGCGCGGTGGCCCGGGTGCACGCCGACGCCCAACTCGCGCAGCCGGGTGCGAAGCCGCTGCCAGGTCCGCGGGTGATATTCCCGCAGAGCGGTCGCACCGGGGAAGTACAGGTCGATGCGCTTGTCCGGCCAGGTGGTCGCCATGTTGAGGGCGCTGCTGACCGCGGCCGCGCCGCCGCCCACCACGATCACCGACGCGGCGGTGGCAAGCCGGTCGTGCGCGGCGCGCAGCCCCGCGCCGATGTCGGCGGCGGACTGCAATGTCGGCTGGCGCCAAAACCCGTTGCTGACTCCGGTCGAGATGACCAGCGCGTCGTAGGCCTCGGTGATGGTTGTCCCGTCTTCGGCCCGGCCGAAGACGATTCGGGCGCCCAGGTCCACTCCGGTCAGCGTCGCCTGCACCGTCCGGACGCCATCCAGGCGGCGGAACCGATCGAACGGGATCCAGTAATCGCGGGCCCAGTCGTGCGGACGGGATAGCCGGACGCCGAGTTCCTGGCCGCTCACCAGCGCGGGTTTGGCCGAGATCCCGACGACGTCGGCATGCCGGGACAGCCGGATCGCCGCGAGGACGCCCGCGTCCCCGAGTCCCGCGACGATGACGCGCTTTCGGTTCATGCCGCTATCCTGCACCGCGACGTCATGGCAGCTGCGGCTTGATCTCCTCGATGACCCACCGCGCGTAATCGAGGTACTCGTCCACCCCGCCGACGGCGGGAACGGGAACCGCGGTCATCGTCACGCCCTGCTCGGCGAGCCAGCCCAACCGGTCGACGATCTGCGCCGCGCTCATGCCCGGCCGATCGCTGGCGTCGCGGCGGGCGACGTGTCCTTCGCCGACCCGGTTGGTGCCCAGCCCGTGCATCACCTCGAAAGACCGACCGTCATAGGAAGGTTGGGACTTGATGTAGTCGAGCTTTTCGGCGATCTGCTCGGGCGGTGTCAGAAACGGCCACCATCCCGATCCAAAGGTGGCGGCCCGGCGCAGCGCGGCGTCGGCGTCACCACCGATCCAGATCGGAAGATGGGGTTTTTGAACGGGTTTCGGCTCGAATGCGATGTCGGCGAACGACACGTAGCGGCCCTCGAATCGAGGCGCGTCACTGGTCCACAATTCGACGATGGCCGCCAGATACTCGTCGGCGATCCGCCCGCGCTCCCCGAACGGCACGCCGACGAGCTCGAACTCCCGTGCCAGCCAGCCGACTCCGAAGGTGACCATCATCCGGCCCCCGCTCATCCAGTCCGCGGTGGCCAGCGCTTTGGCCAGCGCGATCGGATGGTGCAGCGGCAAGATGGTGACGCAGGAATTGACGGCGACCCGCTCGGTGGCACCGGCGATGAAGGCCTGCGCGGCCGTCGAGTGCAAATAGTGCGGCCCGGATAATGCGACGTGGTCGGTGGGGATGACGAGATGTTCGGGCACCGCGATCATGTCGTAGCCCCACTGGTCGGCGCATTGCATCATGCGCCGCTGTTCGGGCCCGGTGACGGCCGCCTCCCAGGGCTGCGAAATCGCCTTGAGGCGCAGCAGGTGCGGAATGGGGAAGGCGAATTTCACGGGCGTCCCAGCCAGCGGTCCATGTGCTCCAATCTAGGGTTCGTGTTGCTAACCTGGCGACGTGGACTCCGAAACGGACCCTGCCAGCAAAAAGCCGGCGAATGCGGCGTTGGCCGCCACCAGTCGGGCGTTGCTGTGCATGATGTCCTACGAGGAGGAGATCTCCGGCTACGACCTCAAGAAGTGGATCGACTGGAGCGTCGACCTCTACTACTGGAGCCCTTCCTACAGCCAGATCTATTCGGAGCTGAAGAAGCTGGAGGGTCTGGGGCTGGTCACGTCGCGCGTCGAACGCGATGAGGGCACCCGCACCCGCCGGCTCTACAAGATCACCGAAGCGGGGATGGCGGCCGCGATCGAGTGGGTCAACGACGCGCCCGTGGACCCGCCGGTGCTCAAACACAGTGTGCTGCTGCGGGTTACGTTCGGCCACCTGACCAACCCGGCTCGACTCAAGGAACTGCTGCAGGAGCATGTCGCCTACGCCGAGGCCCGTCATCGCAAGGCGGTGGAAGATGCCGACGGCGCCGAGGGCGAACCCGCGTGGGCGTATTCGGTGATCGCGTTGCGCTGGGCGGCGAAGTACTACGCCGCCGAGCGTGAGTTCGCCCTGGAACTCATGAAGGACATCGACGGCGCCGACGCCGTCCTGAAGAAGGCGGCGACGGGCGGCTTCGGGAAGCCGCGCCCCACGCCGGGGTATTGGCGCGAAATCGAGAGGCAGGTCCAGGCGAAGCGCGACGCCGACTAGTTCTGAGGGCGGCGACCAGTTTCGCCCGTGCCGCCGGCCCTCCCGTCGCGCGCTCGCAGGATTTCGGATATCGAATTCGTATATCGAAATCCCTTGTGTCACTGTGGTTTCAGCGGTCCCAGACTGGCGATTTTTGTCGGTGGTCCCCGATAGTTTCGCGGTATGAGTTCGGGCGCCGTCATCGATCGGGACGTGATCACCGCGGCCTTCGATGCCCTCGATGCCGCGCTTGAGGACGTCGTGGGGCTGTGTTTCGACGCGTTGACTCCCCGAGAGTGCCTGGCGTTGTTGGAGCGCTGTGAGAAGGCGCGCCGACGGTTGCCGGTGCCCGAGCATCGGTTGATCAATCACCTTGGGCGCCAAGCCAGCGTCCAAGAACTCGGCGGCAGACTCGACCACGCGATCGCCGACCGGATCAGGATCAGCCGCGCCGAAGCCTCCCGCCGGGTCAAAGAGGCCGCCGATCTGGGTCCACGCCACGGCCTGACCGGTGAACCGTTGCCGCCGACCCTGGCCGCCACCGCCGCCGCCCAACGCCGCGGCGAACTCGGCGCCGGACACGTCGCGGTGATCCGCAAGTTCTGCCGCCGCCTGCCCGGCTGGATCGATCAGGCCACCCGCGAGCGCGTCGAAGCCGACCTGGCCGGCCACGCCGCCCACTACCGGCCCGAGGAACTCGACGGCTTGGCCCACACACTGGACGATTGCCTCAACCCCGACGGCACCTTCACCGACGAAGACCGCGCGCGCCAGCGCGGCCTGATGTTGGGCCGCCAACAGGCCGATGGCATGTCCGAACTGCGCGGTCTGATCAGCCCCGAGCTGCGCGCCACCATGGAATCCGTCTTCGCCAAGCTCGCCGCGCCGGGCATGTGCAACCCGTTCGACGAGGTTCCGTGTGTGGACGGCGCGCCCAGCCAAGAGGCCATCGACGGGGACCCGCGCTCAGCCGCCCAGCGCCAGCACGACGCCCTGCAGGCAGCGCTGCGCGCGCTGCTGGGCTCCGGCGAGTTGGGTCAGCACAACGGCCTGCCGGCCGCCCTCATCGTGACCACCACGCTGCGCGAGCTCGAGGCCGCCGCCGGGCGCGGCCTCACCGGCGGGGGCACCATTTTGCCGATGAGCGACGTGATCCGTTTGGGCCGCCACGCCCATCATTATCTGGCGATCTTCGACAAGGGCAAAGCGTTGGCGTTGTATCACACCAAGCGGCTGGCCTCGCCGGGTCAGCGGATTGTGTTGTACGCCAAGGACCGCGGCTGCACCGCCCCGGGCTGCGACGTCAAGGGCTACTACTGCGAAGTCCACCACGTCACCGACTACGCCGCCTGCCACACCACCGACATCAACGACCTCACCTTCGCCTGCGGCACCCACCACCGCATGCTCACACCCCGCGGCTGGAGCACCCGCAAAACCGCCCGCGGCGACACCGAATGGATCCCACCACCCCACCTCGAGCGCGCACAACCCCGCACCAACACCTACCACCACCCGGAGAAGCTGCTCCGCGACGGCGATGACGACGACGAAGACCACAGCCCGGACGCCGCAGACACGTCGTAGGTCGCCGCTAGTTCTGGTGGCGGTGACCCGCTTCGCCCGGCTGCGCCGCGCTCGCGATCGCCGCTAGTTCTGGTGGCGGTGACCCGCTTCGCCCGGCTGCGCCGCGCTCGCGATCGCCGC